>NZ_JBIWNL010000007.1:58339-334062 GCF_044767225.1 Kitasatospora sp. NPDC101447
GACGGTGACCTGCGGGGTGGGTGCGGTGATCTGGCGGGTGGGGGGGGCCGTAGGCTTCGTGGGGGCGAGCCCGGGCTGCGGTCCGGGTCGGGGCCCCGGGGGGCCCCCCGCCGTGGGGGGGGCCCCGCCCGTTTCGGGGGTCCGGGGGTCAGCAGCCAGGGTCGGCGGAGAGGACGGCCTGGGTCTTGGGACCGTAGAAGCCGTTCTCGCCCTTGATCCGGTTCTCGCGCTGGTAGCTGCTGAGCACCGATTTGGTCCAGTCGTCGAAGGTGCCGGAGATGATCGACTTGTCGACGAATCCGCATTCGGCGGCGTAGAGGCGCTGCTGCATGTCCCGGACGTCGGGCCCGACCATCCCGACCTGCAGCACCCGCGGGGTGGGCGTCGGGGTCGGGGTGGGCGTCGGCGTCGGGGTGGGGGTCGGCGTGGGAGTCGGGGTGGGCGTCGGCGTCGGAGTGGGGGTCGGCGTCGGAGTGGCCGTCTTCGTCGGCGTCGGCTTGCGGCTGGGCGTCGCCGACGGGCTCGGCGCCTCACTGGTCGGCGCCGGCGTGGTCGCGGTGGGGACCGCCGAGGGGGCCGGGTCCACCGGCGCGGGCGCCAGGGTGGTGGTCGGCAGCGGCTTCGCCTGCTTGGCGTCCGGCTCGGAGGAGGGCGTCACGGCGTACGCGACGCCGATGGTGAGCGCCACCAGCGCGGCGCCGACGCCGACGAGCAGCCCCTTGCGCTCGGTCAGCGGGTTCCTGGCGGCCTGGTCGGCCGCCCGGCGCGCGGCCCGTCCGCCGGTGTCCGGCGCGTCGGGCCCGGCGGGGGCGTTGTCGAAGGGGAACAGGCCGATCTCGTGTCCGGCCCCGTACTCGGCCTCGTGTCCGGCCCCGTACCCGTTGCCGCCGTACCCGTTTTCGTACCCGTTGCCGTGCCCGCCGGCGTGCTGTCCGGGGGCCTGCGGCGGCCCGGCCGCGTACGCGCCCGGCCCGGGGGCCGGCACCGGGGGCAGCACCGTGGTCGCATAGGCGTCGGCGTCCGGGCGGAGCGGGGGCTGCCCGGCGTGGACCGGCGGCAGCACCGTGGTCGCGTAGGCGTCCGCGTCCGGCCCGAGCGGCGCGGTGACCGGCTTGCCCGGAGCGAACGGCTGCCCCGGTGCGGTGGGCGGCAGCACGGTGGTCGCGAACGGGTCCACGGTCGGGGCGTGCGCCGGGGCCTCCTCGGCCACCTGGTCGGCGGTCTGCGGGACGTACGGGCGGACCAGCGGCGGGCCCTCGATGTGGGGGAGGACGGCGGTCTCGGTGAGGCTCGGGTCCGGGACACAGCCGCACCCGGCTGAGCGTGCGGTGCCGCACGTCGGGCAGTGCTGGTCCGGCATCGGCCGGTCCTCCTCGGTTTCGGGTCGTACTCGTGTGCGGTTCCGGTGGCGTCCGGGCGGGGCCCGGGCGCACGATCGCGCCTGATTATGCAGGACTGCCCGGAGGGTGGACAGGGGCGTCCGACCCGCCGCGGGGGTGTTGTGCCGGTTGGTGCCGGTTGGCCCCTCCGAGAACGTCCCGAGACCGCTCCGACACCGCCCCGAGACCGCCCCGGAGATCGCCTCCGGGGAACGCCCCGGGCGCCGTGGACGTCCCCGGTGCTTACGTTCGGCTCAATCCGGAGGAACAAAACGGGGCGAATCTGCCAGCATGGTGAGCTGGGAGTGATCATCCGCACGGGCAGCCAGCCGGGGCCCGCGACCCCACGGAGACGCCATGCCCACGGAGACGCCATGACGGATCCGCCCGCCGCGTCCGACCGGAGCCCGGCGGGCGAGCCCGGCCCGCCGACGGCCGCCGTCCCCAACCTCTGGGTGCCGATCGGCGCGCTGCTGCTGGCGATGCTCCTCGCCGCCCTCGACCAGACCATCGTCTCCACGGCGCTGCCCACCATCGTCAGCGACCTCGGCGGACTCGACCACCTCTCCTGGGTGGTCACCGCCTACATGCTGGCCGCCACCGCCGCGACCCCGCTCTGGGGCAAGCTCGGCGACATGTACGGCCGGAAGCGCTTCTTCCAGGCCTCCATCGTGATCTTCCTGCTCGGTTCGGTCCTGTGCGGGATCGCGCAGGACATGGGCGAGCTGATCGCCTTCCGGGCGCTGCAGGGGCTGGGCGGCGGCGGGCTGATGGTGCTCTCCCAGGCGATCGTCGGCGACCTCGTCCCACCCCGGGACCGCGGCCGCTACCAGGGCCTGTTCGGTGCCGTGTTCGGCGTCACCAGTGTGCTCGGGCCGCTGCTCGGCGGACTGTTCGTGGACCACCTCAGCTGGCGCTGGGTCTTCTACGTCAACCTGCCGATCGGCGTCGTCGCCCTGGTGGTGATCGCCGCGGTGCTGCACGGGCGGGAGGTGCGGCGCGAGCACCGCATCGACTACCTCGGCACCGCCCTGATCGCCGCCGTCGCCACCTGCCTGGTGCTGATGACCTCGCTCGGCGGCACCACCTGGGCCTGGAGCTCCTGGCAGATCGTCGGCCTCGGCGTGCTCGGGCTGGTGCTGCTGGTCGCCTTCGTCGAGGTCGAGCGGACGGCGGTGGAGCCGGTCCTGCCGCTGCGGCTGTTCCGCTCGCGGACCTTCAGCCTGGTCGCGGTGATCTCCTTCGTGGTCGGCTTCGCGATGTTCGGCGCGCTCACCTACCTGCCGACCTACCTGCAGGTGGTCATGCAGGTCTCGCCCACCATGTCCGGCATCCACATGCTGCCGATGGTCCTGGGCATGCTGGTCACCTCGATCGGCTCCGGCCAGGTCGTCGCCCGCACCGGCCACTACCGGGCGTTCCCGATCGCCGGAACGGCCGTCACGACCGTCGGGCTGCTGCTGCTCTCCCGGCTCGACGAGCACAGCAGCACCGCCGAGACGAGCTTCTACTTCCTCGTCTTCGGCCTCGGGCTGGGCCTGGTGATGCAGGTCCTGGTGCTGATCGTGCAGAACTCGGTCGGCTACGAGGACCTCGGCGTGGCCACCGCGGGCGCGACCTTCTTCCGCTCCATCGGGGCCTCCTTCGGCGTCTCCATCTTCGGGACGGTCTTCGCCAGCGGGCTGCGGGACCGCCTCGCCGACGCCCTGGCGGGGGTGCCGCTGCCACCCGGCCTCCAGCCCGAGGCGGTCACCACCGACCCCAGGGTCATCCCCCGGCTGCCCGCCGACGCCCAGGCGGCGGTCTACCACGCGTACGCCGAGTCGATCACCCGCGTCTTCCTGTACGCGGTGCCCGTCGCGGCGGTCGCCTTCGTACTGTCGCTCTTCCTGCGCGAGCAGAAGCTGCGGTCCACCGTCACCGCACCGGACCTGAGCGAGTCCATCGGGCTGAACCCGGTGGAGCGCAGCTCCCTCGACGAGATCGCCCGCGCGCTGTCCGTGCTGAGCACCCGTGAGGCCCGGCGCGACCTCTTCCGGCGGATCACCGCCACCGCCGGGCTGGACCTGCTGCCCGCCTCCAGTTGGCTGCTCCTGCAGATGCACCAGCACGGCTCGGTCGAGCCGGCCGAACTGGCCGAGCGGCGGATCGTGCCGATCGCCGTCGTCGAGGCGGCCGTCCGGGAGGTGGAGGGCCGGGGGCTGGCCGCGCGGTCCGGCGGGCTGCCGCTGCGGCTCACCGAGTCGGGGGAGGAGGTCGCGCTGCGGCTGGTCGCCGCCCGGCGCACCCAACTCGCCGACCTGCTGGAGGACTGGGACGAGCAGCAGTACGCCGACCTCGCCGAGCTGCTGACCAGGCTCAGCTCCGCCCTCTGTGCCGACCTGCGGGACCGGCCCGATCCGGTCGGGCCGCAGCCGCCGTACCAGGGTGAGGGGCGGTCGTTCTGACCGCGGCCGGGTGGGGCCGCGTCCCGGGCCCGCTGTCCAGGTGGACGGTGCGCATCCGGATCCGGCGCTTCCGCAGGCTCACGGCGAGCCGAACCAGCGCGGGGTGTCGAGGCGGAACGGGTCGCCGGGCGCGAGTCGGCGCAGGCCGTCCTCCAGGCGCCGGAGCTCCTCCTCGCCGAGGGTGGCGGACCACTCGGCGCGCAGCTCGTCGAAGATCCGGGCCGAGCGGGCGAGGCAGTCCACACCCCGGTCGGTGAGCCGGACCACCTTGCGGCGGGCGTCGGCCGGGTCGCTGCCGCGCTCGACGTAGCCGAGCTGTTCCAGATTCTCGACGGTCTTGCCCGCCGCCTGCTTGGAGACGCCGAGGCGGCGGCCGAGTTCGACGGCGGTGGTGCCGTGCGGGCCGATCGCCTGGAAGACGAAGCCGTGCATCGGGCGGAGGTCCGGATGTCCCTCGCGGGCGATCCGCTCGTGCAGCTCGTCGATGATCGTCCGGAAGGCGAGGAGCAGGCGCAGCGGCAGCTCGAAGCCGGGCGGGGCGGGTTCACTTGACACGATAGACAACCTCATTGACCATATAGACAACTTCATTGTCCATATTAGGGGGTTCCTTCGTCATGCCCGTCATCCGCCTCTCCGACGCCCGCCGCTCCGAGACCCCGAACGCCGTCATGACCACCTTCGCCTCGCCCACCCAGGGCTCGACGTCGCTGGCGCTGTGGCGGGTCGAGATGCGACCCGGCACCCAGGGCCCGCTGCACGCCATGGACGCCGAGCAGATCTGGACCTTCCTCTCCGGGGCCGCCACGGTGGAACTCGCGGGCGAAACCGGCGTGTTGGCCGCCGGCGACACCCTCGTCCTCCCCGCCGGCGAGGCCCGCCGGATCACCACCGACGAGGGCTTCACCGCCGTCGTCGCCTCCACCTCGCCCTCCCGTGCCTACAACCCCGACGCCGTCACCCCCGACGGCGCCTGCGCCATGGCCCCGCGCGACGCCGAGCGCGTCCTCCCGGCATGGATCGCCTGAGTGGCGGGAGGCGGGCCCGCCCGGTGTGAGGTGTAGGAGACTGCTGGCAGTGACCGAGCCGGCGGCCGCATGCGGGGCCCCGGCGGACCAGTAAGGAGCGGCATGTCCGTCGTCAAGATCAACGTGCTGACGGTGCCGGCCGAGCAGCGCGAGGTGCTGGAGCAGCGCTTCGCCTCGCGGGCCGGCGCGGTGGAGAACTCGGACGGCTTCGAGTGGTTCGAGCTGCTCCGCCCGGTCGAGGGCACCGAGCAGTACCTGGTCTACACCCGCTGGCGCAGCGAGGAGGACTTCAAGGCGTGGATGGAGGGCCCGATGAAGTCGGCCCACCAGGGCGGCGGTGAGGGCGAGGCCCCGAAGCGGCCGGCCGCCTCCGGCTCCACGCTGTGGTCCTTCGAGGTCGTCCAGTCGGCCGGGCCCAAGGGGGCCTGAGTCGGTACCTGCCGGCGGTGGTCGGTAGTCGGTAGTTCGTCCTTCGGGCCCTTCCCCTGGTGGGGGAGGGCCCGAAGTGCTTTCCGACTGCCCGCGGTGGTGGCGGGGTGGGCGGTTGCCGGCTGCCGGGGCCCCGATTCGCCGTAGTGCGGGAAGGGTTGGGGCTGGGGTCACTTGATCTGGGTGGCGGCCCATTCGGCCCAGTCGCGGCGCATGGCGTTGAAGCGCAGGCCGTACTCCAGGGCGATCCGGCCGTGGACGGAGAGGCCGTCCTCGCCCCAGTCGATGGTGTCGGCCAGGGCGGCGAGGTCGGCGTGTTCGCGGGCGGAGAGGTCGGCCAGGCCGGTGAGGTAGTCGCGGGCCTGGCCGGGGGTGAGGACGCCGAGGAAGAAGACCCTGAGCAGGATGTCGCTGCGGGTGTTGCGCTGGGGCGTGGTCTCGGTGAGCCAGTGCCGCAGTTCGGCGAGGCCCTCCGGGGCGAGCGTGTACTCCTTTCGGCCGCGCGGGCCCTCCGCCGCGACGCTGATGAGTCCGGCGTCGGCGAGCTTGGACAGCTCCGTGTAGATCTGGCTCTGGGTGGCGGGCCAGACGGTTGCCAGGGACGTGTCGAAGGTCTTGAGCAGGTCGTATCCACTGGCCTGGCGGTCGGACAGCAGGCCGAGGAGGGCGTGTCGGAGGCTCATGTCGACCATCCTACATTCCACTGTTGACATGTCAGGCATGGAACTTCTACTTTTGACATGTCGAAACTGGAATGTCGAGGGGGACCTCCGCAATGTCGTACGTACGCTCGTTCCTTCCGTGGATCGTGTTCGCCGTCCTGCCGTCCGCGCAGTGGCAGTGGGCCGCACTGGCCGGCCTGGCGGTGGCGGTTGCGCTCATCGCCCAGCAACGCAAGAGCGGGGCGGGGTTCGACGCGCTGATCATCGAACTCGGCTCGGCCGCCTACTTCGCCGCCCTGGCGGCGGTCGCCTTCGCGGACCACGACTCAGCCGTCCACGACTACTCCGCGGCGCTCTCCTCGGGCACCCTGGCGCTGATCGCCGCCGTCTCGCTGCTCATCGGCAAGCCCTTCACCCTGGGCATCGCCAAGCGGACCACGCCCCGTGAGGTGTGGGGCCTCAAGCCCTTCGTCCGCACCAACACCGTGATCACCGCCGTGTGGGCCGCGGCCTTCGTGGCCACCGCCGCCGTCCTCGCGGTCATGGCCCACGCCGGCCAGGGCCACTCGACGGCCGCCACGGTCGTCCAGGCCGCCGGGTTCGCCCTCCCGATGGTGTTCACCACCCGCTACGTCGCCGCGGTGCAGGCCAAGGCCGGTGCCCGGTGAGCACCGCGAGCCTCCCCGGGGCCACGAGCACCCCGCGCCACCTCGCGGGCAACTACGCGCCGGTCACCGAGGAACTGACGGCGTACGACGTGGACGTCACCGGGAGCGTCCCGCCCGAGCTGTCCGGCTGGTACCTGCGCAACGGCCCCAACCCGGCCGACGCCGCCTCCGGTCACTGGTTCTTCGGAGACGGCATGGTCCACGGCGTCCGCCTGGAGGACGGGCGGGCCGTCTCGTACCGCAACCGCTGGGTCCGCACCACCAGCCTCACCGACGGCGCCCGCCCCTACGACGAGTCCGGCCACCGCGACCTCACCGCCGGACCGGCCAACACCCACGTCGTCCGGCACGCCGGCCGCACCCTCGCCCTCGTCGAAACGGCCCTGCCCTACGAACTGACCGGGGGCCTGGACACCGTCGGCCCGTACGACTTCGGCGGACGGCTGCGCACCGCGATGACCGCCCACCCCAAGGCCTGCCCCGACACCGGCGAGCTGCACTTCTTCGGCTGCGCCGCCGTCGAGGAGCCCTACCTCACCTACCACCGGGCCGACGCCGACGGCGAGTTGGTGATCAGCCGGCCGATCGAGGTGCCCGGGCCGACGATGATGCACGACTTCGCCCTCACCACCGGGCACGTCGTCCTGCTGGACCTGCCGGTGGTCCTCGACCTCGGCCTGGTCGGCCGCACCATGCCCTACCGCTGGGACGACGGCTACGGCGCCCGGCTCGGCCTGCTGCGCCGGGACGACCCGTACGGGCCGGTGCGCTGGTTCGACCTCGACCCCTGCTACGTGTTCCACGTCCTCAACGCCCACGACGCGCCCGACGGGACGGTGGTGGTGCACGCCATGCGCTACCCCGAGCTGTGGCGGCGGACCGCGGACGGCGCGGTGGACGGCGCCCGGCAGGCCGTCCTGTGGAAGTGGACGGTCGACCCGCGCACCGGCACGGTCACCGAGGAGCAGTGCGACGACCGGCCGGGGGAGTTCCCCCGGATCGACGACCGGCTCGTCGGCCACCGCGCCGACTTCGGCCACGTGACCTGCGGCGACGCACTGGTCCGCTACGACCTGCGCACCGGCGCCTCGACCGCGCACGAGTTCGGCCCCGGCCGCACCCCGGGCGAGGCCGTGTTCGTCCCGGTGGGGACGGGAACGCCGGTCGGCCCGGGCGCCGGTTCAGCCGGTTCACCCGGATGGCTCATGACGTACGTTCATGACGCCCGCACCGACCGCAGTGACCTCGTCGTCCTGGACGCCGACGACCTCGCCGTCCCGCCGGTCGCCACCGTGCACCTCCCGGCCCGGGTGCCGTTCGGCTTCCACGGCAACTGGCTCGCCGACGCCCCGGCCTGAGGGGGCGGGGACGGGTCAGGCTGAGGTCGCGCTCAGGGCGGGCAGGCTCATGACGCGGGCTCATGCCGCTGCGGGCCCATGAGGCAGGCTCATGGCGACGCGGGCCCATGACACAGGCTCATGGCGTTGCGCGCCCATGAGGCGGGCTCATGGCGCCGGGGGCTCATGCCGAGACTGCGTACAGGACCTCGCGCAGGCCGGGTACGGTCTCGCGGTCGGCCCGCCAGACGAGGCGCAGGTGCAGCGGCGGGGGATCGAGCGGGAGGCGCACCAGGGTGCCGGCGGCGAGCTGGTCGTGGACGGCGAACTCGGGCAGCAGCGCGATGCCGAGGCCCTGTTCGGCGCAGGCGCGGGTGACGGCGACGCCGCCGGTGCGGACGCGGTCGAGGTCGTGGCCGAGCAGTCGCTCGCCGGCCAGGTGGAAGGAGCAGGCGGGGGTGTTGACCAGGAGGCGCCGACCGCGCAGGCTCTCGCGGGTGAGGGCGGTGGCGTCGGCGAGCGGGTCGGTGGGGGCGGCGACCAGGGCCAGCGGGACGTCCTGCAGGTCGACGTGGTCGAGCGGGGCCGGCGGCAGGTAGAAGCCGAGTTCGCCGAGCGGCCCGGCGGTGTCCAGGATCAGTGCCGCCTCCAGCGCCCCGGCCGCGACCCCGCCGAGCAGGCCGTCCCGGGCGGTGTCGGTGTGCAGGGATATCTCCAGGTCGGGCCGGCGCTCGGCGAGCCGGGCCAGGACGGCGGGCACGTGGGTGGCCGCGATGGTCTCCAGCGCGCCGAGCCGCAGCCGGGCGCGGGCGGCGACCACCTCCCGCCGCGCCTGTTCGGCCTGGTCCAGCAGCCTCCGGGACCACGGCAGCAGCCGCTCCCCGGCCGACGTGAGGGTCATGCCGCGCGGTGCCCGTTCGAACAACTCGGTGTCCAGACTCCGCTCCAGCGTGCGGATCTGCTCCGAGACGGAGGACGGGGCGAGCCCGAGCGCCACGGCCGCGCCGGTGACGGTGCGGTGGGCGACGACGGCCTCGAAGACGCGCAACTGACGTAGTTCCACTGGTTTCCCCTGGACTCCCCGGCTTCCGGACGCCTTGCTCCCGGTGCTGCGGGACAGCGTACGGGTGGGTGTGCGGAGTTGTACCGCGGCGTGCGCGGAGTCGCACCGGGGCGTTCGGAAAATCCGAACGCCGCATGCGGTTCCGGCGGTCGAGCGGACGGGGGTGGCGCGGCCAGGGTGGGGGCGCTTCCGCTCGTCGATCAGGAGAACCCCGATGACCTCCCCCGTCCCTCCCGTCGCCCCTGCGACGCCGGCCGCGCGTGCGACGCCGGCCGTGCCCGCGACGCCGGCCGTGCCCGCGACGCCGGCCACGGCGGCCCGCTCGCGCGCCCTGCTCGGCATCGCCCTCGGCTACTTCATGGTGCTGCTCGACACCACCGTGCTCTCCGTCGCAGAACCCGATCTGGCTGCCTCGCTGGGCAGTTCGACCGCCGGACTGCAGTGGGCCGTCACCGGCTACAGCGTCGCCTTCGGGGCACTGCTGCTGTCGGCCGGGGCGGCCGCCGACCGCTACGGCGCCCACCGGGCCTTCCGCTTCGGCATCGCCGCCTTCGGTGCGGGCTCGCTGCTCAGCGCGTGCGCGCCGGACATCCCGACGTTGGTGCTGCTGCGCGCCCTGCTGGGCGTCGCGGCGGCGGCCTGCGTCCCGGCGAGCATGGCGCTGATCACCCGTCTCCACCCGGAGCCGGCGGAGCGGGCGCGCGCCGTCGCCGTGTGGGCGGCGGTCAGCGGCTGCGCGATGGCCTTCGGGCCGATGGTCGGCGGTGCGCTGGTCGACCTCGCCGGGTGGCGGGCGGTGTTCCTGGTGAACGTCCCGCTGGCGGTGCTGGTGCTGGCCCTGGTGGCCGGACGGGCCGTGCACTGCCCGCGCGGCGAACGGCGCATCGACTGGCCGGCCCAGCTGGCCGCCTGCGCGACGCTCGCGCTGTTCACGGACGCGCTGATCGCGCTCGGCGACTCCGGGTGGTCGCACGCGGCGTGGTCCGGGGCGGCTGCGGCAGTGGCCCTGGTGGCCTTCGTACGGCGCGAGCGGCGCAGCCCGGCGCCCGTCCTCCCGACGGACGTGCTGCGGGCCCAAGGCACGGGGGCGGTGCTGCTGGCGGGCGGCGTGGTCAACTTCGCCCTGCTGGGCGTGCTGTTCGTACTGCCGCTGCTGCTGCAGCAGGAGCTGCGGCTGTCCCCGACGCTGGCCGGGGTGGCGTTCCTGCCGATGACGCTGCCCCCGGGCTTCAACCCGCTGCTCACCGGGCGGATCGTCGCCAGGGTCGGCCCGTGGCGGCCGGTGCTGGGCGGGCTGGCACTGCTGACGGCGGGCTGCGCGGTCCTCGCGTTGGCGGTGTCGCTCGGCACGCCGTACCCGCTGCTGGCCGTGGGGCTGCTGCTGGCGGGCTTCGGGGTCTCCTTCGCGCTGCCCGCGCTGGTCACCGCCGTCGTCACGACCGCGCCGGAGGGCCGTGCGGGTGCGGCGGGCGGCCTGCTCAACGCCGTCCGGCAGGTCGGTGCGACGCTGGGCGTGGCGGTGACGGGCGCGTTCGTCGGCGGGGGCGCCGCCGTCGGCGGGGGCGGCGCGGTCGCGGTGGCGATGCTGCTTCCGGCGCTGGCGTGCGGGGCGGCGGCGCTCGCGGTGCTGCGCAGCCGCGCCCGGTGAGTCGGTGGCCCGGGGGCCCGCAGGGCCGGAGTCCCCGAGCCCCCGAGAATCAGAGGCTCACCGCCGTTTCCCGTTCCATGTGCGTCAGCTTCTCCGGGTTCCGCACCGCGTAGATGCCGGTGATCCGCCCCTCGTCGAGCCGCATGGCCACCACCAGGTCGATCTCCCCGTCGACCCGCAGGATCAGCGCCGGGTGCCCGTTGACCTGGGTCGACTCGGCCGTCGCCACCGGGCCCCACAGCGCCACGCCCCTGGCGAGCAGCCGGGCCACCTGCTCGGCCCCGACGGTGGGCCGCGGCATGGCCGTCTTGATGCCGCCGCCGTCGCTCATGTGGACGACGTCCGGTGCGAGGAGGTCGAGGAGGTTCTGGAGGTCGCCCGTCTCGACCGCCCGCTGGAAGGCCGCGATCGCGGCCCGTGCCTGGTCCGCCGAGACGTTGCCGCGCGGACGGCGTGCCGCCACGTGCGCCCGCGCCCGGTGGGCGATCTGGCGGACCGTGGCCGGCGTCTTGCCGACGGCCTCCGCGATCTCGTCGTAGCCGAGGGCGAACACCTCGCGCAGCACGAACACCGCCCGCTCGGTCGGTGTCAGCGTCTCCAGGACCATCATCATCGCCATCGAGATGCTGTCGGCCAGTTCGACCTGGTCGGCCACGTCGGGCGAGGTGAGCAGCGGCTCGGGCAGCCACGGGCCGACGTACGACTCCTTGCGCCGGCCGAGCGTGCGCAGCCGTCCGAGCGCCTGCCGGGTGGTGATCCGGACCAGGTACGCGCGGTGGTCGCGGACGGTGTCGAGGTCGACGCCCGCCCAGCGCAGCCAGGTCTCCTGCAAGACGTCCTCCGCGTCCACCGCCGAGCCGAGCATCTCGTAGGCGACGGTGAACAGCAGGTTGCGGTGGGCGACGAACGCCTCGGTGGCCGGATCGGGACGGCGGCCGTCCTCGCTGTTCATGGTCTCTCCCTCTGGTGCCTCGGTGCCGCTGGTGCTTCTGGTTCGGCTGCGCCTCCCACAGGACGCCGGACCCCGCCGGTCCGTGACACGGCACGCCGTGTGACCTGCGCCACGCCGGCCAGGTGTCACGGCTCCCGGCCCGTCGGCATCTCCATGCCGACGAGCACACGGCAGGAGGCCGAGATGAGGACGATTCCCGAGATGAAGGTCGTCGTGGTGGGCGCCGGGTACGCGGGGATGCTCGCGGCCAACCGGGTCGCCAGGAAGGTGAAAGAAGCCGCCGAGGTGACGGTGGTCAACCCCCGCCCCGACTTCGTGGAACGCGTACGGCTGCACCAGCAGGTCGCCGGGACGGCCGTCGCCGCGACGCCCATCGCGTCGATGCTGCGCAACGGGGCCGTGCTGAAGGTCGGCGCCGTCGACCGGATCGGCGACGGCTGCGTCGTCCTCGACGGCGGCACGCGCCTCGACTTCGACTGGGCGTTCCTCGCCGTCGGCAGCACGGTGCGGCCGCTGCCGGGCACCGTCCCGGTGGGTACCTGGGAGGGCGCGGAGTGGGCCCGTGTCGCGCTCGCCGCGCTGGCGGCCGGCCGCACGGTGACGGTGGTCGGCGGTGGTGCCACGGGGATCGAGACGGCCGCCGAGGTGGCCTGGGCGAGGCCGGACCTGAAGGTGCGGATCGTCGGGCCGGCGGTCGGCGACACCTTCACCGACCGGGCGAACGAGAAGGTCCGGGCCGGGCTGGAGCGGCTGCGGGTCGAGATCGTGGACGACAGTGCGACGGAGGTCGGCGACGGTGCCGTGCACCTGCGGTCGGGCCTGTCGCTGCTCTCCGACCTCACCCTGTGGGCGATCGTGTCCGGCGTCCCCGACCTCGCGACCCGCAGCGGCCTCACCGTCGACGGGGACGGGCGCGCGGTCGTGGAGGCGTCGCTGCGCAGTGTCGACGACGAACGGATCTTCGCCGTCGGCGACTGCGCCGCCGTCCCCGGCGCCCGCTTCGCCTGCGCCCTCGCCGGCCCGCAGGCCGCCCACGCCGTCGACAACGTGGCGCGCCTGATCACCGGCCGTGCCCCCGTGTCGTACACCCCGCGCTACGTCGCCCGGGCCGTCACCCTCGGCCGCGACAACGCCGTCGGCCAGTTCACCCGTCGCGACGACACCCTCCGGCGGGTGCACGTCAGCGGCCGCACCGGGGTCGTGATCAAGGAGCTCGCCTCCCGCGGCGGCAAGTACGGCGCCCGCACGGGGACGGGTGGCTGACTCCTTGCCCTGCCGGCTCAGGCCGACGGCGTGAGGAGGATCCACACGTGCCCGAACGGGTCGCGGAGCATCGACTGCCGGGCGCCGTACGGCATGTCGGCCGGCGGGGAGAGGAGTTCGGCGCCCGCGGCCGCCGCCTGCTCCGTCAGCGCGTCCACGTCGGGGACGTACACGTGCAGGATGACGGACGGCACGCCGGTGCCGGGCGGCGCGAACGGCGCCTCGGCGTCCCCGAGCATGAGCGTCGCGCCGTGCACCTGGATCTCGGCGTGCACGATCCGGCCGCCCTCGCCGTCGAGCCGGAACAGCTCGGAGGCGTCGAACGCGGCACCGTAGAAGTCGATGGCGGCGGCGGCGCCGTCGACGACGATGTGCGGGATGACGGCCTGCCTGTGGTGCTCGGGAATCTCCATGCCGAGCACGGTAGGCCGGTGACGGTCGGTCGGGCATCGGGCGCAGGGCCCTCCGGTCCTACGCTTCGAGGCGGAGGACCGGAGGACCGCAGGGCCTGAGACCTGAAGGCCTGCAAGTTCTACAGGCGTCGGGAGCCGTACAGGGCGGACGGCGCTCCGGTGGCCAGCGCCCAGTAGCGGTCCCCGTACGACCAGTGCCACCACTCGGTGGGGTAGTTGACCAGCCCGGCGCCGGTCAGGACCGCGCTGAGCAGCCGCCGGTTGGCCCGCGCCTCGGCGCCGATGCCGTCGGCGTCGGTGTAGCAGGCCCCGGCGCTCTCCTCCGGACTGGCGTTGACCCTGGTGCCGAGGTCGAGTTCGTGGCCGTCGGCGTCGACGAGGGTGAGGTCGACGGCGGCGCCCGCGCTGTGCGGCGCTATCTCCGGCGGCGACACGTAGCGGCTGGCAGCCGACCTGACCCGGTCGTCCGGCCAGCCGGGGTTCGCGGCCCGCAACTCGTTGGCGTACTCGTCGAAGTAGCGGCTCTGGAGTTCCGGCGGCCGGTAGCCCTCCACGAACAGCAGCCGCAGTCCGTCCGGCAACCGCGACTGGGCGTCGAGCAGCCGGTCGAGGACGGCGGCCCGCAGGTGCGTGAACGCGCCGGTGCCGTCCTGCTTGCGCTCGTCGACGAGCAGGCCGCTGCCGCCCCGCACGTCCAGGAGTCGTTCACCGCACTCCCGGACCGCGACGGCGGACACCTTCGGGTCGGACATGAGGACGATCTCGCTCAACTGTGCCTCCCTGACTGACGATCGGGGTGCTTCCCGCCGTTCGGCCGGACCTCCCGTGGATCACTACCAATAACATGATCATTCGACACCATTGGAGATTCACATGCCCGTTGTCATCGCCACGATCAGGACCAAGCCCGGCCGGCGCGACGAAGTCCTCGCCGCGTTCGAGAAGCACATCCCCGCCGTCCACGCCGAGGACGGCTGCGAGCTCTACGCCGTCCACGCCGGCCCCGACCGCGTCACCGTGGTCGAGAAGTGGGCCGACCAGGCCGCCCTGGACGCCCACAGCGCGGGCGACACCCTGGTCGCTATCGCCGCCGCCATCACCGACGCGCTCGCCGAGCCCCTCGACGTCGCGGTCATGGACCCCTACCCCGCCGGCGACGAGGCCAAGGGCCTGCTCTGACCCTCGCAACGTCCTGTGACCGGTCGATGATGGCCTTCGCGCAGTGGACCGCGTGGTCGGCTGACGGGGTACTCCGGGAGCGCGCCCCGGGCTCGCAGGCCCGGGGCGCGCTGAAGGGCGTGCTCTTGTGCCACCCGAATCGGTGACTTCGGACATTCGGAAACGCGGCATTCAGTGGGTTATGAAGGAGTCGTTCCGCAGACGTAATACGGTGCGGCACTCGGGTACCACGCCGAGGCGCCCGCAGCGTTGTACGCGCGAACCCGGAAGCACTTGTACGTAGCCGGAGTCACGTGCCAGTTGTCCGCTGTCGCGTTTGCGCCGGCAAGGCGGAACGAGATTCCGTCGGTGATCTCGAATCCGGTTTCGTTATTCGAATTGTCCTGCCATGTGAGGAGAAACGTGTTGTTTGCCGTCGGAGTAACCCTGAGGTTCGACGGCGCCGCCGGGACTGACTGTGCCGATGCCGATCCGGCGGAGATCGTGGCAGTCGCAATCGTCACTGCTGCTGCCAGCATGAGATAGATTCTTCCACTGTTCTTCGGACGCATGGCCCTAATCCCTCAGGTGTCTGCCCATGCTGTCGGCTCCATCACGCACAGTGCGTAACGCTCGCCCGGTTCAAGGATTCTGACTCCATGGAGTCACCATGGCTGTGCGTCGGAACTGTTTTGTGTCGAGCCAGGATCTCGGATCTTCCAGAGCCATATTCGACTACTTTCAGGACACCACAGAATTGCGGTTTTGGGCAGGGCCTTGCCCGGACGCCCCGCCGACTCTGAGGCGGCAGCCGCTCGGATGCCCCTTCAGGGCGCCCGGAGTCCTTCGGGGCCTCTCTGGAGCGAAGATGCCGTTCGGCGTGCTGCATGACGCCCCGCTGCCCGTCGAGGCTTCCGGAACTCAGTGTGCCGCAGCCACCTGGGCGTCGTGTTCGGAGGGTGAGCGGGGTGGTGCGCGCGGGGTGGGGTGAGCGTGCGCCCCCCGAACGGGTGATGGGAGTCAAGGTTTGACGTCGCGTCAGGCCGCTAGGGTGAACACTGCGCAATGAGAGAGCCCCGGCGGTGCTGGAACACCCCGGGGAATGGCACCAGGAGCCAGGAGCCTCCCTAATGCAGATTCATCGTATCCCCCGGCATGCCCCCGGGTACACGATCCTCGACAACGGCCACGTCATCCGCAAGCACTCGCTGAGTTGGGCGGCGCGCGGCCTCCTGGGCTACCTGCTCAGCCTGCCGGACGGCGCCCGCGAAGACGTCCGCACCCTCGCGGCGAAGAGTGTGGAGGGTCGGACGACGGTGGCGCGGGCGCTGCGCGAGTTGGAGGCGGCGGGGCACTACGTGCGGCGGACGCACCGCGATCCGGTGACGGGGCAGGTCCGGACGGTGGTGTCCGTTCATGAGGAGCCACTGGTGGGGAAGGCGGTTCACACGATTCCGCCGCCGCTTCCCGCACCTCCGGCCGCCGGGGTGCCCGGAACCGGGGCGGTGGGCGGCGGGAAGGCGGGAAGCCCGTCCAAGGAACCCAAGGTCAAGGAAGCGGAACGACCTTCCGTCCGTCCCCCCGAGAAGGTGACGGCCGGGATGTCGCTGCTGCTCGACCTCGGGCGCCGGGAGCCCCGGATGGCGCTGGCGGGGAAGCCGCTGTCCGATCAGGCCGCGCGGGTGGAGGGGTTGCTCGCGGGTGGCTGGACGCACGAGGCGTTGACCGGGATCCTGTCCGCCCCTTTGCCGGAACGGGTCACCCGCAGCGTGGGGGCGATCCTCGCGGCACGGATCGCGGCGGTGCCGACCGTTCCGGCAGCACGTGTCGCGGCGATGCCGACCGTTCCGGCGCCACGCGTGGCAGCCGACGGGCCGCGCCGGCACGAGTGCCCCGGGCGGGACGGGATGTGCGGGCGGCCGGTCGGGTTCGCCGGGCAGCGGTGCGGCCGGTGCTCACCAGGTGAGGAAGTCGGGCAACTCGTCGGTGGGTGGCAGCGGCGCGTCTGCGGGTAGCGGGCGGATCTGGACGTAGGCGTGCTCGAACTGCGAGTACGAGAAGCCGTCGAGCCCCGGCGCGACGACCAGGACGTTGCCTCCCCGGCGCCAGATCCGGTACCGCCAGCGGTGCCCCTCGTGCGTGACGTCGTGGTCGGGCGGGCCGAGCAGTTCCGTGAAGTGGCCGGCCACGGCGTCCAGTCGGGCGTCGAAGGCCCCGGCCGGCGGGTCGACGACGCTCCGCCAGCCGGGCTGCTCCGCCCAGAAGTCCTCCGTCCACGCCCCGTCGGGGTGGATCCAGTACTCGTACGCGAACGGCATGGCGAGGCGGTCGTCCCCGTACACCAGGTGCCCGGCGGGCGTGTACGCCTTCTCGTTGAGGTCGCCGAGGTAGTCGCCGGTGGAGCGCCAGCCGGCGTCCACCATGGCCTTCTCGGTGATCTCCGGGTCCTCCCAGTCGAGCTCCGCCATCCCGGCGATCCGGGCGGCCAGTTCGGGCGTGACCGGGCACGCCGCGACGATCCAGGGCGACTCGTCCTCGTGCTCGCCCTCGTCCTCGTGCTCGTCGGACACTCGGGGACTCCGTTCTGCTGCGGTGTACGGGGACGTTCACCCTACAAACGGACGGCCTCAGAGCGTGTCGCGGACCTCGATGAAGCCGCGGTCCACCACGAACCGCTGGTTGGGGTTGGTGGCGCCGCAGCCGTAGAGGAACACGGTGTCGCCGTTGGTGCGGTACGAGCCGACGTCCACGCACATCTCCTCGCCGCTGCCGGCGGTCCGCTGCAGGACGAGCGCGCCGCGGCGCAGCAGCCAGGTCTGGTTGGCGCGTGCGGCCTGGGAGTTCTCGCAGGCCCAGATGCGGACGACGTCGCCGTTGGTGCCGGTGTAGTCGGCGTCGAGGCACATCTCCTGCGCCGTGCCGACGGTGTCGGCGACCTTCACCCTCCCGTCGTCCAGGACGAAGCGCTGGTTGGTGTTCTCCAGGCAGTCCCAGACCCGGACGTTGTCGGCGTTGAAGCGGGTGCCGCCGACGTCCAGGCACTTGGCGGTCGACGTCCGGGGCGGGGTGGCGACGTTGAGGGTGCCGTCCGTGATGGTGTACTCGGTGCTGCTCCCCGGGTTGGTGTAGCGGAACGAGCCGTTGCCGCGCGGGAGGGTGGTGCCGGCCGGGGCGTACGGGTCGACGGTGACCTGCGGGGAGAAGCGGAAGTAGCCGTTGGCCGGCCAGCCGCTGTTGCCGCCGTTGCGGCCGTAGCCCTCGCAGGTGAGGGTCCGGTTGCCGTTGCCGAGGGCGCATCCCCGCAGGCCGACGTTGTTGGGGCCCCAGGTCGTGCCGTCGCTGCTGTACTCGGTCGGGACGGTGGACTGCGCGGGGAAGGTGGTGTTGCCCGGGGCGGTGAAGACGGCGGTCATGCCGGAGGGCGGGAGCAGGCCGGCGCCGCCGGTGTTCTGGTACGTCCACGGGACGGCGCCCGTGCGGCCGGGCGCGATGGTGGCGGTGGTGGGGACGTCGCGGCCGATGAAGGTGACGGCGGCGGCGGGGGAGGCGAGGGCCGTGGCGAGGGTGAGGGAGAGTGCGGCCACGGTCGCCGTGCGGGTGAGGGTTCGGATCACGGTGGTGATGATCGTGGACGAACCGGTGCGGCGGAGGTGTACGGCGCGCGCGGGGAAAGGCGGTTCACCCTTCCGGCGGCCGGAAGGCGACGGGTGCGTCGAAGGCGGCCCGGCGGGTGGCGCGGCGCAGGGCGCGCAGCACGGGCGTGCCGAGGGTGAGGCACAGGACGACGGTCAGCGCGGCCCGCGGGAGGTCCCAACCCAGCGACGTGGTCAGGCAGTAGGCGGCGAAGCGGACCAGGTTGGCGCTCACCGGGTCGCCCGGGACGAAGGAGATGGAGCCCGCCAGCCCGCCGACGTACGGCCAGCCCTGCAGGTTCATGACGGTGCCGTACGCCACGGCCGACACCGCGCCGTACCCCGCCAGCAGCAGGAGTTCGCGGCGCCCGCGCAACCGGGAGGCCCCCGGCAGCAGCCCGGCGCCGAGGCAGACCCAGCCCATCGCCAGCATCTGGAACGGCAGCCAGGGGCCGACCCCGCCGGTGAGCAGGGCGGAGGCGAACATCGACAACGAGCCGAGGACGAAGCCGAATCCGGGCCCGAGCACCCGTCCGGACAGCACCATCAGGAAGAACATCGGTTCCAGGCCCGCCGTGCCCGCGCCGAGCGGGCGCAGCGCCGCGCCCGTCGCGGCGAGGACGCCCAGCAGTGCCACGGACTTGGCGTCCAGCCCGGGGGCGCCGCCGCCCGCCGACCGGCCTTCGGAGATCTGTGCGACGACGACGGCGAGCAGGAGCGGGAGGAGGAGGGCGAACAGCCAGGGCGCGTCGGTGGAGTGGCCGACCAGCGCGGACTTGGTGGAGGCGAGCAGCGGCCAGCCGAAGGCGGCGACGCCGACCAGCGAGGTCAGGGCGAGGACCGCGACCGACCGGCGACCGAGGGGGACGGGACGGTTCATGCGCCGAGCGCCTCCGCGACCTGCCGCACGGTGAGCCACGGCCCCGGCGCGAGCACCTTGGCGACCTGCGGGGCGAAGGCGGGGGAGGAGACCACGACCTCCGCCGTCGGCCCGTCCGCGACGATCTCGCCCTCGGCGAGGATCACCGTGCGGTGCGCGAGTTCGGCGGCCAGCTCGACGTCGTGCGTGGCCAGCAGCACGGCGTGCCCCTCGGTGGCGAGGTCGCGCAGGATCTCCACCAGCCGGGCCTTGGCGGCGTAGTCCAGGCCGCGGGTCGGCTCGTCGAGCAGCAGCAGCGGGGGCCGGGCGGTGAGCACGACGGCGAGTGCGAGGGTGAGCCGCTGGCCTTCGGAGAGGTCGCGCGGGTGGGCGGTGTCGGCGATGCCGGGCAGGAGGCGCTCCACCAGGGCGCGGCAGGTGCCCGTGGCGGCGCCGGCGTCGGTGTCCGCCGCCGCGCACTCGGCGGCGACCGACTCGCCGTACAGCAGGTCGCGCGGGTCCTGCGGGACGAGGCCGACCTTGCGGATCAGTTCGGCGGGGCGGGTGCGGTGCGGGGCGCGGCCGCCGACCTCGACCTTGCCGGAGGCGGGGGCGTGCAGGCCGACCAGGCTGCCCAGCAGGGTGGACTTGCCGGCGCCGTTGCGGCCCATCAGGGCGGTGATCTCGCCGGGCCGCAGGGCCAGGTCGACTCCGCGCAGCGCCTGGACGGGGCCGCGCCGGACGGCGAGGCGGTCGGCGACGGCGACGGGCCCGGCGACGGCGACGGGCTCACCGGCGGGGGTGGGCAGGCCGACGGCGACGGGCTCGCCGGCGGGGCCCGGCACGTCGGCGGGTGCGCGGCCGTCCAGCTCGGCGCGCAGCGCCGCCGTCTTGCGCCGCGCGTCGCGCACCGACAGCGGCAGCGGCCGCCAGCCCGCGAGCCGGCCGAGGCCGACGACGGGCGGGTGCACCGGCGAGTGCGCCATCACCTCGGCCGGTTCGCCCAGCACCGGGGGCGCGCCCGGGGTCAGCAGCAGCACCTGGTCGGCGTACTGGACGACCCGCTCCAGCCGGTGCTCGGCCATCAGCACGGTGGTGCCGAGGTCGTGCACCAGCCGCTGCAGGACGGCCAGCACCTCCTCGGCCGCGCCGGGGTCGAGCGCCGAGGTCGGCTCGTCCAGGACCAGCACCCGGGGGTGCACGGTGAGCACCGAGCCGATCGCGACGCGCTGCTGCTGGCCGCCGGAGAGGGAGCCGAGCGCGCGGTCGCGCAGGTCGGCGAGGCCGAGCAGGTCGAGGGTCTCCTCGACCCGGCGGCGCATCACGTCGGCGGGCAGGCCCAGCGACTCCATGCCGTAGGCGAGTTCGTCCTCCACGGTGTCGGCGACGAAGTGCGCGGCCGGGTCCTGCCCCACCGTGCCGACGAGGTCGGCGAGTTCGCGCGGCCGGTGCTCGCGGGTGTCCCGGCCGCCGACGGTGACCCGGCCGTGCAGCACACCGCCGGTGAAGTGCGGGACCAGGCCGCTGACCGTCCCCAGCAGGGTCGACTTGCCGGAGCCCGACGGGCCCACCAGCAGGCAGAGTTCGCCCTCGGGGACGGTGAGGTCGACGCCTTCCAGGACGGGGGCGGCGGACTCCTCGTACCGGACGGAGACCTGCTCGAAGGTGATCACGATGCCCTCCGGGGCGGGGTCGGGGCGGCGAACGCCGGTACCAGGCCGAGCAGCACGGTCAGGACGGCGGCCAGCGGCAGCGCGGGGACGGTCGGCGGGACGACGGTGGGGGCGAAGGCGGCCGGGTCCCGGGTGGCCAGGTAGGCGGTGAGGGCCGCGACGGCGGCGCCGGAGCCGGCGGTCAGCCACTCGGGCAGCACCCAGGGGTCGGGCCGGTAGCGGGTCCTGACGGACCGTCGGCTGCCGAGCAGCAGTCCGGCGAAGGCGGCGGCGGTGCCGAGCGCCAGCACGGGCAGCGCCCAGCCGGCGCCGCCGGCGGTCAGCAGCCCGTACGCGGCCAGGCAGACGCCGAGCAGTCCGGTCAGGGTGAGCGCCGCCGTCGCCCGGGCGAGCCGGCGCGGGACGTCGGCGGTACGGCCGAAGCCCCGGGTGTCCATCGCGGCGGCCAGGGCGACGGACCGCTCCAACGCGCCCTCCAGCACCGGCAGTCCGACGCTGAGCACGGCGGCGACGCCCTTGTCCGTACGGCCGCGCAGCCGTCGTGCGGCGCGCAGCCGGCGGACGTCCGCGACCAGGTTCGGCGCGAAGGTCATCGCCACCACCACCGCCACGCCCGCCTCGTACAGCGCGCCGGGCAGGGTGCGCAGCAGCCGGGCCGGGCTGGCCAGGGAGTTGGCGGCGCCCACGCAGACCAGCAGGGTGGCCAGGCGCAGCCCGTCGTACAGCGCGGCGAGCAGGCCCTCGACGGTCACCCGGCCGCCGATCCGCACGCCCTGCGCCCAGACGGGCAGCGGCACTTCGGGCAGCGTGAACAGCACGTGGGTGCCGGGGATCGGCGAGCCCAGGAAGACGGCGAACACCAGCCGGATGCCGAGCACCAGCAGGCCCAGCCGCAGGAACGCCCCGTACGACCGTGACCAGGGCGCGTCGCCGCGCCGGGCCGCCACCACGTACCCGGCGACGGCGCAGAGCAGCAGCAGGATCGCCGGGTTGGTGGTGCGGGTGGCCGCCGCGCCCAGCCCGAGTGCCCACAACCACCAGGCGCCGGGGTGCAGTTGGCGGGGGCCGGTGGGCGGCCGGGTGCTGCGGGCGGTGCTGCTCACGGAGACGTTCCTGGATCGGGTGCGGCCTGGGCGGGGTTCACGGGTTGCGGCGGCGGCGGGCCTGCAGGACGGCGCCGCCGGCGAGGACGGCGACCAGTGCGCCACCGGCGATCAGCCCGATGTCCGGGCCGCCGCCGTGGGCGGGGGAGGTGCCGCCGGCGGCCGGTGCGGCCGCGCCCGCGGCGCCGACCTGGTCGGCGCAGCCCGCCGTCGGGTACCCGGCGATGGCGCACAGCAGCCCGTTGGTGTCGTACCGCAGCGGTGGCGCGACGGCGGCCAGCACCTCGGCCGAGGTGGCGCGCGGGGCGACGACGGCGCACGCCGTCCGCGGCTCGGGCACCGCCCCGGCGGCCGGTCCGGCGTCGTCGGCGGTCCCGAAGTCCAGGACGACGGCCACCCGCTTGCGGCCGTCCTGCGCGGGGGTCTGCGCACAGATGTCCGCGAAGCTCCCGGCCGTCCGCGGCCTGGCGGCGTCCTGCCCGCCGTCCGGACTCACCGCGAACCGCCACCCGTCCACGGCCCCGTCGGGCGGCACCGCGATCGCCGGGCCCTGCTGCTGGTAGGCCCACCCGCCGTCGGCGCCGCGCCAGAACGACCAGTACCGGTACCCGGCCGCCTCGGCGGGCGCCGCGCCGGCGAGCACCAGGAGCGCCCCGAGCAGCGGCAGGAGCAGCACGGCGAGGCGCCCGCGCGCCCGCCCGCGACGCGGGGTGGCGCCGCCGGTGGCGGCCGCTCCGGGCCGGGCGGGCCGGGGGTGGCGGGTCGGGAGCATCAGAGGTTCGGGTTGCGCTTGCGCTGGAGGCTGAGCAGGAGGCCGCCGCCGATGCCGACGAGGAGGCCGATGCCGATGAGCCAGTACTGGCCGATGCCGTCGTTCTCCTTCTTCGCCGGGGTGGCCTCGTCCGTGGCGGGGGCGGTGGCCTTGGGGGCGGGGCCGAGCGCGGTCAGCTTGCCGGTGAGGTCGGCGGTGGGGCGGTGGTCGGCCTGGGCGACCAGCAGGAGGGTGGCGGTGGCGGCGGCGTCGGTGCCGTTCTTGGTCCAGGTGGCCTCCTGCGCGTCGAGCCAGTCGGCGGCGTCGGTGGCCTGGTCGGGGTGGCCGCTCTGGATGAGGGAGAGGGTGGCCCAGGCGGTGGCGGTGTAGTCGGGGCTCGGGGCGGCGCCCGGGGTGGTGAGGGTGAGGTGGTTGCCGCCGCTCGTGAGCTGGGCGGCGAGGTAGGCGCCGACGGCCTCGCCCGCTTCGGCGTGCGGGACGGTGGTGGGTGCGGAGCCGTCGGCGCAGGCGAGGGGCTTCGGCTCGGCGTCGGCGCGGACCGAGTTGGCGACCGGCAGGTGTCCGCCTGCGGCGGCGAGCGCGGCCTGGCCGCCGGCCAGGGCGTTGGGGGCGAGGGCGCCGGTGGCGGGGTCCGGCTGGTAGGCGAAGGCCCCGCGCTGGTCGGCGGGGGCGGAGCAGCCGAGCTGGAAGCGGGCGAGGCCGTCGAAGGCGTTCTTGCCGGCACCGCCGGGCCCGGCCTTGGCGACGCTCGCCGGGTCGGTCCGGGCGGCGAACAGCGCGTTGACGGCGAGCCCGGTGGAGTTGGCGTCGCCCGGGCTGCCCGGGTTGTAGGCCCAGCTGCCGTCGGCGTTCTGGTTGGCCTTGAGCCAGGCGACGCCCTTGTCGACGGCCGGCTGGTGCCCGCCGAGGGCGACCAGGGCCTGGATGGCGACGGCGGTGGCGTTGCTGTCCTCGGTCTTGGGGTCGCAGGCCGTGCCGGCCGCCCGGTAGGAGGGCCAGCCGCCGTCCTCGCACTGCTGGCCGGTGAGCCAGCCGACCGCCGAGTCGGCGGGGGTGACCTTGGCCGCGGAGAGCGCGGTGAGCGCCAGCGACTGCCGCCACACGCCGTCGTACGTCGGGTCGCTCTTCCCGTACAGGCCGTCGGGGGCGGCGGCCGGGGTCGGCGAGGGGCTGTCGGCCAGGGCCGGTCCGGCGGCGACGCCGGCGAGCAGCGCGGCGGACAGGGCGGCGGCGCCCAGGCGGGCGGCGGTCAGCATGGTGCGGTGGTGCCTTTCGGTGAGCGGTGGTGGCCCGGGCGGGCCGTTCCGTAGTCCTCGACGGTTCCGGGCGCGTGCGTCCGGACCGGCCGCTCGCCCCGCCCCGGGTGCTCCGACTCGTCCGGCGACCAGAAGGGCCGGGCTCACGGTTGCGGGGTCAGTGCCGGATTCCCACCGGCTTCCCCCGGGGGAGGAGCGGGATGGAGTTGTGGTGCCCGTCGACTCTAACCGCCGGAGCGGGCGGACCACCGCGCCGCAGCAGGAACAGGTTCCAGTGGGAGGGCTCTCCGGCGTCGCCGGGGCGACGGTCCGCGGTGCCCCGCCGCGGTCACGGCAGGGTGAGCAGCCGCGCCGCCGTGCGCAGGTCGGCCCGGACCTCGGCGATCGAGGCGCGCCCGGAGAGCCAGGCGACGAGCGCCGAGTGCCAGGTGTGCTCGATCACCCGCACCGCGGCGCGCTGGCTCTCGCTGGGCGGGCCGGACTGGCCGATCGCGTCCAGGATGAGCTGCCCGGTGGCCACGCTGACCTGGTCCACCTCGGCGCCGACCGAGCGGTCCGCGAAGGACAGCGCCCGGACCATCGCCTCGGCCAGCAGCGGCTCGCGCTGCAGCGCGTGGAAGGCCCGGGTGAGGGTGTCGGCGACCCGCAGGGCCGGTTCCGCGTCGGTCGGCGGGTGGCGCCGGATGTGTTCGTGCAGGCCCTGCAGCTGTTCCAGCATCACCGCGACCAGCAGGTGGACCTTGGACGGGAAGTACCGGTACAGCGTGCCGAGCGCGACCTGGGCGCTCTCCGCGACCTCCCGCATCTGCACCGCCTCGTACCCGCCCCGGGCGGCCAGCGCGGTGGCGGCCCGCAGGATCCGACGCCGGCGCTCGGCCTGCCGCGTGGTCAGCGGCGGCTCGCCGGGCCGGGGCGTGACGGGGGTCGGGGTCAGGGGCTCGGTCGACGGCGGCAAAGGTGCTCCCGGGCAGGCGAGAGTGGCGGTGTGCTCACATGGTCGGCAGGGTCGGCGTGGCGGGAATCACCAGCCCTGACACCTGAGGAAAAGCTACGGGCCGGTATCTTCGAGGTCTCTCATTGTTCACGTGGTCGATGACGAGTTCCACATCCACTGAAACCTGATCTACTTTAGCGACCGGCAGCACAGATAGCAGCTAGAGATGAGGGCCCAGGATGACCGCGCAGCCGCTGCGGATTGCCCTGCTGTCGTACCGCGGGGACCCCTTCTGCGGCGGTCAGGGCGTGTACGTACGGCACCTCTCCCGTGAGCTGGCCAGGCTCGGCCACCACGTGGACGTGATCGGCGCCCAGCCCTACCCGGTGCTGGACGAGGTCGAGGGCCCCGGTTCGGTGCGCCTGGTCGAGCTGCCCAGCCTGGACCTCTACCGGGCCGACGACCCCTTCCGCACCCCGGCCCGCGGCGAGTTCCGCGGCCCGGTGGACGCGCTGGAGTTCGCCACCATGCGCACCGGCGGCTTCCCCGAGCCGCTGACCTTCTCGCTGCGCGCCCGCCGCCACCTGGCCGCCCACAAGGGCCGCTACGACGTGGTGCACGACAACCAGACCCTCGGCTACGGCCTGCTGGGCCTGGCCCGGCACGGCTTCCCGCTGGTCACCACGATCCACCACCCGATCACCGTGGACCGGCAGTTGGAGCTGGACGCGGCCACCACCCGGCTCAAGCGCCTCTCGCTGCGCCGCTGGTACGCCTTCACCCGGATGCAGCGCCGGGTCGCCGCCCGCCTGGACCACGTGATCACCGTCTCCGGCACCTCGCAGCGCGAGATCGCCGAGCACCTGGGCGCCGCGCCCGGCGCGATCTCGGTGGTGCCGATCGGCGCCGACACCCGGCTCTGGTCGCCCTCGGACGCGGTCGAGCGGGTGCCCGGACGGATCGTCACCACCTCCAGCGCCGACGTCCCGCTGAAGGGCCTGGTCTTCCTGGTCGAGGCGCTGGCCAAGGTCCGTACCGAGCGGGACGCCCACCTGGTGGTGGTCGGCAAGCCGCAGAAGGAGGACGGGCCGGTGGCCGAGGCGGTGCGCCGCTTCGGGCTGGCCGGGCACATCGAGTTCCGCAGCGGCCTGACCGACCAGGAGCTGGTCGACCTGTACCGCTCGGCCGAGGTGGCCTGCGTCCCGTCGCTGTACGAGGGCTTCTCGCTGCCGGCCGCCGAGGCGATGGCCACCGGCACCCCGCTGGTCGCCACCACCGGCGGGGCGATCCCCGAGGTCGCCGGACCGGACGGGGAGACCTGCCTGGCGGTGCCGCCGGGCGAGGCGGACGCGCTGGCCGCGGCGCTCGGCCGGCTGCTGGACGACCCGCAGCTGCGCGCCGCGCTCGGCGCGGCGGGCCGGGAGCGGGTGCTGGCCCGGTTCACCTGGGAGCGGGCCGCCGAGCTGACCGCCGAGGCCTACCGCGCGGCGATCGCCACCGGCGTCGGCGCCCGGGCCCGTTCCGGGCCGGGCTGGCGGTACGTGGCCTAGCCGCCGGGGTCGGGTCGGCAGCCCGGCCGGGTGTGCCGACGCGGAGCGCCGCCCCGGGGCGCGCGCCGCCCGACGAAGCGTGACGAAGCGTCAAGGACGCTTGGTAGCAATAGGAATGGGAGTCCTGCAGTGCTGACCGTCGATTTCTCGCGCTTCCCGCTCGCCCCCGGCGACCGGGTGCTCGACCTGGGCTGCGGCGGGGGCCGGCACGCGTTCGAGTGCTACCGCCGCGGCGCCAACGTGATCGCCCTCGACCAGAACACCGAGGAGATCGCCGAGGTCAAGAAGTGGTTCGCGGCGATGGAGCAGGCCGGTGAGGCCCCCGAGGGCGCGTCGGCGGTCGCGATGGAGGGCAACGCGCTGGCCCTGCCGTTCGAGGACGAGTACTTCGACAAGATCATCATCTCCGAGGTGATGGAGCACATCCCCGACGACAAGGGCGTGCTCAACGAGATGTTCCGCGTCCTCAAGCCGGGCGGCCTGCTCGCCGTCACCGTGCCGCGCTGGCTGCCCGAGAAGATCTGCTGGGCGCTGTCCGACGAGTACCACGAGGTCGAGGGCGGCCACATCCGGATCTACCGGGGCGACGAGCTGCTCGACAAGCTCAAGGACGCCGGCCTGGAACCGTACGGCACCCACCACGCGCACGCGCTGCACTCGCCGTACTGGTGGATCAAGTGCGCGGTCGGCGTGAACAACGACAAGGCGCTGCCGGTCAAGGCCTACCACCAGCTGCTGGTCTGGGACATCGTCGGCACCCCGGTGATCAGCACCCTCACCAAGGCCGCCGAGCGGGCGCTCAACCCGGTCATCGGCAAGAGCTTCGTCGCGTACGCCTCCAAGCCGAACCGCGCCCCGGGCGGCGCGGCGTGACCGCCGCCGTCCCCGAGGTGCTGCTCCTCGACGGCGTGCTCGACGCCGAGCAGGCCGCCGACACCGTGCGCAGCATCCTCGCCGAGCAGCGCCCCGACGGCGCCATACCCTGGTTCGCCGGCCACCACCTGGACCCCTGGGACCACACCGAGGCCGCGATGGCCCTCGACACGGCCGGCGAGCACGCCGCCGCCGAGGCCGCCTACCGCTGGCTCGCGGCCAACCAGAACCCGGACGGCTCCTGGTACGCCGCCTACACCGACGGCGTCGTCACCGACCGGGCCAAGGAGAGCAACTTCTGCGCCTACGTGGCGGTCGGGGTCTGGCACCACCACCTCAGCACCGGCGACGACGCCTTCCTGGAGTGGATCTGGCCCGTCGTCCGGCGCGCCCTGGACTTCATCGTCTCGCTGCGGCTGCCCGGCGGCCCGATCGCCTGGCGGGTCGCCGAGGACGGCGCCGCCACCGAGGAGGCGCTGCTCACCGGCTCGTCCAGCATCCTGCACGCGCTGCGCTGCGGCCTGGCCGTCGCCGACTACCTGGAGGAGCCGCAGCCCGACTGGGAGCTCGCGGCCGGCCGGCTGCGGCACGCCATCGCCCACCACCCCGAGCGGTTCCTGGACAAGGACCGCTACTCGATGGACTGGTACTACCCGGTGCTCGGCACCGGCCTGCGCGGCGACGCGGCGGTGGCCCGGATCGAGCGGGACTGGGAACGCTTCGTCGTCCCCGGCCTCGGCGTGCGCTGCGTCAGCGACCGCCCGTGGGTGACCGGCGGCGAGAGCGCCGAGCTGGCCCTGGCGCTCTGGGCGATCGGGCAGTCCGACCGCGCGGTGGACGTCCTGCGCTGGATCCAGAAGCACCTGCGGCACGAGGACGGCTCGTACTGGACCGGGTACGTGTTCGAGGACGACGCGATCTGGCCCGAGGAGCGCACCACCTGGACGGCCGGAGCGCTGCTGCTCGCGGTCGCCGCCCTCGGCGGGGACCCGGCGACGGTCGCGGTCTTCGGCGGGGACCAGCTGCCCGCCGGGCTGGTGGTCCAGGACTGCTGCTGAGCGCCCGCCCGTCCGGATGGGCGCCCGCCCGTCCGGAACGGGTGCGGCCCGGGCGCGGGAACCGGGAAGCGCGGGTACGGCGAAGCGCGGATACGAGGAAGCGCGGATACGAGGAAGGGGCGGGACCGGAGAACCGGTCCCGCCCCTTCGCCGTGTGTCCGGGACGTCAGCCGCGCTGGATGCCCGTGGTGTCGGTCAGCACGCCCTGGGTGCCGTCCGCCAGCTGCGCGACCAGCGCGGTGCCGCGCTGCTCGACGGCCAGGTACCAGGTGCCGGGCACGACCTCGCCGATCGGGGCGCCGGCCGGGTTGTCCTTCGGGGCCAGCTGGCGCGGGGCCGGGACGGCGAACCAGTACGGCTGGAAGTCCGCAGCAGCCGGGGCGGCCTGCTGCGCGACCGGGGACGGCTGCGGGGCCGGGACGCCGGCGTCCTGCGGCTGGCCGGGCTGCGGCTGGCCGGCGGCCGGGAAGCCGTAGCCGCCCTGGGTGCCGAACGCCGGGTCGTGGCCCTGGGCCGGGTAGCCGTACTGCTGGCCGGGCTGGCCGGGCGCACCCGGGTGGCCGGGCTGACCGGGGACCGGGTAGCCGCCCTGGTAGGGGACGGCCGGGCGGTCGGAGGTCAGCGGGGCCTTCAGCGCGGGCACCAGCGGGCCGGCCGCGGCCGCACCGGCGAGCACGATCAGCGAGATGAAGCCGAGCCAGGCGCCGAAGCCGTGGCTGACGCCGTTGCCCGACACGCCGCCGCCCAGCGCCCAGATCGAGGTCCACAGCGCGGCGACGGAGAAGGCGATGCCCCACTGGTCCAGGCGCAGACCGAGCACCTGGCGGTTGGCCGCGTTCTGACCCTGGAACCGCTGCGCCAGGATCAGCGCCGCGGCGGCGATGCCCAGCAGGTAGATCGAGGGCAGGATGGGGAACAGCTGGGTGCTCCACGCGTTCTGCGAGGCGTCGGGCGGGCAGTACCGGCCGCTGCAGTCCAGGGTCCAGTAGGGCAGGAAGGAGGCGATGAAGAGCAGGACGGCCGCGCCCGCGACGGCGGCGTCTCCCCTGGTGAGAGCGCGCAGATTCACTAACGTTCCCCTCGTTGACGTGTCGTGGACGGTGCTTCGTGCGGTCGGGCTGACCGGCCGAAACTCCCGAACGGACCAGAAGCCTAGGCCCAACCGTCCTGTCGGCGCACGGCGGGACCGGGAATGGGGCGAAGTCGTTGCAAACCGCGCGGGCCGAACGGAACCCCGTCCACCGCGCTGCGCGGCTCAACTTCCGCCACTGGGCCTTCGGATCTTCTATTGAGTCGTCAGGAACGCGGTGAGCGCGTCGGCGATCCCCTGGGCCGCCTGCTGGCGCCACTGAGGGTCCGTCATCCGCTTCGCGTCCGTCGAGTTGCGCATGTTACCGCACTCGATGAACACCTTGGGGACACCGGACAGGTTGAGCCCGCCCAGGTCGGACCGGGTGTCCAGGCCCTGGTTCGCGATGTAGTCCGCGTACGGCTCGCCGGTCGCGGCGTGGAAGTGGTCGCGCAGCAGCAGGCCGAGCCGGTGCGAGGGTTCGACGATCGCGGAGTTGTCCGCCTTCCCGGCCACCACCTTCGCGGGCATGATCACGTGGAACCCGCTGCCGCTCGCCGGGCCGCCGTCCCCGTGCACCGAGACCGCGACGTCGGCGTGCGCGTCGGCGCCGGCCCGGGCGCGCTCGTCGATGCACGGGCCCCAGGGGCGGTCGCCGTCCTGCACCAGCACCACCGTGGCGCCCCGGGCGGCCAGGAGGGCGCGGGCCCGGCGGGAGACGTCCAGGGTGTACTCGGCCTCGGTGTAACCGGCGTTGGTCTCGGTCCCGGTGGTGTCGCACTCCTTGCGGGCGTTGCCGATGTCCACCTGACGGTTGATCTCGGCGGAGTGCGCGCCGTTGCCGGGGTTGTGACCGGGGTCGAGGAGGACCGTCCTCCCGGCGAGGCTGCCGGCCGCAGCGGCGGCGCTCTGCGCCGGAGCGGCCGGGGCCGGTACGGCCGGGGTCGGCAGCTGGCTCGGGGCCGCGGTGGGCGCCTCGGCCGCCGGGGCAGCGGAGGTCGGCGCCGGTGCGACGGGCGGGGTGAGCGGCGCCGTGCCGTCGGCGGCGTCCGACGGCGTGCCTGCGGCCTGCGCCGTGTCCGGGGCGGCGGCGGGAGCGGACGCGGCGGACGTGGCGCCCGCCGGGCCGGAGTGGTCGAGGGCCTGCCAGCCGAACCACCCCGCCGTGCAGAGCGGAACGGCCGCGGCCACCACCGTGGTGACGCGCAGCAGGGCGGAACGGCGGGGCGGTCGGGGGGCTGTGCCGGTCACGGGTGGGTCAGATCCTGTCCTGGGTGAGCGGGGTCAGGCCGTAGCTCTTCGCGATCGGGTTCCACTTGTTCATGAAATCCGACTTCGCCTGCGTGGCCTGCGGGTTGAGCTCGTCCGCGTGCTTCTTGTCCTGGGTCGTCGGGGCCCGGCCGGAGCAGCCCTGGGCGGCGACGGTGCGCGCCCAGGCCGCGTACGCCTTGTCTATCTCGGCGGACAACTGCCACGCCGACTTCAGCGAGTTCAGCGCGTCCGCCCCGCCCGGCACGTCCGTGAGGCTCAGGTTGGCGAGCTTGGCCAGCAGCGCGGTGCGCTGGGCGGCGCCGTTGTCGAAGGTCTGGGCGGCGCTCGCGATGTCGGCCTTCGACGGGCAGCTGCTCACCTTGGCGACGGCGCTGCCGATCGGGGCCTTCGCGTTCTCGCCCTCGCTGAGCACGCCGTCCAGCGCCTGCGCCTGGGACTGGGCGTTGGGCCCGGCGCCGGTCGCGGTCGGGGACGGCGCGGCGGTGGGCGAGGCCGGGGCGCTCGCGCCGCCGCTCGGCGCGGCGTCCGTGCCGGCGGGCGCGGGGACGGGCTGCGGAGTGCCGCCACCGGTCGCGGGGGCGGAGGCCGGGGCCGGCGACGCCTGGCCGGTCTTGTCGTCGCCCCTGGCGGCGAACAGCAGGCCGCCGCCGATCGCCAGCACCAGGAGCAGCGCGAAGCCGATCAGCAGCGGGGCCTTGCGGTTGGTCGGGCGGTCCCCCTGCTCGTCCTCGTACGAGTAGGCGGTCGGATAGTCGGGCGGAGGGCCGGCCGGGTGGCCGGGCTGGGCGCCGTACGGGGGCTGCGGCGGGGCGGCCGGGGGTCCGGGGTAGCCGTAGCCCGGCGGCGGCTGGTGCTGCGCGGTCGCGTGGGCGGGGAAGGGCGAGGCAGCCGGGGGAGCGGCGGGCGGCTGCGGGGCGGCGGCGCGGGGGATCGGGGCGGTCGGCGGGTCGAAGCCGGGCGCGGTCGCCAGGTACGGGCGGGCGCCCAGCGGCGGGCCGTGGTCCTCGTCCGAGCCGGGCCCGGCGGGCGGGACGACCCGGTCGAGGCGCGGGTCGACGGGGGCCTGCGGGGCGGCCGGGGACTGCGGGCCGACGGGGGCCTGCGGGGCTCCGGGAGCGGGTTCGGCACCGGCCGGGAGCTGCGGGCCGCGCACCCAGCCGCCGGCGCCGCCGCGCGCGGTCGGGTCCCAGACCGCCGGAGCGGTGTTCTGCTGGTCCGTCATGTCGCTGCTGGCCCCCACCGTCCGCCGATGCTCTGCCTGGTGCTGCGCGGCCACCGTACCGTTCGAACCCCCGCCCGACAGCCCCGGCACGACGTTAGAGCATCGGCGCGGGGCCGTGGGGCGGCTCGGGGGATCTGCGGCGGCGGGGCCCGGCGGGGCGGCGGGGGAGGGCCCGCGGGAGGGGCCCGTGAGGTCAGCGGGCGGAGCGGCGCAGGACGCGCAGCGAACCGGTCACCGAGACCTCCTCGAAGCCCTCGGCGAGCGCCCGCAGGTACACCCGGTACGGGGCCTGGCCGCCGTCCGCGGGGTCCGGGAAGACGTCGTGCACCACCAGCAGGCCCTCCGGCGCCAGGTGCGGCACCCAGCCCTCGTAGTCGCCGGTCGCGTGCTCGTCGGTGTGCCCGCCGTCGATGAACACCAGGCCCAGCGGGCGCCCCCAGAGCGCCGCGATCCGCGGCGAGCGGCCGACCAGCGCCACCACGTGCTCCTCCAGCCCGGCGGCGTGCAGGGTGCGGCGGAACCGGGGCAGGGTGTCCATCAGGCCGACCTCCGGGTCGACCAGGGTCGGGTCGTGGTACTCCCAGCCGGGCTGCTGCTCCTCCGAGCCGCGGTGGTGGTCCACGGTCAGCGCGAGCGTCCCGGTCTCGCGGGCCGCGGCCGCCAGCAGGATCGCCGAGCGTCCGCAGTAGGTGCCGATCTCCAGCACGGGCAGGCCGGTGTCGCGGGCCGCGGCCACCGCCGCCGCGTACAGCGCGAGCCCCTCGTCCACCGGCATGAACCCGGTGGCCGCCTCGAACGCCGCCAGCACCTCGGGCGCCGGGCGGGCGCTCTGCAGCAGGTCGGACATGCGGTGCTCCTCGGGTCGGATCAGGGGACGGGCGTGCTGGGACCTTACTCGACGGTAGCGCCGGTGGCGTCGGCGGGCCGTCCGCTCCGGGGCCGGTCCGGGGGCGACGGCCCGGCCCCGGCCCAGCCCCGGACCGGCTCAGCCCGCGAGCAGCTCGGCCGCGATCCGCGCGCGGTGCGGGGCGAGCTCGGCGGCGATCGCCGCGCCCTCGGCGGCGGAGACGCTGACGGCGGCGGGCCGGGCGCCGGCCTGCCGGATCACGGCGATCCGCAGGTGGGTGGGCGGGTGGGAGGAGTCCACCGCGGCGCGGTCGCGCGCGCTCAGCCGGAGCAGACGCTCGTGCTCCGTCGCGGGGACGGAGGCGAGGTGCTCGCGCATCCGCTCCCAGAGCGCCTCGGGACCGCGGGGCGGCTCCGGGACGGCCGGGCTCCGCTGCCCGGGCTGCTCCGAGGCCCGTGCGGACTGCCCGGGCTGCTCCGGGGGTTGCCCGGGCCGTTCGGCGGTCCCGCCCCGGCCGCGGCGGACCGTCCGGGGCCGCCTGCGCTCCTCGGCGCGGATCCGGCTCACCGCGGTGCCCGCCGAACGGCTGAGCAGGAGCGCCGTCAGCATGCCGTGCGCCGCCTCGCTGCCGCCGACCCGGGCGGCGAGGGCGTCCGCGCCGTACTCGGCCTGCTGGCCGGCCCGGGAGGTGAGCCGGTCGAACAGCAACAGGCCCTGGTACATCAGCCAGGCGACGGCCCGCAGCACGGCCGCGCCGAGGATCGCCCCGAGCTTGACCAGCAGCGGAGTGCCGTCGTAGCGCGGCCCGTCCGACTCGCCGACCTCGACCGCGGACCCCCAGCCGCCGTTCCGGCCGCCCCGTGCCAGGTCGTACCAGACCGCGAGCGTCGAGACGGCGCTGTGCAGCCAGAGCGAGCGCCGGTGGTCGCCGTTGACGCGGTGGCCGAACTCGTGCCCGAGCAGGGCGATCCGCTGCCGGTCGTCCAGCGTCTCCCACAGCGGCAGGCCGACGGTGAGGACGGCCCTGCGCCGGAGCCCGACCAGGCCGTACGAGGCGTTGAAGTCGTCGTCGACCACGATGACGTCCGCCGGGGCGGCGCCGACCTCGGCGGCCACCCGGTCCGCCAGCCCGAACAGCGCGGGCGCCCGCGTGCGGTCGAGGACGTCCTCGCCGCGCGGCACCCGGCCCAGCCGCGGCCGCAGGGCGAGGACGATCACCAGGACGACCGCACCCGCGCAGCGCTGCAGGGTGGTGCCGGCGACGACCAGCAAGACCCCCAGGCAGCACAGGGCGAGGGTGACGAGGTGGATCAGACCGGCCGCGACGGAGGCCAGCAGCCAGTCGCGCCGCGCGGTGGGGGACGGCCTGCCTTCGAGCTGGTCCTCGAACAGCCGGTCGGAGCGGGCGGCGGCGGCCCGCTCGCGCCGAGTGGGTTCCGGGGCGGCGTCCTCACCGGGGACCAGGTTCCAGTCACAGCCCGGGCACCAGGCGGTGAAGCGCGGGTCGGAGGTCAGCTCGGCATCGCACCGGGGGCACGGTGCGCCGTGGCCGGTTCGGTCGGACGGTATTCGGGTGGGATTCGGCACGTCGGTGATCATGACGTGCTCCCGTGGTGGACGGGCAGCGAATTTCCACAGTTCTGCCGCACCGTTGTTGTGGAACCCGTCCTCCTGATGTTGCGGAGGTCATGCCACAATCGCCCCGTCCGAGGATCCACTCCGTGTCATCCGATGCATACAGGGAGCAGCACCATGCGCGCAGCCGTCCTGCACAAGACCGGCCAGGACACCCTCGACGTCCGCGAGGACGTGACCGCGGTCGGCTTCAGAAGAGGCAGTGTCCGGGTCCGGATGCGCGCCGCCAGCCTCTGCCACTCCGACCTCTCCGCGATGAGCGGGGTCCTGCCGCAGCCCGCGCCGTTCGTCCCCGGGCACGAGGGTGCGGGTGACGTCGTCGAGGTCGGCGAGGGCGTGACCGGGCTGCGCGTCGGCGACCGCGTGGTGCTCTGCTGGATGGCCCCCTGCGGCAGCTGCGACCACTGCGTGCGGGACCGCGGCCACCTCTGCGTCGCCAGCCTGCGCCGGCTCGGCGCCCCGGGCTTCCGCATCGAGGAGGGCGGCGTCATCGCCTCCGGCTTCTACGGCACGGGCGCCTTCGCCGACGAGGTCGTGGTCTCCGCCAACGCCCTCGTCAAGGTGCCCGCCGACCTCCCGTACGAGGCCGCCGCGCTGATCGGCTGCGGGGTGACCACGGGCATAGGCGCGGCGGTGAACACCGCCGAGGTCGAGCCCGGGGCGTCCGTCGCGGTCATCGGGGCGGGCGGCGTCGGCGTCGCCACCGTGCAGGGCGCCCGGGTCTGCGGCGCCGGCCGGATCACCGTCGTCGACCCGGTCGCCTCCCGCCGTGAGCGCGCCCTCGCCTTCGGCGCGACCGAGGCGATCGCCCCCGAGGACCTGAAGGCGGTGGCGAAGAAGCTGCCCGGCGGCGGCTTCGACTACGTCTTCGAGGCGGTCGGCCGCGCGGCCACCGTCCGGGCCGGCTACGACGCCGCCCGGCGCGGCGGCGCGGTGGTCGTCATCGGCGCGGGCGCCCAGGACGACCTGGCGCAGTTCACCATGGGCGAGCTGTTCTTCAACGAGAAGCGCCTGCTGCCCTCGCTGTACGGCGGCGCGACCGTCGGGCGCACCATCGCGCTGGTCGTGGACCTCTGGCGGGCCGGGCGGATCGACCTCGACGGCATGATCACCCACCGGGTCGGCCTGGCGGACGTCAACGACGCGATCGCGCAGATGCGCAGCGGCGAGGCCCTGCGGACCGTCGTGACGATGGACTGACGTCCCCGCGTTCCGATGTCCTGATGCGTCATGATGCGCTGAGGGGCCGGCGCTCCGGCGCCCGCACGGACGAGGGCCCGCCAGGGGAGCGCTGCTCCCCTGGCGGGCCCTGTCGCGTGGTGCGGGTGGATCAGCCCTGTGCCGCCGCCGCGCGGTGGCGGCCGTGCGGGTCGGACTCCGGGGTGTCGTCTGCGGCGGAACGGCCGCGGTGGCGGCCGTGCGCGGCGGTGTCCTCGGCCGTCTTCTCGTCGGCGTCGGTCCCGTTGGCCGCGGGTCCGGTGGTGTCGGTGAGGGTGTCGGACATGAGAAATCGTCTTTTCCGTGCGGAGGGTGCAGGTCATCGGCGCCCGGCCGGCGCCGCTGGCGCACGGTCGGGGCCCCGATCGGGCGCTCGGTACGCGCCCGTAGCCGGTGATCGCGGCCCGTGCCCCGGCCACCATAACGGCCGGAACGGACGAGATCCTATCGAGATCATGACGCGAGCCCCGGGCTGGTCCGGGGCGCCGAACCGAGCCAGTGACCGACCAGCTCGCGGTAGAGCCGGGACAGCACCTGCAGATCGCCGTGCCGGGCCAGCAGGCCGCGCCCGCCGTCCAGCAGCAGCACCCGGTCCGCGCGCAACGCGGAACTGATGCGGTGTGCGACGACCACCAGCGTCCCCGGGCGGGCGGCGAAGGCCCGCTCGACCCGCTCCTCCGCGACCGGGTCCAGGTGGCAGGTCGCCTCGTCCAGCACGACGACCGGGGCGGGCGACAGGTACGCCCGCACCAGCGCCAGCAACTGGCGCTCACCTGCGGAGAGTTCACTCGGATCGAGTAGCGCGGCGCCCGGCCCGCCGAGGCGCGCCACCAGCCCCTCCGCGCCCAGCAGCGCCACGGCCGCGGCCAGCCGGTCGTCGGTGACGTCCGGAGCGAGCCAGGCCAGGTTCTCCCGCACCGAGCCCGGGAACACGTACGCCTCCTGCGGGACCAGCGCCACCGGCCCGCCCGGCTCCGGCCGCACCCCGCCGACCGCCACCCACCCGGCCGTCGGCACCACCACCCCGGCCAGCAGCGCCGCCAGCGTCGACTTGCCCGCCCCGCTGGGCCCGACCACCGCCACGTGCTCGCCGGCCCGGACGGCGACGTCGATCCCGTCCAGCACCGGCACCGCGCCCTCGCCGTGCCCGAAGCGGACGCCGGCCAGCCGGATGTCGGGGGCACTGCCCGCGGGCCCGGGCCGGTGGGGACGCCCCGGGGTGGTGGCGTCATGCTCGGGCGCGGGCCTGCCCGGTGGTGGTTCGGGAGTCCGGGCCGCGGCTGGCCGGCTCGGCCCGGCTGCGTCCGCGGCTGCCGTGCGGCGGTGCGCTGCGGGTGCCGCGCCGCTCGGGGCCCGGTCGGAGGTGGCGGCGGTGCACCGGACGCCGGTGTACCGGACGTCGGTGTCATCCCGGGGGTTGGGCGAAAGGGGCTGCGCGGTGGCGCGGGCGGCGTCGTGGGGCCGGTCGGCGGTCGTCGTCGTGGCCAGGCGGTCGAGGACCACGGCCAGGTCGAGCAGCCAGCCGCCGACCGTACCGGCGAGGGTCCGGACGGCCGGGTCGAGTTGCTGGACCACGTAGGTGGCGACGCCGAGCAGTTCGCCCGGGGTGAGGGCCCGGTGCGCGAGCAGCCAGGGGGCCGCCGCGAGGACGGCGAGGACCGGCAGCCGCCCGCCGACCGCCACGACGAGCGCGCGCAGTGCCGATGCCCGGCCGAGTGCCCGGGAGGCGGCGGCGCTCGCGTCGGCCGCTCCGAGCAGTGCCCGGGCGACCTCGTTGCCGGTGCCGGTGGCCTGGACGTCGCGCAGCCCGTGCAGCGCGCGTCCGGCCTCGGCGGCGAGCCGTTCCTCGGCCAGCACCACCGCCCGCCTCCGCGCCACCATCGGGCGCAGCAGCCGGACGAAGAGCAGTCCGGAGACGGCCAGCGGCAGCAGGACCAGCGGCAGTACGGCGGGCGCGAGCAGCGTCAGGCCGATCAGTGCGGCGACCAGGGTGACCCCGACGCCGCGCAGGGTGCGGAGCAGGGTGGCGGTCAACTGCCGCGCGGATTCGACCTGTTCGGTGAGCCGGGCGATGTCGGCCGGATCCGCGGTCGGGCGCGCGAGCGCCCGGCGGACCACCCGCTCGACCAGGGCGTCCCGCAGCGGCTCCACCACGGCGGCGAGGTGCGGGAACCCGGCCCGCGTCGCGAACGCCCGGACGGCCATGGCGGCGCCGAACCCGCCCGACCAGGCGAGCCCGACGCCGGGGCGTCCGGCCAGGAACCCCTGGTCGACGGCGGCCGAGACGAACAGTCCGGACACCAGTGGCGGCAGGGCCTCCACCCCGGACCACGCGAGCATCCGCACCAGCGGCCCGCGGGTGGCCGCCAGTTGCCGGAACAGCAGCCCCCAACCGGGCGGGGCGTCGGGCGTGGAACGTCGGCCCCGCCGACTTCCGGCGCGGGCGCGGGCGGGCGCCTTCGGCGCCGGGCTGTCCGTGCGTCCGGACGGACGGCGGTGCGCACGGCGGTGCCGGTGCGGCGCGGTGGCGGGGCCCCGCGGCGTGGAAAGTCGATGTCGCCGACTTCCTGTGGAGGGGAGCGAGGTGGGCTGCATGGCTGGTCGGCTGAACCGGCTTTCTGTGAGAGGGACGGCCCGGCGGGCGCGAACGCGGAGCGGGAACGGCGATCCGACGTGGGAAGTCGGACCCGCCGACTTCCCACGCGGGCCGTCACCCGGCGGCAGCGGCCCGCAGGGCGGTGTCGGCGAGGGTGGCGCGGTAGTCGGGGTGGGTGAGCAGGGTGGTGTGCGGGGCCAGGGCGCGGAGGCGGCCGGCGTCGAGCCAGGCGACGAGGTCGGCACGGGCGGCGACGGCGGCCCGGTGGGCGACCACCAGCCGGGTGCGGCCGCGGGTGGCGCGGTCGAGGGCTTCGGTGACCTCGTACTCGGTGGCGAGGTCGAGGCCCGAGGTCGCGTCGTCCAGGACGATCACCCGGGCGGGCCGGGCCAGCAGCCGGGCGAGCCCGAGGCGCTGCAACTCGCCTCCGGAGAGCCGGAGTTCGTCGAGCGGGGTGTCCCAGCCGGACGGCAGCCGCCGCAGGAAGCCGTCCGCCCGGGCGGCCCCCGCCTCGGTCGGGCCGGCGCCGGCCAGCGCGTCGCGCACGGTGCGGCCGACCAGCGCGGGCCGGGCGAAGGCGTAGCCGACCGCGTGCCGCAGTTCGGTCGGCGCGAGGGTGCCGACCGGGACGCCGTCGATCAGGACGGTGCCCTCGTCGGGGTCGCGCAGTCGTCCGGGGAGCGCGGCCAGCAGCGACTTGCCGGAGCCGGAGCGACCGACCAGGGCAACCGTGCGGCCGCCGGGGACGGTGAGGTCGAGCGGCCCGAGCAGCACCCGGTCGCCGTCGCGCACCACCACGCCCCGCAGTTCGACCTGCCCGGGGCCGCCCGCCGGGAGCGCGCCCGCACCGCAGGGGGCGGGCGCGAGTGCCAGCAACTCGTCGACCCGGGCCTGCCCGGCGCGCGCGTGGGCGACCCCGACCAGCGCCTCGACCTGCTCGAACAGTCCCGCGCCGAGTGCCGCCCAGCCGGCCGCCGCGGCGAGCGCGCCGGGGGCGAGGGCGCCGTCGGCGAGCAGGGCGCCGGCGGTGGTGAGCACCGAGACCTCGACCAGGGCGATCAGCAGGGTCGCCTGCCAGGCGGTGCGTCGCTGGGCCGCCCAGAGCGCGTGCCCGGCCGCCGAGAGCTCCGGAAGCGGCGCCAACACCCGTGTGGCCTCGCGCTGTTGGGCTCCGGCGGCGTGGATGCTGCGCAACCCGCCGAGGGCGTCGCTCAGTCGGGCGGCGAGGACGGCCTGGGCCTCCTGGTAGCGGGCGAACGCCGGCCCGGCCTGCCGCAGGAAGAGCCGGATCAGCACCACGCCGGGCACCACGCCCGCGAAGAAGGCGAGCGCCAGCCACGGTGACAGCACCCCGAGTCCGACGATCGCGCCGACCGAGGTGAGCAGCGCGGTGGCGGCGCCGAGGACGGCGGGCAGGCGTCCGCCCGCGGCGCCGGCCGAGCCCAGCAGGCGGGCGGCGAGGTCGCCGGGCGGTGGTCCGCCGTGCAGCCGGCCGCCGGGCCCGAGGGCGAGCAGGTGGCGGACGAGGCGGCCGCGCAGGGCGGCGGTGACCTCGGCGGAGCAGGCCGGTCCGGCCGCCGCGGCGGTCGCGTCGGCGGCGGCGGCCGTGCCCAGGACGAGGGCGAGCAGCAGGAGGGCACCGGGTCCGGAGCGGCGGCCGAGGGCGGCGTCGACGGCGCCGGCGAGTGCGGCGGGGAGCGCGAGCGTGCCGGCGGCCCCGGTCGGCAGGGCGAGGCCGAGGGCGAGGGTCCAACCGGTGGGGCGGCGGGGCAACCGGGGGCTCCCGTCGGAGAGTCGGAGAGTCGGAGACGGCGTGTCGGAAACGGAACGGCGGAGACGGCGTGTCGGAACGGCGGCAAGCCCGCCGCAGGCAGGCGCGAGGCCGGCCGGAAGAGGGCGGGTGCCGCCCCCGCCTGTCCGGACAGGCAGGAGCGGCACCCGGTGACTACCGCCCGATCAGGGTCGGCCGAGCCGCCGGGTCAGCTGACCGTGAACAGCAGGCAGGTCAGGATGAGACAGGTGTACTGGCAGCCGTTGCCGTGGCCGGTCAGCTCGACGGACTCGGTCTCCGGCAGGTCCTGCAGAGCCGCGAGGTCGGTCTCGAAGTCCACCGTGTTCTCCATGTTCGTTTCCTCCCCTTGAGGTCACGCCCGCCGCGATCTGCACGCGGGCGTCGGGTATCGCCCCCGGACGGCCTCCATCCACCGTGCCGGGGGTGTGCCCCGGGCCTCGACGGGCCCGGGAGTCTGTGGGGTGCGGGGGTGCGAGGTGCGGGGCGGCTCAGCCCGGCCGGCCGGTCCGCAGGAACGCGGCCAGCAGCTCGTGCAGCACGGCGGCGCCCTCCTCGGCGAGCACCTCGTGCCCGGAGCCGGCCGCCTCGACGTACCGGAAGTCCTCGCCCTCGATCCGGCCGATCCGCAGCAACTCGTGCCGCAGCGAACGGGATTGACTGACCGGGACGACCTCGTCCCGGTTGCCGTGCACCACCAGCAGCGGTGCGCTCAGCCGGTGTGCGAGCTGCAGCACGTCGCGCGGGCCGCGGGCGTCGGCGATCGGTTCGCCGCCGCCCAGCCGGGTGGTCAACGCCCGTACGGGGGGCGCCGCTTCGGCCAGCAGTCGGGCGCCGGACAGGAACGGGGCGACCACCGCGCAGCGGGCGACCTGGTCCGCGGGTGCGTGCGCGGCCGCCAGCAGTGCCAGGAACGCGCCGTAGCTGACCCCGAACAGGGCGGGCGGCTCCAGGCCGAGTGCGGCCCGCTGGCCGGCGATGCCGTCCAGCAGGTACAGCACGTCGTCCAGGTCGGGCCCGCCCCAGGCGCCCCGGATGGCCAGCGCGTGCGCCACGCCGTAGCCCGTGGAGCCGCGCTGGTTGGGGGCGACCACCGCCAGGCCCTCGGCGGCCATCCGCTGCAGCGCCGGGTCGAACTCCAGCCGCCAGGCGTCGGCCGGGCCGCCGTGCAGCGCCAGCACCAGGTGCGGGCTGCTCAGCCAGGCGTCGCCGCCGTACACCACGGCCTCCAACGGGCCGGCCGGGCCCGCCAGTTCGAGGCTCTGCGCGGGCTGCCAGCGGCCGCCCTCGCCGGGCGGGGTGCTGCCGTCCAGTCGCCAGCCGGGCGGCGGGGTCCGGACGGTGCGCACCTCGCCGGGCTGCCAGGGCAGTGCGGTGTCCCGCCACGGACCGGGCAATCCCGAGGCCAGCGGCGCGAGTTGCAGCGGCAGCGGCATCGGGCCGGTGCCGTTCGGCACCGGGCCGTGCGCCAGCAGCGCGTCCACGTCCAGGGTGGCCAGAGCCGTCGGGTGGTCGGGCGAGGAGTACGGCAGCCGCAACCCCGCCGCGTCCCAGTGCCCGACCGCGCCGAGCCGCCCGGGCGGCACCGGCACCGGGTCCAGCCGCCCCGTGGCCGGCCGCCACAGGGCGAGCGCGGACCCGGCGCCGTGGTCGATCTGCACCGCGACCCGGGGGCCGTCCGCCGCCTGGTGAAGGGCGACCGGCCGCAGGAACATGCCGGCGACGTGCAGGCACTCGGGGAACCGCAGCGGCTCGCCGCCGCCGAGGACGCCCCAGCCGAGCCGGTCGGTGCCTGGGGCGTCGCTGCGCACCATCGCGAACCGGCTGTCCGGGTCGAACAGCACCAGGCGGTCGTTGCTGCGCTCGCCGATCTCCAGCAGCGGGGTGGTGGTGCCGCTGCGCAGGTCGAGGACCACGCTGCGGACCAGGCCCGCGTTCACCCGGTCCAGGGCGAGCAGTGCGCCGGTGCGGTCCAGCCAGGTGCCGCCGCCGTGCAACCCCGGGATCTGGGCCACCGGTTCGGGCGCGCTGCCGTCCGCCCGCACCAGCCAGGCGGTGGTCGCCGGGCGGGTGTCGGTGCCGAGGGCGACCGCCACCGGGGTCCGGGGGCCGAGGCCCTCGGGGGGCACCGGGAGTGGCAGCAGGCGCAGCCCGGCCATCCGGAGGGAGGCCAACGGCTGTTCCACGGTGGTGGTTTCGCCGTAGTGGAGGCGGACCAGGTCGTGTCGGTCGCCGTCGTGTCGGCAGACCAGCACCGAGCCGTCCGGCAGGGCGACCAGCTGGGAGCGCAGGCTCTCCGAGCGGTTGCCGGACAGCGGCAGCGGTAGCGGCGCGGCCGGGGTGCCGTCCTGTGGCAGCCGCCAGCTCTCCACGTACCAACCGCTGTCGGCGGACGCGGCCAGGCAGGCGGCGTGGCTGCCGTCGGCGGCGAAGGCGTAGCTCAGCCGGCGCAGGGCCTGGGTCACGGTCCGGGTGGCCACGTTCATGCTCCGCTCACCCCGCTTCCACCGGGCGGGAGTCCGGGTGGGAGTCCCGGCGGGGCCGGGTCCAGCCAGAGCCGGGGGCCGCCGTGCCGCAGTCGCAGCAGGAAGGCCAACGGGCCTGCCGTGCCGGTTCCGTAGGCGGGGGCGCAGCCGGTGCCGGTCTCGTCCGGGAGGACCAGGAGGCCGTCGCGCAGGGCTGCCCGGGTGGCCAGGAGGGTGGCCACCTGCTCGGCACCGGTGCGGAACTCGGGATCTCCGGTGGCCTCGGCGAGGTCCAGCAGGTACTCGCCGTCGCCGGCCAGGCCGTGGCAGGCGCTCGCCCCGCCGTGCCAGCGGGCAGCCAGTACGGCGCGGCCGGCGGCGCGGGCCAGGTCGAGCGCCTCGGTGTCGCCGGTGGCGCGCCAGAGCCGCAGCAGGAAGCTGCCCGCGCCGGAGGAGCCGCTGCACCAGTGGGCGAGCCGGATGTGCGCCGGGTCGCCGGCGCTCTGCGGCCACCAGGCGGTCCCGCGGTCGGCAGCAGCCCGTCCGCCGCTCCGCCCGTCCTCGCCGTCCGGGCCCGCTCCCCAGCGGACGGTGGCGGCGAGCGTGCGCCCGGCCTCGGCGGCGCCGGCGAGCAGGGCGTCGTCGCCGGTGGCCCCGGCGGTGGCCAGCAGGAAGGCGCCCACGCCCGCCACGCCGTGGGCGAAGCCGAGGTGGGTGATCCCGGCGAGCGCCGAGTCGAAGTCCGCCGGTACCGGCCAGACCGTTCCGTACGGTTCGCGGCGGGCGGCGGCGAGCAGTGCGTGGGCGCCGCGGGCGGCCCGGTCGAGGAAGCCGGCGGCGTCCGGGCCGGGGGCGTGGGCGCCGGGCGCATCGACGGCGGCAGCGCCGAAGTCGTCCGCGGCGAAGCGCAGTCGGGTGAATCCGGCGCCGGCCGCACCGTGGCAGACGTCGGGGTTGGGCCATTCGACCGCGATCCGGTGGGCGAGCCCGGCGGCGCGGTCGGCCAGTGCGGCGTCGCCCAGCACCCGGGCGGCGTCCAGCAGCGCCCAGGCCGTCCCGGAGCGCCCGAAGTGCAGCCCGGGCAGCACCACCGGCTCGGCGGCGACGCGCCGTTCGATCCAGTCGGCCGCGGTCCGGGCCGTCCGTGCGGCGTCCGTCCGGACGTCCTCCGGCAGCCCGTCGGCCGCGACCGCCCGTGCCAGGACGGCCAGCACTCCGGCGGCGCCGTGCTGGACGTTGCACGGATCGGTCCGCTCGCCGGCGGGCACCACCGGCCAGAGTCGGTCCCGTCGCTCCGGGGTGGCGGTCGCGGCGATGTGCCGCAGGCCGTCGCCGAGGAGGCGGTCACCCAGGAGGCGGTCACCCAGGAGGCGGTCACCCGGCGGACCGTCGCCCAGGAGGTGGTCGCGGCGGGCGGCGTCGCCGCGTGCCGGGCCGGTGCCCGGCCGGGCGGGCGCGTGCCACAGGGGCGTGACCAGGGCGGGCCGGGCGGCGCGGCCGGCGTCGGAGTCCTGCGGCGCCGCGCCCTCGCGCAGCGCCTCCCGCACCCGGGCGATTGCCCACCGCTGCTCCGGATCGTCGGCCCGCAGCCCGAGGACGGCCGGTGCCAGGCGGCGCGCGGTGGTTCCCGTCCGCGCGGCGAGGACGAGCCAGCGGCCGAGGCGTTCGGCGACCGGGCGGGCCTGCGGGAGGTCCTCCGGCAGGAGCGGGTCGTGGCCGGTGGCCAGCAGGAAGAGCAGACCGCCGAGGGCGTACAGGTCGACGGCCGGGTCGGCGACGCAGCTGCCGGCGGGGGCCAGGCGGCCGGGTCCGTGTTCGGGGGCGCGGTAGCCGGGGGTGCCGGCCGATCCGGCGGTCCGGCCGGCCTCGGCGGCGAGTTCGAGGTCGACCAGGCGCAGGGTGCCGTCCGGGCGGACCATGACGTTGCCGGGGGAGAGGTCGCGCAGCACCAGGCCCTGGGCGTGCACCCGCTCGACCAGGTCGAGGAGGGCGTGCGCGACCGGTCCGGCCTCGGCCCAGTCGACGTCGGGGCTGCCGTCGCGGCGCAGCCGGGCGGCGACCCAGCTGCTCAGCGGCTCTCCGGCGATTCGTTCCTGCACCAGGAAGACGGAGTCGTCCTGTTCGATCAGTTCGACGGCGCGCGGCGCCAGGCCCTGCCCGGTCAGGCGGTCGAGCAGCGCGGCCTCGTGCCGCAGCGCGTCGCGGGCGTCGGTGCCCGCGCGGTCGACCTCGATGTGCGCCCGGGCCTGCTTGACCACGACCTCGGCGCCGCTGGACGCCTCCCGCCCGAGGAACACCCCGCCCTTGGCGCCGTGCCGCACGGCGGCGGTCACCGCGTACCGCCCGGCCAGCAGCACGCCGCTCCTCCGCTTCCCGCGCCCGGCGGCTTCGGAGTGCGGCGCCGGCTCGGGCCGCGGAGTCGCTTGGGACTGCGCCGAAGCTTCTGACCGCGCCGCGGCTTGGGACTGCGCCGCCGCTTCGGACCGCGTCGCCGCCTCGCTGCGCAGTGGGTCCCGCACCCAGCCCGGCGCCCGGTACGACCCGCCGCGCACGTCCTCGGCCCGCTCCCCACCGGGCCCGCGCAGCACCGACCGGTACTCCCCGTCGTTGCCGAGCTCCGCCGGCAGCGCGAACGCGCCGTACCGGTAGTGCACCCGGCTCCCGGGCCGGTACGGCCGGTCGGAGAGCACCACCGGCCCCGGCAGCCCGGCGGTGGCCCGGTCGAGCTCGGCCGCCAGCCGCTGGAACTGCGCGTCGTCCGCCGGGTAGACGGTGATGAACTTGCCCGCCGAACCGCGGTCGCTGTTGCGGGAGTTGAGTTCGCTCAGCCGCTCCTGCGCGGCGGCGAACTTGAAGCTGCACGGGTCCGCGGCGAGTATCCGGACGACCGCCGAGAGCACCTCCTCGCCGGCCATCGACGCCGCGCTGACATGGAGCTTCCACCCCTGCTCGGGCGGGGGAGAGGACGCGGACGGCCTGGCCGTGCACCAGAAGCCGCCGACGGTGACGTCCCAGTCGCCGTCGCCTCCCCGGCCTCCGGCGCCGGCCAGCGCCGCCCGCGTCGTCTCGGGCCACGAACCGCCCGCATGCGGTTCGCGGCGCGCCGGTCCCCGGCCCCCAGCAGCACGCAGCGATGTGCCCGCGCTCATTCGCCACCACATCCCTTCGTCGGTTGCTGCCCCTCCAGGGGCGGTGAGGACGACGCCTCGGCGGGGCCAGGGGGCCCGCGCCGGCGGGGTGCCCGCCCCGCAGGCCCGCCGGGGCGACTGGGGCAACTCCCGTTCGCAGGACTGAAGTTAGTTTCGAGAAAACCGGCGGCTCAACGCACAGCCGGTCACTTCACTCGTAAGGGTGATCCAGGGGCGGTTTCGAATTCGTACGAGAGCCCTGGTGTGTGCAGCGGGCGCCGGGCGTGCGGGTGCGCACGGCCCGCGCGGGGCTGTCCGGGCGCCCCCCGTCGCAGGTTGACGCGCATCCGTGCGCCGACGGCACCCGCGTCCGAAGCCCTCCGCGAGCCGTTCGAACACCGCGCCGATCCGACGCCGACACCCGCGCGGCCTCGCCACCGCGCCCGGCCGAGCCCCGCCGGCACCTGCACCGACGCCTGCACCGACACCCGCGTCCGCCGCCGGGGCACCCCGCGACCGCCCTGTTGCCGCCCCGGCACCCGAACGGCCGAGGCCCGATCGCCCCCGCGCGCACGGTAGTCTCGACAGGTGCCGAAACTGTCCGACGTCATCACCGCGCTCGAAGAGGTCTACCCGCCGCAGTGGGCGGAGTCCTGGGACGCCGTCGGCCTGGTCTGCGGAGACCCTCAGGCCGAGGTCAACCGCGTGCTGTTCGCCGTCGACCCCGTCCAGGCGGTCGTCGACGAGGCCGTGGAGTGGGCCGCCGACCTCGTGGTCACCCACCACCCCCTCTACCTGCGCGGCACCACCAGCGTCGCCGCCACCACCTTCAAGGGCCGGGTGGTGCACACGCTGATCACCAACGGCATCGCCCTGCACGTCGCGCACACCAACGCCGACCACGCGGACCCCGGCGTCTCGGACGCGCTCGCCGAGGCGGTGGGCCTGCGGGTGACCGGTCCGCTGGTGCCGGACCCGACCGACCCGCTGGGCCGCCGGGGCTCCGGCCGGATCGGCCTGCTGGAGCCGCCGCTGCCGCTGTCCGCGTTCGCCGCGCGGGTCGCCGAGGGCCTGCCCGCCACCGCCGCCGGCGTCCGCGTCGCGGGCGACCCGAACCGGCTGATCAGCCGGGTCGCGGTGTGCGGCGGCTCGGGCGACGGCTTCCTCGCCGAGGTGCGGGCGGCCGGCGTCGACGCCTACGTGACCGCCGACCTGCGCCACCACCCGGCCTCCGAGGCCGCCGAGGCGGCGCCCGTCGCGCTGGTCGACGCCGCCCACTGGGCCACCGAGTGGCCCTGGCTCGGCCTGGCCGAGCGCGCCCTGCAGTCCGCCGCCGACAAGCACGGCTGGACCGTGGAGACCAAGGTCTCCCACCGGGTCACCGACCCGTGGACCGCGCACGCCCCCATGTCCTTCACCGCCTGACCCGATTCACAGGAGCTCCCCGCTTGAACGCCGCGCCCGCCGACCAGATCCGCCTGCTCGACCTCCAGGCCATCGACTCGAAGCTCGACCAGCTGGCCCACCGGCGCCGGACGCTGCCCGAGCACGCCGAGATCGACAAGGCGACCGCCGACCACACCGCCCTCAAGGACCTCGTCGTCGCCGCCGAGGCCCAGAAGGGCGACACCGCCCGCGAGCTGACCAAGGCCGAGCAGGACGTCGAGCAGGTCCGCGCCCGTGCCGCCCGCAACCAGCAGCGCCTGGACTCCGGCGCGATCACCTCGCCGAGGGACCTGGAGAACCTCCAGCACGAGATCGGCTCGCTCGCCAAGCGCCAGGGCGACCTGGAGGACGTCGTGCTGGAGATCATGGAGCGCCAGGAGAGCGCCAAGAGCCGGGTCGAGGAGCTGTCCGCCCGCCTGGAGCACTCCACCGTCGTCCTCAACGAGGCCGAGGGCCGCCGCGACGCCGCCTTCGCCGAGATCGACGGCGAGGCCGACAAGGTCAAGCGGGACCGCGAGACGGTCGCCGCGGTCATCCCGGCCGACCTGCTGAAGGTCTACACCAAGCTGCGCGAGACCCAGGGCGGCGTCGGCGCGGCCCGGCTCTACCAGCGCCGCTGCGAGGGCTGCCGCACCGAGTTCTCGATCACCGAGGTGAACGCCATCAAGGCCGAGCCGGCCGACAAGGTGGTCCGCTGCGAGAACTGCTCGCGGATCCTGGTCCGCACCGCGGACTCGGGCGTCTGAGCCGGTGGCGGCGCGCTTCATCGTCGAGGCGGACGGCGGGTCCCGGGGCAACCCGGGGCCGGCCGGCTACGGCGCGGTGGTCCGGGACGGGGACACCGGGCAGATCGTCGCGGAGGCCGCCGAGTTCATCGGCCACGCCACCAACAACGTGGCCGAGTACCGGGGTCTGATCGCCGGCCTCAAGGCGGCCCGCGAGCTCGACCCGGACGCCTCGGTGGACGTCCGGATGGACTCCAAGCTCGTCGTCGAGCAGATGTCCGGGCGCTGGAAGATCAAGCACCCCGACATGCAGCCGCTCGCCGCCGAGGCCCGGACGGTCTTCCCGCGCGGCCGCGTCGCGTACACCTGGATCCCGCGCGAGCGGAACAAGGACGCCGACCGGCTGGCCAACGAGGCGATGGACGCGGGCAAGGCCGGGCGCCAGTGGGAGCCCAGGCCGAAGGCCCCGGCCGTCGCCGCGGCCGCCGACGAGCCGCCGCTGGAGACCGCCGCCCCGAAGGCCGGCTGGGCCGCCCCCGCCGACCTCGGCACCCCGACCACCTTCGTCCTGCTGCGCCACGGCGAGACCCCGCTCACCCCGGAGAAGCGGTTCTCGGGCAGCGGCGGCAGTGACCCGGAGCTCTCCGACAAGGGCCGCTGGCAGGCCGAGCGGGCCGCCGAGGCCCTCGCCGCGCGCGGCAGCGTCCAGGCGGTGGTGGCCTCCCCGATGCGCCGCACCCGGCAGACCGCCGAGACCGTCGCCGCCCGGCTGGGCCTGGAGGTCCGGTACGAGGACGGGCTGCGCGAGGTCGACTTCGGCGACTGGGAGGGCCTGACGTTCGCCGAGGTGCAGCAGCGCCACCCGGAGGACCTGTCGGCCTGGCTGGGCTCCGCCAAGGCCAAGCCGACCGGCAGCGCCGAGAGCTTCACCACCCTCACCCACCGGGCCGGCGTCGCCCGGGACAAGATCATCGCCCGGTACGCGGGGAAGACCGTGCTGGTGGTCTCGCACGTCAGCCCGATCAAGACGCTGGTCCGGCTGGCACTCGGCGCCCCGCCGGACTCGATGTACCGGATGGAGCTGAGCGCCGCCTCGATCTGCGCCGTCCAGTACTACTCGGACGGCAACGCCTCGCTGCGGCTGCTCAACGACACCTCGCACCTGCGCTGACCCGCCTCCCGGGACGGTCCCGCCTCCCGGGACGGTCCCGCCTCCCGGGGCGGTCCCGCGCCCCGGGGCGTCAGTGCACCTCGGTGACGACCACGTCCAGCTGCCACGGCTTGCGGGCGGTGCCCTCGGCCGCGAGCTCCACCCGGTGGCCCAGGTCCAGCAGCGCGTCCATCAGCTCGCCGGGCGTCTTCGGCTCGGCCCCGGCGACCAGGAGGTCCCGGACGAGCCGGCCCTTGGTGGCCTTGTTGAAGTGGCTGACCACGGTGCGCTTGCCGCCGCGCTCCTGCAGCACCCGGACGGTCGCGGTCCGGGCGGCCACCTCGCCGGCCGGCTTCCAGGCCGCCGCGTACGCGGAACTGCGCAGGTCCAGCACCAGCCCGTCCGCGACCTCCGGGAGGACGGCGGCCGTCGCGCCCCGCCAGTACGCCCCGAGCGCCCCCGGGCCGGGGAGCTTCACGCCCATCGAGCAGCGGTAGGACGGGATCCGGTCGGAGATCCGCACGGCGCCCCAGAGGCCGGAGAAGACCAGCAGCGAACGCTCGGCCCGGTCGTACGCGGCGGGGTCCAGGGTGGCCAGGCCGAGGTTGTCGAACAGCACCCCGGTGTAGACCTCGCCCGCCGGGCGGGCGCCGGCGGTCGGCAGCCCGGCGTTCTTGGCGATCTCGCCGCGCAGGCCGGGGGACAGGCCCAGCACCTCGGCGGCGGTGTCCTCGTCACCCCGGCAGAGGCCGACCAGCGCGTCCAGCACCGTCGCGCGCGCCGCCGTCAGTCCGGGCAGCGACAGCCGGTCCAGCGCCACCGGCCCGCCGTCCCCGGACCCGGCCTTGCCCTCCGAGGGCGGCAACAGCACCAGCACAGCGGACTCCTCAACAGTTTGTGGCGACGGACCCCGCCACCCTACTGCGACCGCTCCGGCTCCCGACGCCACGCGGAGGGGCGGGAGGTTACGGCGCTCCGGCCGCCGTCCGCACCCCTGCCCGCCGCAAACCGCACCGCGCTGCTCCCGCTTCGCACCGCTCCTCTCCCGCTTCGCACCGCGCTGCTCCCGCTTCGCACCGCGCTGCTCCCGCTCCGCCACCGCTCCGCGCCGGCGGCCCGGGGCGGTGGCGAGAATCCGGTGGGAACATCCCCCACCCGCCGCTACCGTGAGCAGCGAGGAGAGTGATCGAGATGACCCTGCGACCCCTGGACCTGGTGCCCGACGACGGTGACGCCGTGGAGGAGTCCCTGTCCGTGCGACTGCCCGCCGGTCTGCCGGAGGAGACCCGGCAGGCGCTGGAGTTCGCGCTGCGGGCGACGGCGCAGGCGGTGATGGCCGGGCGGGTGCGGGTGACGGAGGCGCCCGGCGGGGCGGACACCGCCGAGCTGGCCTTCGAGGTCCGGCAGTCCGAGGTGCCCGAGGCGCTCACCGAGCAGGCCCGGCCGGACAGGGCCGAGCGCCGGGCGGCCATGGTGGCCCGGATCCGCGCCGCCAACGCGGAGACGCTGGAGAGGCTGAAGGACCTGTGACGACCCTCACCGAGTACCTGGACCTGGAGGACGTCACCTACCTCGCCGGCGGCCCGGAGAACATCCGCGACCTCGGTGGGCTGCTCTCGGCGATCGCCCGCCCGCAGGCGAGCGTGTTCGGCGACGACGCCTACCCGGACCTCTGGTCCAAGGCGGCCGCACTCGGGCAGAGCCTGGCCCGCAACCACCCCCTGGTCGACCGCAACAAGCGCACCGCCTTCGAGGCGATGCTGCTGTTCCTGGACTACAACGGCGAGCCGTACACCGACCCGCACCCGGACGACGCCGTGGCGTTCATGCTGCGGCTGGCCACCGGCGGGTACGACGACGCGGTCGCGCTCGCGGCGAAGGACCTGAAGTCCCTGCTGGGACGCTGAGCCTTCGTCCGGAATCACCTGATTCGCCCTACGCTGCCTCCATGCCTCGCCGAAAACTGCGCGTCAAGGCCGCCGACTCCGCCCGGATCAACACCGAGCTGACCGAACTCCGCTCCCGCCTGGAGATCCACACCGAGTGGCCGGAGCCGGTGCTCGCCGAGGCGGAGGAGGCGGCCGAGCGCCCCCGCCTGCCCGAGGACGACGCCACCGAGCTGCCGCTGTTCACCGTCGACCCGCCCGGCTCCCGCGACCTCGACCAGGCCATGCACCTCACCCACCGCGCCGGCGGCGGCTACCGGGTGTACTACGCGATCGCGGACGTGGCCGCCTTCGTCCGCCCGGGCGGCGCGATCGACGCCGAGGCCCGCCGCCGGGTCGAGACCCTCTACTTCCCGGACCACCGCGTCCCGCTGCACCCCACCCGGATCTCCGAGGACGCCGCCAGCCTGCTGCCGGGCGAGCCCCGGCCCGCCCTGCTCTGGCAGCTGGACCTGGACGCCGACGGCGCCGTCGTCCTCGCCGACCTGCGCCGCGCGCTGGTCCGCTCGCACCGCCGGCTGGACTACGCCGCCGTCGAACGCGCCGTGGAGCTCGGCGGCGCCGACGAACAGCTCGCCCTGCTCGCCACCGTCGGACGGCTGCGCGAGGAGCAGGAGCGCGCCCGGGGCGGGATCAGCCTGCCGGTGCCCGAGCAGGAGGTCGAGGAGACCCTGCACGGCTACGTCCTCGGCTACCGTGCGCCCGGACCGGCCGACGGCTGGAACGCCCAGATCTCGCTGCTCACCGGCATGGCCGCGGCCGAGCTGATGCTGGACGCGGGCGTCGGCCTGCTGCGCACCCTGCCCGCCGCGCCCGCCGCCGCGTACGAGCGGCTGCGCCGGATCGCCGCCGCACTGGACGTGGACTGGCCGCAGGCGCTCCCGTACCCGGAGCTGATCCGCTCGCTGGACCCGGACGTGCCGCTGAACGCCGCCTTCCTGAACGCCTGTACGGGCCTGCTGCGCGGCGCCGGCTACCACGCCTTCGACGAGTCCTGCGGCCTGCCCGCGCCCGCCGAGCCGGGCCACGCCGCGCTCGCCGCCCCGTACGCGCACTGCACCGCGCCGCTGCGCCGGCTCGGCGACCGCTTCGCACTGGAGGTCTGCGCGGCGGTGGCGGCGGGGGAGGACGTGCCGGACTGGGCGCGGGAGGCGCTGCCGTCCGTGCCGGAGCTGATGGCCGGCGGGGACCGCCGCGCGGCCGAGGTCGAACGCCTCTGCGTGGACCTGGTGGAGGCGGAGCTGCTGGCCGGCCGGGAGGGCGAGGACTTCTCCGCGGTGGTCGTCGACGTGGACGAGAAGCGGCCCGGCTCGGGCACCGTGCAGCTGCGCGATCCGGCCGTCCGGGCGCGCTGCGAGTCGCCGGGCGCCGGTGCGGCGGCGGGCGCGACCGGGGGTGCAGCCGGTCCGCTGCCGCTCGGTCGGGTGATCGACGTCCGGCTGACGAAGGCCGACCCGGCCACCCGGACCGTCCGCTTCGCGGCGGTGTGACCGGGGCCCGCCCCCCAGCCTGCTCCGCCCGCCGCCGCGCCCGCCTGCCCCGCGCCGCCGCGCCCCCCGCCGCCGCGCCCGCCCCTGGTGCCCCGCCCGCCACCCGCACGCCGGCCGCCCGCCACCCGGACGGTCCGTCCCGCCGCCCCGCCCCCGGCCCGCGATGGGAGGATCGGTCCGTGCTCGATGCCCAGCCCCCCGCCGTCGCCCCCGCGTCCGCCCCCGATCCCGGCCCCGGTCGGCGCCGCCGCCTGCTCGTCCTGGCGATCTGCTGCCTGAGCCTGTTCATCGTCGGCCTGGACAACACCGTGGTGAACATCGCGCTGCCCGCGATCCAGCGGGACCTGCGCGCCCCGGCCTCCGGGCTGCAGTGGATCATCGACGCCTACACCCTGGTGCTGGCCTCGCTGCTGATGCTGTTCGGCTCGGTGGCCGACCGGTTCGGCCGCCGCCGGGTGTTCCAGACCGGGCTGGTGTGTTTCGCGCTCGGCTCGCTGCTGTGCAGCCTGGCGCCGAGCCTGGGCTGGCTGGTGGCCTTCCGGGCGCTGCAGGCGGTGGGCGGCTCGATGCTCAACCCGGTGGCGATGTCGATCATCACCAACACCTTCACCGATCCCAGGGAGCGGGCCCGGGCGATCGGCGTCTGGGGCGGGGTGGTCGGCATCTCGATGGCGCTCGGCCCGCTGCTCGGCGGCTTCCTGGTGGACGGCGCGGGCTGGCCGTCGATTTTCCTGATCAACGTCCCGGTCGCGCTGCTCGCCATCGCGCTGACGGCCCGCTACGTCCCGGAGTCCCGCTCGCCCCGGCCGCGCCGACTGGACCCGGTGGGGCAGCTGCTGATGATCGTGCTGCTCGGCTGCGGCACCGCCGCGATCATCGAGGGCCCGGGCAACGGCTGGACCTCCCCGCTGATCCTGGCGCTCGGCGCGGCCGCGCTGGCCGCGCTGGTGGCGTTCCCGCTGTGGGAGCGGCGGGTGGCCGAGCCGCTGGTGGACCCCCGGTTCTTCGCCAGCGCGCCGTTCACCGGGGCGACCGTCACCGCGGTCTGCGCCTTCGCCGCACTCGGCGGCTTCCTCTTCCTCAACACCCTCTACCTCCAGGTCGTCCGGCACTACGACCCGGTCGAGGCCGGGCTGTGGACGCTGCCGATGGCCGGGATGATGCTGGTCTGCGCGCCGCTGTCCGGACGGATCGTGGGCAGTCGGGGCCCGCGCCTGCCGCTGGTCGCGGCCGGGCTCGGCCTCGCGGCGAGCGGCCTGCTGCTCACCCGGCTCGCCGCCGACTCCCCGCCGGCGCTGCTGCTGGTCGCGTACGCGCTGTTCGGCTTCGGCTTCGGCATGGTGAACGCGCCGATCACCAACGCCGCCGTCTCCGGCATGCCGCGCGCCCAGGCGGGCGTGGCGGCGGCGGTCGCCTCGACCAGCCGTCAGATCGGCCAGTCGCTGGGCGTCGCGGTGATCGGTACGGTCGTCACCTCGGCGGTGGTCGGCCCGGTCGTGAGCGGTTTCGCCCCGGCCAGCCGCACCGGCTGGTGGATCCTGGTGGGCCTCGGCGGCGCGATCCTCGTCCTGGGCCTGGTCACCACCGGCGCCTGGGCGAGCGGGACGGCCGCCCGGGTCGCCGCCCGCCTCGGCAGCGAGCCGCCGGCGGTGCGGTCCGGTGTACGGGAGGCGCCGCCCGAGCGGCTACGATGACCACTACGGCGGAAGAGCCGGCCGGGCGGTCGCGACGGGTCCCAGACCCGCCGAGGAACGTCCGGGCTCCACAGAGCAGGGTGGTGGGTAACGCCCACCCGGGGTGACCCGCGGGACAGTGCCACAGAAAACAGACCGCCCACCGCTTCCGGCGGTGGGTAAGGGTGAAACGGTGGTGTAAGAGACCACCAGCGACCGGGGTGACCCGGCCGGCTAGGTAAACCCCACCTGGAGCAAGGTCAAGATCGGTGCCCTCGGGCACCGTGCGCGGACGATTGAAGGCTGCTCGCCCGAGTCCGCGGGTGGACCGCACGAGGCTGTCGGCAACGGCAGCCCTAGATGGATGGCCGCCTCCCCGGGCCGCGCGAGCAACCCGGGAGACAGAACCCGGCGTACAGGCCGACTCTTCCGCCCCCTTCCCCGCCCCCGGGCGGGCGCGCGCCGCAGCCACGCGGGATGCGCCCCCCCCGCGACGACGCTGTTCCCCGCGACTACGCGGGATGCGCGCCGACGGCGTCGCGGATCTGCTCGCCGAGCCCGCCGTTGACCCGGGCGCAGTTGGCGCAGCAGAAGAACATCCCGGCCACTTCGACGCCGTGACCCACGATGCGGACGTTGCACTGCTCGCAGCGGGGCGCGAGCTTCTCCATTGCGCACTCGAAGCTGTCGAACGTGTAGGTGTCGCCGGTGACCGTCTTGATCTCGAAGGCCAGCCAGTAGTCGTTGCCGCAGGTGACGCAGATGGCCATGGCGGCCGTCTCCTTCCGGTGGGGCCGCTCCCGGCGGGGCGGCTGTTCCCAGTGTCGAAGGCCCGGTCGGCGGCGGCCACCCGGCGGGACTGTCGGGGCGGACCCGGGCTCAGTCCGAGGACGGGCCCTGGCGTTCGGAGAGCTCCTCCAGGGCACGGACGGCGCGTTCGGCGTCGTCGGCGGCGACGAACAGGTGGTCGTGGTGGAAGCCGGCCACCACGTTGCAGCTGATCCCGTCCTCGGCGAGTCGCGTGGCGACGGCCGCGGTCAGGCCGACGGCCTCCAGCGCCGAGTGGATCTGCAGGGTGATCCAGGCCGCCACGTAGTCGTAGCGCAGCCCGAGGGCGTCCGCCTCCTCCTGGGCGACCACCACCGTGACCCCCTCGGGCTCGGCGACGGTCACCACCGGCCGCATGCCGGCGGGCACCTTCGCGGGGAGCGTGCAGTAGACGTACCGCCCCGGGTTGAGCAGCGGGCGCATTCCGCGCAGCAGCGTCGCAAGATCTCGTTCTCCGGCCATGCCCGCCACCGTAGCGGCTGGGTGGTGGCGGAGTCCGGGCCTGGCGGCCGTGTCGGGCGCGGCCGGGCGGGCCGCCGGGGGAACCATCGGTACGACTGCTGGACGACTGTCGGCGACATATCGGTGAACCGTTGACGAGCGACAGTCACCGATATATCGTCGAACTATCGAGACAGTGACTCGACTGTCTCGGAGAACCAGGAGGTGGGCGCCATGCGCTCAGGAATGCGATTTCGTGGAGAGGGTCCGCGCGGCGGTGGTCGCCGGCGCGGGCCGGGGCCGGACCTCCGGGGAATGCCCGGGGAGGCCTTCGAGGGCCGGGAGGCGTTCGGCGGGTTCGGTCCGCCGTTCGGCGGCGGTGGCCCCGGGCGGCCGATGGGCGGCCCGTTCGGGCACGGCTTCGGTGGCCACGGCGGTCGGCGGGGCGGCCCGCACGGGCGGCGCGGCGGCCGGGCCCGGCGCGGTGACGTGCGGGCCTCGCTGCTGGCGCTGCTCAAGGAGCGGCCGATGCACGGCTACGAGATGATCGCCGAGATCACCGAACGGACCGGCGGGGCCTGGCGGCCCAGCCCGGGTTCGATCTACCCCAACCTCCAGCTGCTGGAGGAGGAGGGCCTGATCACCGCGGAGGAGGTCGGCGGCAAGCGGCTGGTCTCGCTCACCGAGGCGGGCCGGGCCGAGGCCGAGGCCGGACCGGCGGAGCCGTGGGCGGAGGCCGGCCGTGAGGTCGATTGGGAGGCCGTCCAGGAGGTCGGCCAGGCGCTCGCCGCGGTCGACCAGGCGATCCGGCAGGTCATGGCGACCGGGACGGAGACGCAGCGCGCCAAGGGCCTGGCCGTGCTGACCGAGGCCCGCAAGAAGCTGTACCTCATCCTCGCCGAGGATGACTGACCGGCGCGGGGGGAGACGCACCGGCGCGACGGGCGGTGCCGCTGCTCAGGGGTGGACCAGGAACAGGGCCACGCAGACCAGCAGCAGCACCGCCCAGCCGAACCAGAGCCAGCCGTTGGGCCCGATCGTCACCGTGTAGAGGCTCACCGCCAGCAGCAGCACCCCGGTGACCCCGGCGACCTGCCGGTTGTGGTGCGCGACCGCGCGCGAGCTGCTTCGCGGGTGCCGTACCGACCTGGCCATGCCGACCTCCCGGGGAAGGCGATGGGGGAGCGGGCGGCCCGCCGGCCGGAGGCTCCGTCAGCCGGAGGCCTTGGCGGAGGCCGCCTCGTCGTACTCGTAGCGCCAGAACCAGCTCAGGCCCCGAACCTGCTTCGCCCGGACGTACACCAGTGTGCGCGCGGGGACGTCTCCGTGCGCGGGGACCGGGACGGTGTACTTCTTGGGCACGCCCAGCATCGGCCCCAGCGGGATCGGGAGGACCTTCCCGTCCAGGGGGCCGCCTACGAACGCGGTGTCCGTGCTCTTCATCCCTCCAGGGTCTCACCTCCGCGGAGATGCCCGGCCGGCCCCGTCGGGTGACCGGGGGCGCCCTGGTGGGAGGGTGGGCGGGAGGCTTCGTGAGGGCGGAGTGCCGGGAGTGTGCCCGGGGTGCGCGCGGGAGTGTGACCGGAGAGGCACCGCCCCCGGTCATCCGGAGGGTCCGAGCACCCCTATCCTTGCCTGTACGCCCTCGGGGTTCACCCGGGTCAGCGGGCCCCGTACGGGCCGGGCTCGGCGCGGATCCGCGCGCTCTCCGGTCGATCCGGCGCGGACAGCGTGCTGCCGCGACTGCGTACCGTGACCCGGGCGTCGGCCGTCCGGTGACCCCGGGCCGCGGTCGACAGGGCGCGGACGGCAGGGCCGAGCACCCCGGGAAGCATGCGGGGGCATCGTGCGTTGCGTCGGAGTGTACGTCGAACGCTGTGTCGCACCAGGCACGGCAGTTGCGCGGAAGGGGCCCGATGGAAGCCGGCGGCAGGTGGACGACCTGGTGGCAGAAGCGTGATCGTCAGCGGGCCAGGGCAGGGGGCGCGGACGGCCCGGCCGCCGGGCTGGATCAGCTGCTCGGCGCGGTGCGCGCCGGTTTCCCGCTCGCGCCCGCCGCCCATCCGACCGGCTACCGCTGTTCCTGCGACCGGGTGGCCTGTCCGGCCCCGGCCCAGCACCCGGTCTCCTTCGCCTGGCAGACCCAGGCCACCACCGACCCCGAGCAGCTGTCCCGCTGGCTCGCCCGCGACCCGAACGCCAACTTCATCACCGCCACCGGCCGGGTGCACGACGTGCTGGACGTCCCGGCGGAGGCCGGACGGCTGGCGCTGGAGCGGCTGACCGCCCTGGGCGTCGAGGGCCCGGTCGCCGCGGTCGGCGAGGACCGCTACCTCTTCTTCACCGCCACCCGCGGCACCCCGCAGGACGAGGACGAGTGGTGGCCCAGCGCGCTCGACTCCACCCCGGACACCATGTCCGAGCACCCCGGCCTGCGCTGGCACTGCCGCGGCTCGTACACCCTGCTCCCACCGGCCGCGCTGCCGGACGGCTCCCGGGTGCAGTGGCTACGCGGGCCCGAGCAGCCGCTGCCGGACCCGCTGCGCGTGCTGGACGTGCTGACCGACGCCTGCACCGAGGTGGGCGCCGTCGCCGAGGAGCAGTGGCTCATCGGCTAGGCGCCGGCACCCGCTAGGGAAGCGCTACGGAAGCGCTACGGAAGGGTGAGGATCTCCGCGCCGTCCGCGGTGACCACCAGGGTGTGCTCGAACTGGGCCGTGCGCTTGAGGTCCTTGGTGACGACCGTCCAGCCGTCCGGCCAGATCTCGTAGTCGTAGGTGCCCAGGGTCAGCATCGGCTCGATGGTGAAGGTCATGCCCGGCTTGATCACCTCGGTGGCCCGGTCGCTGTCGTAGTGCGGGACGATCAGGCCGGAGTGGAACGACGTGTTGATGCCGTGTCCGGTGAAGTCCCGTACCACGCCGTAGTCGAAGCGCTTGGCGTAGGACTCGATGACCCGTCCGATGACGTTGATCTGACGGCCCGGCTTGACCGCCTTGATCGCCCGGTTGAGGGATTCCCGGGTGCGCTCGACCAGCAGCCGGGACTCCTCGTCCACGTCGCCGACCAGGTAGGTGGCGTTGAGGTCGCCGTGCACCCCGTGGATGTACGCGGTGGCGTCGATGTTGACGATGTCGCCGTCCTGCAGCACGGTCGAGTCCGGGATGCCGTGGCAGATCACCTCGTTGATCGAGGTGCAGACCGACTTGGGGAAGCCCCGGTAACCCAGGTCGGACGGGTAGGCGCCGTGGTCGCACATGTACTCGTGGGCGACGACGTCCAGCTCGTCGGTGGTGACACCGGGGGCGATCAGCTTGGCCGCCTCCTCCATCGCCCGGGCGGCGATCCCGCCCGCGATCCGCATCTTCTCGATCGTCTCGGCGGTCTGCACCTCGGGCCCGGTGTACGGCGTCGGGGCGGGCCGCCCGACGTACTCGGGACGCGCGATGTGCGCCGGGACCTTGCGGGTGGGGGACTGGATGCCGGGTACGAGAGCCATGGCCGCGAGTCTAGTCGCCGGGCCCGGCCGGGACGGGCGGTGTGCGGACCCACCCGGGCCGGGGAATGATCGGTACCGACCCATCCGCCTGAACGGGAGTACGCCATGCCCTTCGGATTCAACCGCAAGCCGACCGGGAAGCCCGGCGAGTGGTTCTACTGCATCAAGCACGGAAAGGTCGAGGAGGGCCCGGAGTGCCCGGCCAAGGACCGCCTGGGGCCGTACGACAGCCCCGAGGAGGCCGCCCACGCGCTGCAGATCGCGGACGAGCGCAACCGGGAGTGGCGCAACGACCCGCGGTGGAGCGACAAGCCCGAGGACGGGACGGCCGAGTAGACGGCGTCGGCGTCGGGCCGCAGCCGGCAGGGCGCGCAGCCGGGAGGGCGTGCGGCGCGCAGTGGGGAGGTCAGTGCGGGTCGGGGGCGGTGAAGTACTCCTCGTCCACGCTCAGCACGACGAGGCGCCGCCCGCCCGCGAGGGCCTGGGCGGCGGCCTGGTCCACGGGCGGCGCGGGCCGGGACTCCCGGTCCGCCCAGGCCTTCGTGGTGGCGTTCGGCGCCGCGAGCTTCCAGGGGAAGCCCGCGCCCGGGGTCGGGGCGCCGCTCGGGTCCTTCCGCTCGTCGAAGGCCAGGCTCACCCCGAGCAGGTCGTGGTCCCCGTCGGTGCGGGGGAAGCCGTACCAGAGCGCCTCGCCGGGCCGGGGCGAGGCGTTGGAGTCGGTGCCCTGGGCGCCCTGGGCGGCCATCGCCTGGTCCCAGCGCGACCGGGCCTGCTGTGGATCGCCGCTCACCGCCAGGTACCTGACCACCTGTCGGCGGCACTTCGGGGCCGGCCAGTGCACCCCGGAGCCGTCGGACCGGCCGGGATCGACGCCGCAGCCGTCCTGCACGCCCTCGCCGATCGGCTGGGCGCCGGAGAGCGCCGGGAGCAGCACGGCCAGCCGCCGGTCGATCTCGGCGGCCAGGGACCGGTCGGCGGCGGCGACCTCGGGGGAGGCGGCCAGGGCGGCGACGTCCGGCGGCTGCGGGGCGAGCGTGCCGCCGACCGCGCGGGGGGCCGGGGCCCGGTCCGCGGCCCGGTCGCCCGGTGACAGCGCCCAGTTGAGCGTGCCGGCCACGGCGGCGGCCACGACGATCCCCACGGCCGCCCACGGCTTCCAGCCCCCGGTTCTCATGCCGGGCAGTCTGTCACAGCGTGGCAGCCGCCCCGGTGGACTTCTCCGGCTCCCGTCCGGCTGCCCGTTCCTGCAGCGTCGTTTCCCGCTCGGCCCGTTCGTGTTCGGCGCGGACGGCGGCGGCGTGCGGGTCGGTGCGGTCGTCGTAGGCGAGCAGCCTCGGCAGCGCGGCGGCGACCGCGAGGACGGCGACGACGCAGGCGACACCGCCGGTCCAGACGGCGGCGCGCACGCCGATCAGCCCGGCCACGGTGCCCGCCCGGACCTGGCCGAGCTGCGGTCCGACCGAGTAACTGAGCAGCTCGACACCGGCCATCCGGCCGCGGACCGCGTCCGGGATGGACTGGTTCCACATGGTCGAGCGGGCCAGCCCGCTGATCTCGTCGGCGCCGCCGGCCAGGGCCAGCCCGAGCAGCACCAGCCAGACGTTCCCGGACAGCCCGGCCAGCGCCATCGCCGCGCCCCAGCCGACGGCGGCGGCCAGCAGCAGCCGCCCGTGCCGGTGCACCCGGGACGTCCAGCCGCTGGTCGCCCCGACCAGCAGGGCGCCGGCGGCGGAGGCCGCGTACATCGGGCCGAGCGCCCAGTCCGCGCCCAACTCCGAGGCCAGGAAGGGGAAGACGGCCACCGGGTAGGCGAACAGCATGGCGCACACGTCGATCGCGTAGGTGCCCAGCAGGTCCTTGCGGCTCCACGCGTACCGGACGCCGGTCAACACCGCCTGCACCGAAGGCCGTTCGGCGCCGGTGGCGGGCGGCACCGCCTTGATCCGGACGAGCAGCAGCAGCGAGGCGCCGAAGGTGAGCACGTCCAGCGCGTACGCCGTCTGCACCCCGGCGAGCGCCACCACGACACCGGCCAGCGCCGGCCCGGCCACCGAAGCGGCGTTGTGGTACAGGGACTTGAGGGCGAACGCGGCGGTCAGGTGCTGGTGCGGGACGATCCGCGGGGTGAGCGAGTCGAGGGCCGGGCGCTGCACGCCGTCGGCGGCCGCGACCAGCGCGGCGACCAGGTAGATCGGCCAGAGCAGCGGGTGCGGCAGCAGGGCGTTGAGCAGCAGCAGCCCGGCCAGTACGCCGAGCGCGGCCTCGGCGCGCAGCACCAGCTTGCGGCGGTCCAGGGCGTCGGCGAGGGCTCCGCCCCACAGGCCGAAGACGATCAGCGGGACGAGTTCGACGGCGCCGATCAGGCCGACCGCGAAGGAGGAGCCGGTGAGCTCCTTGATCTGCATCGGCACGGCGACGAGCGTGAGGAAGCTGCCGAAGCTGGTGACGCAGCCGGACGTCCAGAGGTAGCGGAAGTCGCGCGACGCACGCCACGGCGACAGGTCGGGCGTCAGCGAGCGCAGGGCCGACCGGATCCGCCCGGGCGCGGAGGTATGCGGGGGTTCGTCGACGTTCACGAACCATCATCCTGAGCCGGGCCCCACCCCTCCCGCAAAGGGTTTTCGAGCCGCCCGCCGTTGTGTACACCTGGTACAGAACGTACGCTTGGGCGCATGACGCAGCCGCTGCCCATAGAGTCGATCCGCGATGTCCGCGCGCACTTGGCCGAGGTCGTCGAGCGGGCGGACCGGGACGACGTCCCCACCGTGATCACGCGCAGGGGCAAGCAGGTCGCCGCCGTCGTGTCGATCGAGGTCCTCCGGAAGTACCAGGAGTGGGAAGAGCGCGAGATCAACCGGATCATCGACGCGCGCATGGCCGACCCTTCGCAGGGCGTCCCGATCGAGGACGTCATGAGGGAGACGCTGGCCCGCAGTGAGTGAGTACCGCACCGTCTTCCGGCCGGAGGCCCGGGACGAACTCCGGAAGATCCCCCGCGACACCGCGCTCCGCATCCTGGCCAAGCTGACCGAGCTGGAAAGCGATCCGTTCGGCTTCAACACCACCGCGCTCGTGTCGCAGCCCGACCGCAGACGCCTGCGCGTGGGTGACTACCGGATCATCTACACGATCGACAACGGACAGTTGGTGGTGTGGGTCGTCCACATCGGCCACCGTTCCACGGTCCACCGCACGTGATGCCGCGGCGTTGGTGACCGGGCGTTCGTGACCCGGGCGTTCGGGCGGGCTACCAGCGGCTGAGCCCGGGGGCCGAGGTCAGCCGGCCGGCGAGGTCGGCCAGGCGGTCGAGGGTGGAGCGGCGGCCGGTCGGCCGGCCGGCGGCGGCGCTGACCAGGTGCTGGGCCAGGTCGAAGGGTTCCTCGGCGGCGGTGCCGACGGCCAGCCGTTCGTGCGCCAGCCCGCCGAGGTCGCCCGGCGCGGTGGGGTCGGCGCCGTCCAGCGCGAGCACGGTGGCGCCGTGCCGCCGGGCGTCGTGCACCCGCTCCAGCAGCGGGGCGCCTGCCGCCTCCGGGGCGACCACCAGGACGGTGGCGCCGCGCCCGGCCCCGGTGAGCCGCCGCAGGTCGTGCGCCAGGTGGGCCGGCGCGCCGGCCGGCGGACGGTGCCGCAGCAGGGTGGGCGCCAGCCGGGGGACGGCCGACCACGCGGCCTCGTCCGCCAGGTGGGCGGCCAGGTGCCACGGCTCGTACGCCTCGGTGCCGACCAGCAGCAGGGCGTCCGCCCCGCGCCGCTGCACCGAGCGCCGCAGCGCCCCGGCGAAGCCGCCGACCGCCTCCGGCCAGCCCGTGCCCGCCAGCCGTTCCCGGAGTGCCGAAACTCTCACCGCGTCCATGCGGGCCAGGATGTCGCGCGGGGCCTGGGGTTTGGCAGGATCGGCCCATGACTTCCCTCGATTCAGCGACAAACCCGGCCCACGAGCTGCCGGACGTCTCGCAGCTGGTGGTCGGCGTCCTCGGCGGCACCGGCGACCAGGGGCGGGGCCTGGCCCTGCGGCTGGCCAAGGCGGGCCAGCAGGTGATCATCGGTTCCCGTGACGCGGCCCGGGCCGAGGCCTCGGCCGCCGAGCTGGGCCTCGGCGTGCGCGGCGCCGACAACGCCACCGTCGCCCGGGAGAGCGACGTGGTCATCATCGCGGTCCCGTGGGACGGCCACGCCGCCACGCTGACCGCACTGCGCGAGGACCTGTCCGGCAAGATCGTCGTCGACTGCGTCAACCCGCTCGGCTTCGACAAGCAGGGCGCGTACGCGCTGAAGCCGGAGGAGGGCAGCGCCGCCGAGCAGGCCGCCGTGCTGCTGCCGGACTCCCGGGTCACCGCCGCCTTCCACCACCTCTCGGCGGTGCTGCTGCAGGACGAGTCGGTGGAGGCGATCGACACCGACGTCATGGTGCTCGGCGACGACCGCGCCGCCACCGACGTCGTGCGCGGCCTGGCCGCCCGGATCCCCGGCATGCGCGGCATCTACGCGGGCCGGCTGCGCAACGCCCACCAGGTCGAGGCGCTGGTGGCCAACCTGATCTCGGTCAACCGCCGCTACAAGGCCCACGCGGGCCTGCGGATCACCGACGTCTGACCGGTGGGTGCCGTGTCGACCTCACCCCTGGACCCGTTCCGGAGGTGAGGTCGGCGACAATGGGACGCGGCCGCGCCCCGGTCGGCCGTACCCGTTCTAGGAGCCCTCCACCATGCCCCGCACGTCCGTGCTCGCCCTGACCGTCGTCGTCCTCGCGCTGGCGGCCGCCGTCTTCTCGCTGACCCAGGGCCTGTGGCTGGGCCTGATCTGGCTGCCGCTGGCCGGCGTGGCCAGCAACGTGGTGTGGCTGAACCGCCGCCGGGCGAAGATCGCCGAGGCCACCGCCGCGGCAGCCGAGCAGGGCTGACCGAAGAGGGCCGACCGGGCAGGGCCGGCCGAAGAGGGCCGACCGGCCAGGGCCGGCCGCCCTCGGATCAGTTGTCCCAGAAGCGGAACATCGCGTAGCCGAGGTCGGAGACCCGGCCGTCCACCCCGAACAGCCCCATCAGCCCGTGCACCGCCTCGAAGAAGAGGTGGTTGACCTGGGGCTGCCACAGCAGCGCGAACACCGCCAGCATCCCGTACGGCGCGAACGGCTCGACCGCGCGCCGGGTCTTGGCCGACAGCCACGGCTCGACGATCCCGTAGCCGTCGAGGCCGGGCACCGGGAGCAGGTTCAGCAGTGCGGCGCTCAGCTGGAGCAGGCCGAGGAAGGCCATCGCGCACTCGATCGGCTTGTACGGGTCCACGCCGAAGGCCCAGACGTACACCCCGCCGTCGCCGTGCAGCCACCCCGCGCCGACCGGGATGAGCAGCACCGCCGCGAACAGCACGTTGACCAGCGGCCCGGCCGCCGAGACCAGGCTGTGCTTGAGCCGGCCGTGGATCCGGTGCCGCTCGATCCACACCGAGCCGCCGGGCAGGCCGATGCCGCCGAGGATCACGAAGACGATCGGGAGCACGAAGCTCAACAGCACGTTGGTGTACTTCAGCGGGTTGAGCGTGAGGTAGCCCTTGGCGCCGACGGTGATGTCGCCGCCGTGCAGCGCGGTGCGCGCGTGGGCGTACTCGTGCAGGCAGAGGGAGACCATCCAGCCGGCGACGACGAACAGGAACACGCCGAAGGAGCTGTTCCCGTAGTCGGCGTACACCGCCCAGGCGGAGGTGGCGAGGACGGCGAGGAGCACCCAGAACACCGGGCTGATCCGGCGGTCCTCGCTGCGGGAGCGCGGCGTGGCGGCGAAGGTCATGGTGTGGATGCTCCGTGGGCAGGGGGAGGTCGGGATGCGGGCCGGGGTCGATCATGCCGGGCGGGCCGGTGACCGGACAAGCCGCTCCGGGTGAACGTCCGAACGCCCGGCCGCGTTCCGTCGCGGGTGCGAGCGCTGGCGCTGGCGCGGGTGCGGGGAGTTCCAGCACAATTGTGCGGCCGTACCCGCGACGATCGACCAGAATGGTCCGGTGCACTACGGCATCCTCGGGACGACCACGGCCCACCACGACGACGGAACCCCGGTGCCCCTGGGCGGCGCCCGGCTGAGGGCGCTGCTCACCGCGCTGGCCCTGCGGCAGGGCCGTCCCGTCCCGGCCGACCTGCTGGTGGACGAGGTGTGGGACACCGACCCGCCGCAGGACGCCTCCGCCGCGCTGCAGACCCTGGTCGGCCGGCTGCGCCGCACCATCGGCCGGGACGAGGTCGGCTCCGGCCCGGCCGGCTACTGGCTGACCGGCCCCGGCACCGACCTCGCCGACTTCCAGCGGCTGAGCGCCGAGGGCCGCCGCGCCCTGGACACCGGCGACGACGCGCTCGCCGCCGAGCGGCTGCGCGCCGCCCTGGCGCTGTGGCGCGGCCCCGCCCTCGCCGACCTGCCGGACCGCACCGGCCCGGCCGCCCGGCTGGAGGTCCAGCGCGAGGAGGCCCGCCGCCACCGGATCACCGCGGATCTCGGGCTCGGCCGCGCCGCGGAGCTGGTCGCCGAACTCGCCGAGCTGTGCGAGCGGCAGCCGTTGGACGAACCGCTGCAGCTGCTGATGATCCGGGCGCTGCAGGCGAGCGGCCGCACGGCGGAGGCGCTGCGCCACTACGAGCGGACCAGGCGGGCGCTGGCCGACGAGCTGGGCGTCGACCCGGGCCGCCAACTGCAGTCCCTCTACGCCGAGTTGCTCGCCCCCGTGGCGGAGGTGGAACCGGACCCGGGCCCACTGCCGACGCCGGCCGGGGACGCGCCGGCGCCCCGGCTCCCGCGCGCCGGCGGCAACCTGCGCGGCCGGCTGACCAGCTTCGTCGGCCGCGAGGCCGATCTCACCGCGCTGCGCGGAATGTTGACGGACCGTCGGCTGGTGACCCTCACCGGCCCCGGCGGCTCCGGCAAGACCAGCCTCTCGGTCGAGGCCGGCCGGGCCGAACAGGGCGCGGGCGCCTGGCCGGACGGCGTCTGGGTGGCCGAACTCGCCCCGCTGGAGAGCTCGGAGGCGGTGCCCGCCGCCGTGGTCTCCGCACTGGGCCTGCGCGAGATCGTGCTGCACAGCACCAACATGGTCGCCGAAGTGATCGAGAAGCGCGCCGAGGACCCGCTGCGCCGGCTCGTCGAGCACTGCGGCCACCGCCGGATGCTGCTCGTCCTGGACAACTGCGAGCACCTGATCCAGGCCGCCGCCGACCTCGCCGACGTGCTGCTCGCCGAGTGCCCGGGGCTGACCGTGCTCGCCACCAGCCGCGAGCCGCTCGGCGTGCCCGGTGAGACGGTGCTGCCGGTCGAGCCGCTGCCCGACCCGGTCGCGCTGCGGCTGTTCGCCGAGCGCGCCGCCACCGCCCGTCACGGCTTCGACCCGCAGGGCGACCCGGAGGCCTGCGCCGAGATCTGCCGCCGGCTGGACGGGCTGCCGCTGGCCATCGAACTGGCCGCCGCCCGGCTGCGGGTGATGACGGCCCGCCAGATAGCCGACCGGCTGGACGGCCGGTTCGCGCTGCTCACCGCCGGCAGCCGCACCCTGCTGCCGCGCCAGCAGACCCTGCGCGCGGTGGTCGACTGGAGCTGGGACCTGCTGGGCAAGCGGGAGCGGGCGGTGCTGCGCAGGCTCTCGGTGTTCGTGGGCGGCTGGCAGCTGGAGGACGCCGAGGCGGTCTGCGCCGACGGCCTCGACGTGGCCCCCGGGGAGGTCGCCGACCTGCTGCTGTCGCTGGTCGACAAGTCCCTGCTGGTCGCCGACCTGGACGGCGCCAGCCTGCCGCGCTACCGGATGCTGGAGACCATCCACGAGTACGCCACCGAGCGCCTCGCCGCGTCCGCCGCCGAGCGCGTCGCCGCCGAGGCCCGTCACCTGGCGCACTTCCGCGCGCTGGTCGCCGAGGCCGAGCAGCAGATCCACGGACCCCGGCAGCTGCACTGGCTGGCGGTGCTGGAGCGCGAGCAGGACAACATCCGGGCCGTGCTGCGCCGCGCGATCGACCTCCGGGACGAGGAACAGGCGCTGGTCCTCTGCCTCGGCATGAGCTGGTACTGGTCGCTGCGCGCCTACAGCATGGAGGCCCGCGGCTGGTACGACGCGGTCGCCGCCCTGGGGCCGGACCCGCTCGGTCCCGACGTCCCGCCGCCGCTGCCGCTGGAGCGCGACGTGCTCGCGTACGGCGTGCCGATGCCCGAGGGCGTGCTGGAGGAGTCCCGCCGGCTGCTCGCGATGTACCGGCTGATCGGCCTGTTCGAGGGGAACCTGGACGTGCTCGGCGACCCGGAGGCGGTCGAGGTCTCCCGGCAGCTGCTGGACGCCTACGGCCCGGAACTGCCGCAGTCCTACCGGTTCCCGGCGCTGATGCGGGTGTTCGGCGCCTTCCTGGCCGGCCGGCTGGAGCTGATGAAGGACCTGCTGGACGACGCCGTCCTCGGCTGCGAGCAGTACGGCGGGCCGGGCGACCTGGCCTTCATCCTGCAGGTCCGGGCACGGATGATGAACGACTGGCCGAGCGGCGCCGAGCAGAGCCTGCGCGACGGCGAGCGCTCGCTGGAGCTGTACGAACGGGCCGGCGACCTCTGGGGGGTCTCCCAGGCGCTGGCCGCGCACGGGGAGAGCCTGGCGGGCCAGGGCGAGTCGCAGGCCGCCGCCGCCGCGTACGCGCGGGCGATCGAGCTGGCCGAGGAACTGGGCGCGCCGCAGGAGGTCCCGATCCTGCGGGTGCACCTGGGCACCGCCATGCTGGAGCACGACATGGAGCGCGGCGAGCGGATCGTCCGGGAGGCGCTGGCCTCCGTCGACGCCCCGGGCACCAACCAGTCCACCACCGGCGCCCTGATGTTCGGCCACCTGACGCTGTGCGGCATCCACGCCGTGCGCGACGAGCACGAGGCGGCCCTGGCCGAGCTGGACACCCTCGACGTGGTCAGGGTGGGCGGCTTCGCGCCGGGCATCGTGGACGGGATGCTGCTGAGCGCCCGGGGCTGGATCGTCGCCCGGGCCGGGGACCCGGACCAGGGCTTCGCCCTGCTGCAGGAGGGCCGGCGGCTGCTGCGCGCCACGTCGGCCACCAGCGGGTTCGCCGAGCACGTGGCGGTCATGGTGGTGCCCGCGGTGGCCGCGGTGCTGGTGAGCTTCGCCCAGCGGGACGGGGACCTGGAGCGGGCCGAGGCCGCCGCCGTGCTGCTGGGTGCGCACACCGGACTGCACGGCCCGAAGGGCGGCTACCTGGACCGGGTCGAGCGGGAGCGCTCCGCCGGCGCCCTGCGGGAGCTGCTCGGCGACGCCGCCTTCGAAGCGGCCCGCACCCGTGGCACCGGGATGACCCAGGCCCAGACCCACGCGCTGATGGACGAGTTGATCGGCGAGGGCTGAGGGCCGAGGGCCCGGCGGGTCGGTGCCCGTCCCCTGGTCACCGGCCCGCCGGGCCCTCGCGACGGCCGGTGCCTGTCCCGGGCGGCCGGCCGTCCCGTCCGGCGGCCCTCCCTCACGGGGGGCCGCCGGTGGCTCTTCTCCGTGGAGGTCAGGTCCGCTTGCGGAAGCGGGCGACCGCCAGCGGGGCGAAGACCGCGGTCACGGCGGCGGACCAGACCAGCACGATCATCACCGGGTGGGCCACCGCGCCCTCGCCGTTGAGCAGCGCACGGGAGGCGTCGGCCAGCGCGGACAGCGGGTTGATCTTGGTGAAGGACTGCAGCCAGCCCGGCATGGTGTTGGTCGGGGCGAAGATCGAGCTGCCGAACTGCATCGGCATCAGGACCAGCATGGCCACGCCCTGGACGGCCTGGGCGCTGCGCAGCGCCATGCCCAGCAGCATCGAGATCCAGACGATCGACATGCCGAACACCAGGCCCAGGCCGACCGTGGCCAGCACCTCCAGCGGGCCGGTCTTCACCTCGAAGCCGATGCACATCGCGAAGCCGATCAGGATCGCGAAGGAGAGCAGCCCGCGCAGGGTCTCGGCGGCGATCTTGGAGAGCAGTACGGAGGCCCGGCCGATCGGCAGGGTCCGGAAGCGGTCCATCACACCGGTCTGGAAGTCGCTGTTGAGGCCGGTGCCGACGGCCATCGCGAGGGTGAGGCCGGTCTGCCCGAGCAGGCCGGGGACCAGGTACTGCTTGTAGGTGTCCTGGTCGCCGGCCATCGCACCGCCGAAGACGTAGACGAACAGCACGGTGAAGATGATCGGCATCAGCACGGCGTCGAACATCGACTCCGGGTCGGCCTTGATCCGCATCAGGTTGCGCCGGGTCAGCGCGCCGACGTGGCGCAGCGTCCCGGACAGGCCGATCCGGGAGTCCTCCACCCGGGCGGGGGCGAGTGCGGCGGTGGTCATGCGACGGGCTCCTTGGCGAGGCTGGGGGCGGGCTCCGCGTCGGCGGCGGGCTTGCCGGTGATGGCGAGGAAGACCTCGTCGAGGCTGGGCACCTTGGTGTCGATGCCGGCGATCGCGAAGCCGCGGCCGCCGAGCACGCCGATCACCGCGGTCAGCTGCTCCTCGTCGGTGATCGGCACCGCGAGCAGGCCGGTGTCGGCGGAGAAGGTGGCGCTGGTGATGCCGCTCTCGCGCAGGCAGCGGGCCATCTCGGGCAGGTCGGCCGGGCGGACCGGTCGGACCTGCAGGGTCTGGCCGCCGACCTTGGCCTTGAGATCGGCCACCAGGCCGTTGGCGATGACCTTGCCGCGGTCGATGACGGTCAGCTCGTTCGCGAGCTGCTCCGCCTCCTCCATGTACTGGGTGGTCAGCAGCACGGTGGTGCCCTCGGAGACCATCCGCTGCACCTCGTCCCAGACCTCGTTGCGGGTGCGCGGGTCCAGGCCGGTGGTGGGCTCGTCCAGGTAGAGCACCCGGGGCCGGCCGATCATGCTGGCGGCCAGGTCGAGGCGGCGGCGCATGCCGCCGGAGTAGGTCTTGGCGGTTCGCTTGGCGGCCTCGGTGAGCGAGAAGCGCTCCAGCAGCTCGGTCGCGCGGGCCTTGGCCTCGCGACGGGGCAGGTCGAGCAGTCGGCCGATCAGGTAGAGGTTCTCGTACCCGGACAGGAGTTCGTCGACGGAGGCGTACTGGCCGGTGAGGCCGATCGTGCGGCGCAGCTGCTTGGGCTGGCGCAGGACGTCGTAGCCGCCGACGACGGCGGTGCCGGCGTCCGGCTTGATCAGCGTGGAGAGGACCCGCACCAGGGTGGTCTTGCCCGCGCCGTTGGGGCCGAGCACGCCGAGGACGGTGCCCTCCTTCACGGTGAGGTCGACCCCGTCGAGGGCCTTGGTGGTGCCGTAGTGCTTGACGATGCCGCGGACCTCGACGGCGTTGCCGACGGCGGCTCCCCGGTCGTTCGGGGCGGTGGCGATTCGTGTCATGCCACCAGGTTGTCCGCCCCGGCTGTCAGCCCCCTGTCAGCCGGGCGGCGGCCGTGGCACCCCGCTGCCAGGCGGCTGTCACGCCGCTGTCATCCGCCGGCCGGGCACGGCAGCGCCCCCGCTCCGACGGGCGGAGCGGGGGCGCGGGGTCGTACGGCCCGTCAGTGGAAGGTGTGCTCCTCCGCCGGGAAGGCGCCACCGCGGACGTCCTCGGCGAAGGCCCGGGCGGCGTCGCCCAGGACGGCCCGCAGGTTGGCGTACTGCTTGACGAACTTCGGCACCCGGCCGGCCGTCATGCCGGCCATGTCGGTCCAGACCAGCACCTGGGCGTCGGTGTCGGGGCCGCCGCCGATGCCGACGGTCGGGATCGCGAGCTGCTCGGTGACCTGGGCGGCCAGCTCGGCCGGCACCGCCTCCAGCACCACCGCGAAGGCGCCCGCCTGCTGGACGGCCTTGGCGTCGCGCAGCAGCTGGTGCGCCGCCTCGTCGCCGCGGCCCTGGACCGGGTAGCCGCCGAGGGCGTGCACGGACTGCGGGGTGAGGCCGATGTGGGCCATCACCGGGATGCCGGCCTCGACCAGCAGCTCGATCGAGCGGGCGCTGCGCTCCCCGCCCTCCAGCTTCACCGCGCCGACGCCGGCCTCCTTCATCAGCCGGGCCGCGTTGTGCATGGCCTGCGCGGGGGACTCCTGGTAGGAGCCGAACGGCAGGTCGGCGACGATCATCGACCGCTTGGTGCCGCGGACGACGGCGGCGGAGAGCATCACCATCTGATCCATGGTCACCGGGACGGTGGTCTCGTAGCCGAGGTGGCAGTTGCCCGCCGAGTCGCCGACCAGCAGCACCGGGATGCCGGCCTCGTCGAACACGCCCGCGGTCAGGGCGTCGTAGGCGGTGAGCATCGACCACTTCTCGCCGCGCTGCTTGGCGGAGGCCAGGTCGCGGACGGTGATGCGGCGGTTGGTGACCCCGCCGTAGAGGGTGGCGGTCGACGCCTGGTTCTGGGCAGGCGAAGGCGAAGAAGCGTTCATCGAACGGACTCCTGAAGGGTTGTCGTCTCGTGGCGCCGTGCGGCGTCCCCGGATCCCCTCCATGCTTGCACGCCCCGGCGTGCGCGCAAAGAGGGGTGCGTTCGTCCCGGTGCGATCCGTGACACACCGGGTCCGGTCGTGGTGGCACACCGGGCCCGGTCGTGGTGGGCGGAGGCGGCGGGCTTTGCCTCGTTTTTGCGAAACGGGGTCGTCTCGTATCGTATTCCCGGCTACTCTGGTGCGGGGGGTTACGAGACGTATCCGGCTCGGAATTGCCCGCCAGTGCCACACCACCACGGACGGGAAGACCAATGACCACCGCAGCCGCGCCACCCCGCGTGCCGGAAGCCATCCACCGTCGGCGCTGGGCGATCCTCTGCACCCTGGTGCTCGCCCTGCTCGTCGTCGTACTCGACAACTCGATCCTCAACGTCGCGATGAAGACCATCGCGACCCCCGCTCCGGTCGGCCTCGGCGCCACCCAGAGCGACCTGGAGTGGTCGATCAACTCCTACACCCTGGTGTTCGCCGGGCTGCTCTTCACCTCGGGCCTGCTCGGCGACCGCTTCGGCCGCAAGCTCGCGCTGCTGGCCGGCATGGTGGTCTTCGGCATCGCCTCGCTGCTGTCCTCGATGGCCGCCTCGCCCGGTGAACTCATCGGCTTCCGCGCCCTGATGGGCGTCGGCGCCGCGCTCGCGATGCCCGCCACGCTGGCGATCATCATGAACGTCTTCGAGCGCTCCGAGCAGCCCAAGGCCATCGGCATCTGGGCGGGCGCGGTCGGTCTGGCCATCGCCATCGGCCCGATCACCGGCGGCGTGCTGATCGAGCACTTCTGGTGGGGCTCGGTCTTCCTGATCAACGTCCCGATCGTGATCGTCGCGGTGATCGCGATGGCGGTCCTGGTGCCCGAGTCCAAGGACCCCAACCCGGGCAAGCTCGACCCGGTCGGCGTGCTGCTGTCGATCATCGGCCTGGTCGCGCTGATCTACGGCATCATCAAGGGCGGCGAGCTGGCCGACTTCACGGCCGTCGAGGCCTGGGCGCCGACCCTGATCGGCGTGGTCGCGCTGGTCGCCTTCGTCTGGTTCGAACGCCGCACCGCGTTCCCCGCGCTGGACGTCAGCTGGTTCCGCAACAAGGTGTTCAGCGCCTCCGTGGTCGTCGTCGGCGTGATCTTCTTCGCGCTGATGGGCGTCTCCTTCTTCGGCGTCTTCTACATCCAGAGCGTGCGCGGCTACAGCGCACTGCAGGCCGGCCTGCTGATGCTGCCGCTGGCCGTCGCCCAGCTGCTGTTCGCGCCGCGGGCCCGGCTGGTGGTCGACCGCATCGGCGTCGCCGCCACCGCCGCCGGCGGCATGCTGCTGGTCGCGCTCGGCTTCGTCGGCTACACCGTGCTGACCGCCACCAGCCCGATCTGGGTGCTGATCGTGCTCGGCCTGGTGATGGGCGCCGGCATGGCGCACGTCATGCCGCCGGTCACCGTCGCGATCATGGGCTCGCTGCCCCGCGAGAAGGCCGGCGCGGGCTCGGCCGTCAACAACACCTTCCGCCAGGTCGGCGGCTCGCTGGGCGTCGCCGTGCTCGGCGCGGTGCTCTCCACCGTCTACCGCGACGGGATGTCCGACACGCTGAACCAGCTGCCCGAGAACCTGCGGGACAAGGCCGGCGAGTCGCTGGAGGCCACCCTGGCCATCGCCGACCGGATCCCGGGCGGCAAGGCCCTGATCGGCCCGGCGAACGACTCCTTCATCCACGCCATGCACATCGTGGCCTCCCTCTCGGTGGGCATCTCGGTGCTCGGCGCGCTGGTCGCCTGGTTCCTGCTGCCGCGCCGCTCGGCCGCCCCCGGTGCGCCGGCCGGTCCGGCCCCCGAGCAGCGGGACGAGCCCCTCGTCGAGACCGCGGCCGCGGACGCCTGACCTGCGGTCCGACCGGACGGCGGTGAGGCCTCGAACACGACTGGGTGACAATGGCCCTGTCCCCCCGGGTGCGCCCGAGGGGGCAGGGCCTCGGTCCGACGGCGGGCTCCCGCCCGCCGCACGGACCGTCAACGACACGGACGGCGCCCGCGCGCCCGCGGACAGCGAGGGAGTACAGCGGGGATGAAGACGGACACCCCGACCGCCGACACCGATCAGGACTGCGCCGCCGACAGCGGCCAGGCCTGTGCCGCGGCACGCCGCGGCCGGCCCCGCAGCGAGGCCGCCGAGCAGGCCATCTTCGGCGCGGTGGTGGACCTGATGTCGGGCGGCACCACGATGTCCGAACTCACCATCGAGGGCATCGCCACCGCGGCGGGCGTCGGCAAGGCCACCATCTACCGGCGCTGGCCCAACAAGGAGGCCCTGCTGGTCGACGTGGTCGGCAAGCTGGAGGTCCCGATGCCGGAGCCGACCGGCCGCGGCGCGCGGGCCGACCTGATCGAGATGATCGACTACATGCGCCGGCGCGGCCTCGCCAAGCGCACCCGCTGGGTGCTGAAGGCCGCCCTGGGCCAGATGCACAGCCTTCCCGAGCTGCACAACGCCTACCGCGAACGGGTGGTCAAGCCGCGCCGCGAAGCCGGGCTGAAGCTGATCCGCCGCGCCGTGGACGAGGGCGTGCTCCGCTCCGACCTCGACCTGGACCTGCTCGGCGACCTGCTGATGGGCCCGATCCTCTACCGCAGCATCCTGTGGGACGACTCCGACCTGGAGGACCCGGACCTCGCCCGCAAGATGGTCGATTCGCTGATCGGAGGCCTCGGGCCGCGCTGACCCCGGCACCGGCCCGCCGTGCGGGTCCGCGGCGACCCCGGCACCGGCCCGCCGTCCGGGGCCGCCCGGGCGCCGCACAGGCCTGCTGTTCGGGCCTGCTGTCCGGGCGCCGCACCGGCCGGACGTGGCCTAACTCACCAATCCGGGCCACGCCGGAACCCGCTCCGGGGGCCTGACGTCTGTCCCGGCATAGGCTGAGCCGGGTATCCGATCGAACCGGCACCGGTCCGGTGCTGTGCCCGTCCCGCGGGCCGGACCCCGGACCGGCGGCCGGCACGAGCGAACGGGAGCCACGGCATGACGCAGGCGGACAGGACCGAGCGGATCGCGGCCCCCGGAGGTGCCGACGAGTCGGCCCCGGCGGCGCGGTCCGGCGGCTTCCTCGGCCTGCGGAACTGGGGCCGGGACGCCCGCGGCGCCACCACCTGGCGGCGCGGCCTGGTGATCGCCGCCCTGGCCGGGCTCACCGCCGCGCTGCTCGCCTTCCACGCCGAGGTGCCCAACGGCGCCGGCAACCTCGGCAGCCTGCTGGAGACCTTCCTGCCCTGGCTGGGCCTGGCCGTCCCGGTGCTGCTGGTGCCCGCCCTGCTGCGCCGCTCCGCCACCGCGCTGCTCGCCCTGCTGCTGCCCGTGGTGCTCTGGGCCAACCTGTTCGGCGGCCTGCTGATCGACCGGAGCGGCGGCAAGGGCGAGTGGAAGGTGGTCAGCCACAACGTCGCCGCCGCCAACACCGACGTGCCGGGCACCATCCGCGGGCTGGTCGCCTCCGGCGCCCAGATCGTCGCCCTGCAGGAGCTGGCGGGCCGGGCGCTGCACTCGTACGAGACCGGGCTCGCCGAGGCCTACCCGTACCACACCGTGGAGGGCACGGTCGGGCTCTGGTCGAAGTACCCGATCAGCGGGGTCGCGCCGGTGGACCTCAAGATGGGCTGGACCAGGGCGTTCCGCGCCCAGGTCGGCACCCCGCAGGGTCCGGTCGCGGTGTACGTCGCGCACCTGCCCTCGGTGCGGCTGAAGGCCGAGGGCGGCTTCACGGTCAACCAGCGGGACGCCAGCGCGCAGGCGCTCGGCGACGCGATCGAGGCCGAGCCGATCAAGAAGGTGCTGCTCCTCGGCGACCTCAACGGCACCATGAACGACCGCAGTCTGGCGCCCGTCACCTCGCAGATGCGCTCGGCCCAGGGCGCCGCCGGGGACGGCTTCGGCTTCAGCTGGCCGACGTCCTTCCCGATGGCCCGGATCGACCAGATCATGAGCAAGGGCGGGCTCGAACCGGTCGACTCCCGCACCCTGCCCCGGGACGGCAGCGACCACCTCGCGGTGGTCGCCACCTACCGGTACTGAAGGCTCCTAGCCGCGCCGCCAGCGGTTGGTGATCGGCAGTCGGCGGTCCCGGCCGAAGTTCTTCACCGAGATCTTGGGGCCCGGCGGGTACTGGCGCCGCTTGTACTCGGCGGTGTCGACCAGCCGCACCACCCGGTCCACCACGGCCGGGTCGAAGCCCGCCGCCACGATCGCGTCCCGGCCCTCGTCGCCCTCGATGTAGCGCGCCAGCACGCTGTCCAGCAGGTCGTAGTCCGGGAGCGAGTCGGTGTCCTTCTGGTCCGGCCGCAACTCGGCGGACGGCGGCTTGACGATGGTGTTCTCCGGGATCGGAGCCACCTCGCCGCGCCGCTCGGCCTCCTCGTTGCGCCACCGGGCCAGCCGGAAGATCAGCGACTTGTAGACGTCCTTGATCGGCCCGAACGCGCCCACCGAGTCGCCGTACAGGGTCGAGTAGCCGACCGCCAGCTCGCTCTTGTTGCCGGGCGCGAGCACGATGTGCCCCTCCTGGTTGGAGATCGCCATCAGCAGGGTGCCGCGCAGCCGGGACTGCAGGTTCTCCTCGGCCAGGCCGGTCAGCTCGGTGGCGGCCAGGTAGGCGTCGAACATCGGGGCGATGGAGACGGTCCGGAAGTGCAGCCCGGTGCGGCGGGCCAGCTCGGCCGCGTCGCCCTTGGAGTGCTCGGAGGAGTAGCGGCTGGGCATCGACACGCAGTACACGTTCTCGGCGCCGATCGCGTCCACCGCGATCGAGGCCACCAGCGCGGAGTCGATGCCGCCGGAGAGGCCGATCAGCACCGACCCGAAGCCGTTCTTGGCGACGTACGCCCGGGTGCCGGAGACCAGCGCGGCCCAGATCTCGGCCTCGTCGGACAGCCGCGGCGCGACCCCGGCGTCCCCCCGGTCGGCGGGCGCGGGCACCGGCTCGCCGCCCAGCTCGGTACGGACCAGGTGCAGCCCGTCGCTCAGCAGCAGGCCGTCCGTGTGGTCGCTGCTGGCGGCCGGCAGGTCGAGGTCGAGCAGCAGCAGGTGCTCCTCGAACTGCGGGGAGCGGGCGAGGACTTCGCCGTCCGCGCCGACCACGATCGAGTCGCCGTCGAAGACCAGCTCGTCCTGGCCGCCGACCATGTTGACGTACGCCAGGGTGCAGCCCGCCTCGGCCGCCCGGCGCCGGACCAGCTCCAGCCGCTGGTCGTCCTTGTTCCGCTCGTACGGCGAACCGTTGATCACCAGCAGCAGCCCGGCCTCGGCCTCGCGGGCCGCGGTGACCCGGCCGCCGTCCTGCCAGATGTCCTCGCAGATCGCCAGCGCGACGTCGACCCCGTGCACCCGGACCACCGGCAGCTGGTCGCCCGGGACGAACCAGCGGAACTCGTCGAACACGCCGTAGTTGGGCAGGTGGTGCTTGGCGAAGCGGGTCACCACCTCACCCCGGTGCAGCACGGCGGCGCAGTTCTGCGGGGACCCGGCCGGGCGGTTGAAGCGCGGTGACGCGTGGTCGGAGCGCCCGAGGTAGCCGACCACCACCGGGACCTCGCCCAGCCCGTCGGCCGCCAGCCGGCCGGCCAGCTCGACCAGCGCACCGCGGGAGGCCTCGACGAAGGAGTGCCGCAGGGCGAGGTCCTCGACCGGGTACCCGGTGAGGGCCATCTCGGGGAAGGCGACCAGCTGGGCGCCGGCCTCGACGGCCTGCTTGGTCCAGCGCACCACCTCATCGCTGTTGCGGGCGAGGTCACCGACCCAGGGGTCGATCTGGCTCAGGGCGAGACGGAGATTGGGCATGTCCCCGAGTGTAATCGTCTATCTGACGCAATGTCCCGCGAGGGGGGTCGCTCCGGGGTCCTCCCGGGGTCCTCCCGGGCTCGTCCAGGGGTCCTTCCTTGGTCCTCCCTTGGTCCTCCGGGGAGGTTCCGGAGGTCTTCCCGGGGGTCGGCACTGCCGTGCCGCCCGGTGATCGGCCATGATGGGGGCATTCGCCGGCAGGGGTCTTCCGGTGGCCTCCCGGGCGTAACACGAGCGTAAAGAGCAGAGGTGAGACTGTCCCCATGGGCAAGCAGCAGCAGTTCGTGCTTCGGACGCTCGAAGAGCGTGACATCCGGTTCGTCCGGCTGTGGTTCACCGACGTGCTCGGGTTCCTCAAGTCGGTCGCGGTGGCCCCGGCCGAGCTGGAGCAGGCCTTCGAGGAGGGCATCGGGTTCGACGGCTCCGCGATCGAGGGCTTCGCCCGGGTGTACGAGTCCGACATGATCGCCAAGCCGGATCCGACCACCTTCCAGATCCTGCCGTGGCGCTCGGAGACCCCGGGCACCGCCCGGATGTTCTGCGACATCCTGATGCCGGACGGCTCGCCGTCCTACGCCGATCCCCGGTTCGTGCTCAAGCGCACCCTGGAGAAGGCCTCCGACCTGGGCTTCACCTTCTACACCCACCCGGAGATCGAGTTCTTCCTGCTGAAGAACCTGCCCGGCGACGGCACCGCGCCCATCCCGGCCGACCAGTCCGGCTACTTCGACCACACCCCGCGCGGTGTCGGCCACGACTTCCGCCGCCAGGCGATCACCATGCTGGAGTCGATGGGTATCTCGGTTGAGTTCTCGCACCACGAGGGCGCCCCCGGCCAGCAGGAGATCGACCTGCGCTACGCCGACGCGCTCTCCACCGCCGACAACATCATGACCTTCCGCCTGGTCATGAAGGAGGTCGCGCTGGAGCAGGGCGTGCACGCGAGCTTCATGCCCAAGCCCTTCTCCGAGCACCCCGGCAGCGGCATGCACACCCACGTCTCGCTGTTCGAGGGCGACCGCAACGCGTTCCACGAGTCCGGTGCCGAGTACCAGCTCTCCAAGGTCGGCAGGTCGTTCATCGCCGGCCTGCTGAAGCACGCCGCCGAGACCGCCGCCGTGACCAACCAGTGGGTGAACTCCTACAAGCGGATCTGGGGCGGCTCCCAGCGCACCGCCGGCGCCGGCGGCGAGGCCCCGTCCTACATCTGCTGGGGCCACAACAACCGCTCGGCGCTGATCCGGGTGCCGATGTACAAGCCTGGCAAGCAGGGCTCCACCCGGATCGAGGTCCGCTCCCTCGACACCGGCTGCAACCCCTACCTCGCCTACGCCGTCACCCTCGCGGCCGGCCTGAAGGGCATCGAGGAGGGCTACGAGCTCCCGCCCGGCGCCGACGACGACGTGTGGGCGCTCTCCGACTCCGAGCGCCGCGCCCTCGGCATCCAGCCGATGCCGCAGAACCTCGGCGAGGCCATCGACCTGATGCAGCGCAGCGAACTCGTCGCCGAGACGCTGGGCGAGCACGTCTTCGACTTCTTCCTGCGCAACAAGCGCCAGGAGTGGGAGGAGTACCGCTCCGAGGTCACCCCCTTCGAGCTGCGCAAGAACCTCCAGGTTCTCTGACAGTCCGTCAATCACCAGGCGGGCCCGCTCCGGTCCGAGCGGGCCCGCCTGTTTCGTGCGGCATCCTCCGCGCACGCTAATCCGTTGGGCCAATCCGACGACTCTGCAGCGGTGCGAACCGCGGGCGAGTGACCCAGGGGCGTATTCAGAAGATCCGTTTTACGGATCATCCTGGAGTGTCCATGCGTACTCGAATCACCACCCTGGTCCTGTCCGGACTGGCCTCGGCCACGCTCGTGCTGGGTGCCGGTCACACGGCCTACGCCTCGTCCTCCGTCGACCACGGCACCGCCTCCGAGTCGGCAGGGGCCCAGGGCGAATGGGTCGACAGCCTTCTGCGCCTGGCCGGGGACGGCACCGGCTTCTCCGGCAACACCTGGACCGTCACCAGCCGGAGCATCATGCGGTCGGACACGCCGGAGCCGGCCGACCCGGAGTCGAACGAGGCCACCGAGCCGGGCGCCGCCGCCGAGCCGGGTGACGCCGCAGAGCCGGGCGACTCGGTCCAGGTGGGCGAGGACGGCGCCGAGCGTGGCCGGCCGATGGGCGAGCCGGCGGCGCCCGGGCTCCCCGAAGGAGCCGCGGCCGGCGGCGCGTCCTGCGGGGAGGAGGGCAGCCCCGGCCACCACGAGCTCCCCGAGTGCGTCTGCCCGCCCGGTGAGCACGGCGAGCACGGTGGTCACGAGGGCCATGGCGAGCACGGCGAGCACGGCGGTCACGAGGGTCAGGAAGGCCACGGTGGCCACGAGGGCCATGGTGAGCACGGTGAGCACGGTGAGCACGGCGGCCACGAGGGCCACGGCGGCCACGAGGGCCACGGTGGTCACGAGGGCCACGGCGAGCACGGCGGTCAGGACCAGGGGCAGGGCCAGAACGGCGAGCAGAACCAGGCCCAGGGCCAGGAGCAGGCGCAGGGTCAGGAGCAGGCCCAGGGCCAGGCCCAGAACGCCGAGCAGAAGCAGGACGGTCGGCAGGACCAGAAGGTCGACCTCACCGTCGTCGTCCAGAACGTCGTCACCAACAACCTCGACAACAGCGCGAACAACAGCGCCGCGAGCACGTCGAACAACAGCTCCACCGCCAACTCCAACAACTCCGCGCACCAGTCGGCCGCGCAGAGCAACAACCTGTCCAACCACCAGAGCCAGAGCAATCACCAGGCCGCGCAGAACGTGAACAAGGCCAAGTTCGCCGCGCAGGAGGGGTCGCACAAGCCGGCCCCGCAGGGCGGGCACCACGGCGGGGGCGAGCAGCACGCGGCCGGGCACCACCACCACGGCGAGCTGGCCCACACCGGGAGCCAGACGCCGCTGCTGGCGGCTCTCTCGGCGGCGTTCCTCGTGGCCGGCGCGGCAGCCATGCGGATCAGCCGACGGCGTGCATGACGCGGCAGCGGGTGACCGACGGGCGGTGCGCGGAGAGCGCACCGCCCGTCGGTCTTCCGTCCCGGTTTCCGTTCGCGCTCCCTCCCGGGCCCCGGCCCGTCAGCGCAGCTCGGGGGGCGGCGTACGGCCCGGATCCATCGGCCGTTCGTCGACCAGGCTGCCCCAGACGGCCATCCGGTAGAGCGAGGTGTAGACGGGGGTGCAGGTCGTCAGGGTGATGTAGCGGCCCGGCCCGGTGTACGGGGAGCCGGTGGGCACCGGGGCGATGACACCGGTGTCGTCCGCGGAGGTCTCCGGCAGCGTGGCGTCGACCCGGTAGACGTACCAGCGGTCGCGGGTCTCCACGACCAGCGGGTCGCCCGGCTTCAGCCGGTCCAGGTCGTGGAACTTCGCGCCGTGCCCGTCGCGGTGGGCGGCGAGGGCGAAGTTGCCCTGCGCGTCCCAGGGCATGGCCGAGCGGTACGGCGCCGTGTAGGCGCCGGCGACCCCGTCCGCGAGGGTGTCCTCGTCGGTACCGATCCTGATCAGCACCTCGTAGCCCGCGCCCAGGGCCGGCACGTGGAGGAACCCGATGCCTCCGCCCGCGTCGAACGGGGGCGGCGCGGCGGCCGCGGCGCCGGAGGCCGCGGGTGTCGGGACGGTCGGGGCCGCCGTCGACCAGGACCGGCGGAGCTGTTCTGCCGCGACCCCGGAGTGCCGGTCGGCCGTGAGGTTCGTCCACCACAGCGAGTAGGCGAGCAACAGGGCGAGCAGGACGCCGATCGTGAACAGCACGTCGCCGAGCGCGCCGAACGCGACCCGCAGGGGGTGCCGGCGAGGTGCTCGTCCCTCGGCCGGGTGCTCGATTGCCATGGTTCGTCCCTTCGGCCGCCGCGCCGGCCGCCGCCGGGGGCGTCCGGGCTGGTCATGCGCGTACTCCACCGCGCCCGCGAGCCGGCGGGCAAGCCGACACGCCACGCCGCCGCCCGGGTCCGTGCACCGGGCCGGCCGGTGACCGGGCGGGCCCGGCCCGTGGGCCGTCCGGCGGCGGGCCGCCCGGGCGCGTAACCTGCTGGGGCGGACGGATGGAGGGGCCGATGGCGGTGGACGAGCAGCGGGCCGGGAGCCGGGTCAGCAGGCCGGAGAACCGGCTGGTCCGGCGCGGGTTCGGCGACCCGGCGCGGGCGGTGCGGCTGCTGGAGGGCCCCGGCCTGGAGGGCCTGGCCGACGACCCGGTGCTGCTGGACGCGCTCGGCGCGACCGCCGACCCCGACCTCGCGCTGCTCGGCCTGGCCCGGCTGATGGAGGCCGCCGACGAGGCCGACCGGCACACCCTGCGCGACACGCTCACCACCTCCAAGCCGCTGCGCGACCGGCTGCTCGGCGTGCTCGGCGTCTCGACCGCGCTCGGCGACCACCTGGCCCGGCACCCGCACGACTGGCACGTGCTGGTGACCTTCGAGCTGCGCGACATGCACCCCGGCCCGGAGGACTTCAGCCGCGCGCTGACCGACGGCGTCCGGGACGCGGACGTCCGCGGCGGCGACCGCAGCCCGGCGGACGCGCTGCGGATCGCCTACCGCCGCTGCCTGCTCGCCATCGCCGCCCGCGACCTGACCGGCACCACCGACCTCGCCCGGACCGCCGCCGAACTCGCCGACCTGGCCGGCGCCACCCTGCAGACCGCCCTGGACCTCGCCGCCGAGCAGGACCCGGAGGCCGCCGCGGCCTGCCGGCTCGCGGTGATCGGCATGGGCAAGTGCGGCGGCCGGGAGCTCAACTACGTCTCGGACGTGGACGTCATCTTCGTCGCCGAGCCGCGCGAGGGCGTGCCGGAGCCCGAGGCGGTCAGGGCCGCCACCCGGCTCGCCGCCGCCCTCACCCGGCTCTGCGCGGACACCACCGGCGAGGGCACCATCTGGCCGGTGGACGCCAACCTGCGCCCCGAGGGCCGCAACGGGCCGCTGGTCCGCACCCTGGCCAGCCACCTCGCCTACTACCAGCGCTGGGCCAAGACCTGGGAGTTCCAGGCGCTGCTCAAGGCCCGGCCGGTCGCCGGGGACGCCGACCTCGGCGCCGCGTACGTCGAGGCGCTCGCCCCGCTGGTCTGGCAGGCCGCCGCCCGGGACAACTTCGTCACCGACGTGCAGCAGATGCGCCGCCGGGTGATCGACTCCATCCCGGTCACCGAACTGGACCGCCAGCTCAAGCTGGGCCCGGGCGGCCTGCGCGACGTCGAGTTCTCCGTCCAGCTGCTCCAGCTGGTGCACGGCCGCACCGACCCGGCGCTGCGCAGCGGCAACACCCTGGAGGCGCTGGCCGCGCTCTCCCGGGGCGGGTACGTCGGCCGGGCGGACGCCGCCTCGCTGGACACCGCGTACCGCTTCCTGCGCTCGCTGGAGCACCGGATCCAGCTGTACCGGCTGCGCCGCACCCACCTGATGCCCACCGGGGCCGAGGACCAGCGCCGACTGGCCCGCTCGCTGGCCCCGCTGATCAACGACGACACCCGCGCCGACCCGGTGGCCGCGCTGCACCGGGAGTGGAAGCGGCACGCGGTGGAGGTGCGGCGGCTGCACGAGAAGCTGTTCTACCGGCCGCTGCTCGACGCCGTGGCCGAGCTGCCGCCGGGCGCCGCCGGGCTGACCCCGGACGCCGCGCGGGCCCGGCTGGAGGCGCTCGGCTACGCGGACCCGGCGGCCGCGCTGCGGCACATCAGTGCGCTGGCCTCCGGGGTGAGCCGCAAGGCGGCGATCCAGCGCACCCTGCTGCCGGTGCTGCTCGGCTGGTTCGCCGACTCGGCCGACCCGGACGCCGGGCTGCTCAACTTCCGCCAGGTCTCCGACGCGCTCGGCCGCACCCCCTGGTACCTGCGGCTGCTGCGGGACGAGAGCGCGGCCGCCGAACAGCTGGCCCGGGTGCTGTCGGCCGGCCGGCTCGCCCCCGACCTGCTGCTGCGCGCCCCCGAGGCGGTGGCCATGCTGGGCGATCCGCAAGGCCTGGAACCGCGCGGGCGGGCGGCGCTGCAGTCGGAGATACTGGCCGCCGTCGGCCGGGCCGGGTCCACCACGGCCGCCGTGGCCTCCGCCCGCTCGGTGCGCCGCCGGGAGCTGTTCCGCACGGCCGCCGCGGACGTCCTCGGCCGGCTCGGGGAGGACCCCGCCGAGGCGCTGGACGTCGCGGGGGAGGCGCTCACCGCGCTCAACGCCGCCACCCTGCAGGGTGCGCTGCGGGCCTGCGTCGCCGGCTGGGAGGCCGAGCACGGGGACCTGCCGACCCGGATCTCGGTGGTCGCGATGGGCCGCTTCGGCGGCCACGAGCTGGGCTACGGCTCGGACGCGGACGTGCTCTTCGTCCACGAGCCGCTGCTCGGCTCGCTGGAGGAGGAGGCCGCCCGGGCCGCCCAGGCGGTCTGCCACGAGCTGCGCACCCAGCTGGGCGCGCCGTCCACCGAGCCGCCGCTGCTGGTCGACGCCGACCTGCGGCCGGAGGGGCGCAGCGGTCCGCTGGTGCGCTCCCTCGCCTCGTACGCGGCGTACTACCGGCGGTGGTCGCACGCCTGGGAGAGCCAGGCGCTGCTGCGGGCCGAGCCGGTGGCCGGGGACGAGGAGCTGGGCACGCGGTTCCGGCAGCTGATCGACCCGCTGCGCTACCCGGGCAACGGGGTGCCGGAGCGGGACCTGATGGAGATCCGCCGGATCAAGGCCCGGATCGAGGCCGAGCGGCTGCCGCGCGGGGCCGACCCGACCACCCACACCAAGATCGGGCGGGGCGGGCTGGCGGACGTGGAGTGGACGGTGCAGCTGCTCCAGCTGCAGCACGGGCACGAGCTGCCGGCCCTGCGCACCACCCGGACCAGGGCGGCCCTGGCGGCCGCGGTCGCGGGCGGGCTGGTGGAGCCGGCGGACGCCGAGGTGCTGGAAGCGGCCTGGGTGCTGGCGTCCCGGGTGCGGGCGGCGGTGATGCTGGTGCGGGGCCGTCCCGGGGACAGCTTCCCGGGGGAGGCCAGGGAGCTGGCCGGGGTGGCCCGCTACCTCGGGTACGGTGCCGGGCACAGTGGGGAGCTGCTGGACGACTACCGGCGGACCACCCGGCGGGCCCGGGCGGTGGTGGACCGGCTGTTCTACGGGCTCTGAGCGCCCCCGGGCACGCGGAAGCGTTCCCTGGGCGTGCGGAAGCCATCCCCGGGGCACGCGGAAGCGCCACTCCGGGCCTGCGGAAGAGCCCCCGGGCACGCGAAAGGGGCCCCGTGCGGGGCCCCTTCGTCGTTCGTCGTCGCTACCGGCGGGCGGTGCTGACCGCGGGCTCGCTCCACTGCTCGGGGACGGTGACCGGCTGGTCCTGCGCCGACTCCCGGGCGGGCACCTGCGGCAGCTTGTAGACCCACTCGTGGTAGAGCCAGCGGGCTGCGAGGAAGCCGACGGCCAGGCAGATCTCGCCGCCGACGGCGTCCATCCAGAAGTGGTTGGCGGTCGAGACGATGACCACCAGGGTGGCGGCCGGGTACATCAGGCCGAGTGCCCTGACCCACTTCCGGCGGGCCAGGAAGAAGATCGCCAGGCCGCACCACATCGACCAGCCGATGTGCATCGAGGGCATCGCGGCGTACATGTTGGAGACGTGCGCGGCGGGCCCGGAGGCGAAGGAGCCCCAGGTGCCGTGGGTCTTCACGGTGTCGATGAAGCCGCCGTCGGTCATCAGCCGGGGCGGGGCCAGCGGGAAGGAGTAGAAGCCGACCAGGGCGATCAGGGTGGTGACGAACAGCACCGTGCGGGCGGCGACGTACCGGCCGGGGTGGCTGCGGTAGAGCCAGACCAGGACGCCGATCGTGATGATGAAGTGCAGCGTCGCGTAGTAGTAGTTCATCCCGGTGATGAGCCACCCGACGCCGTCCATCGCGTGGTTGACCGAGCGCTCGACGGCGATGCCGAGGTGCTGCTCCAGCTCCCAGATCCAGCGTGCGTGCTTCTGGGCTATCGCTTCCTGTTCCGGGACGGCGTTGCGGACGATCGAGTAGATCCAGTAGCTGATCCCGATCAGGGCCAGCTCGAACCAGATCCGCGGCCGGGCCGGCGAACGGCGCTGCTCGCGGAAACGATTGCGCAGGGCTGCGGAACGGGACTGGACGGTACGGGTGGCTCCGTCGGGCACGTGACCGGGGACGGTCGTCGCCTCTTCGGAACCGCCACCGTCGGCCGTGTCGGCGCGCCCGGCGTCGCCTCGCTGGATCTCGGTCGGTTCCCCCATGGACGAGAAGTCTGCCAGACCGCTCGTAGCCGTCTGCTCATCCTCTGGAAGTGGATTCTTCACCGGCTGTCCCCCTTGAGGGCTAGGGGCCGGCTCCCACCGGGGTCGGGGGTGCGCGGGGTTCTGGTGCTAACCGGTGGGACGGACATACGTCCCATTGTCACGCCCGTCGCTCCGGGGGAGTAATCGGGGTGGCCGGAGGCGGCCGTGGAGCTGGATTTTCCCGGGACGAAACGGTTTCTGCATCTTGCTGAAACATATTGCAGGCCGCTAGCTTCCTGGAAACTCGATCGCCCCTTCCCCTAAGGGAGCCCTCAGTGGCCGATGCCCCGCTCCGCCCCCGACGGAGCAGATCACCCCGCAGGACGGGCCGCACGGCCGTCCTGCTGGCCGTCGCGCTGACCGCCGCCACCCTCGGCAGCGCCCCCGCGGCCCTCGGTGCCGCCCCGCCCGCCCCGCCCTCGGACGCCGCGCTCGCCGCGACCGCCGGGCGGCACGACCTCACCCGCGAGCAGTTCTACTTCGTCCTGCCCGACCGCTTCGCCGACGGCGACCCGGCGAACGACACCGGCGGCATCACCGGCGGGCGGCTGGACAACGGCTTCGACCCCGCCGACAAGGGCTTCTACCACGGCGGCGACCTGGCCGGCCTGATCCGGAAGCTCGACTACATCCAGGACCTCGGCACCACCGCGATCTGGATGGCGCCGATCTTCAAGAACAAGCCGGTGCAGGGCAGCGGGGCCGAAGCCTCGGCCGGCTACCACGGCTACTGGATCACCGACTTCACCCAGGTCGACCCGCACTTCGGCACCAACGACCAGCTCAAGGAGCTGATAGCCAAGGCGCACGCCCGCGGCATCAAGGTCTTCTTCGACGTCATCACCAACCACACCGCCGACGTCATCGACGACGCCGAGCAGCAGCACGGCTACCGCTCGGCGGGCGCCTACCCGACGCTCGACGCGGACGGGAACCCGGTGGACGAGACCGCCGTCGCCGACGCCGGCACCCCCTGGCCCCGGATCACCAAGGACTCGTTCCCCTACACCCCGGTCTTCCGCAACCCCGCCGACGCGAACGCCAAGACCCCGTCCTGGCTCAACGACCCCTCGCTCTACCACAACCGCGGCGACTCGACCTTCGTCGGCGAGTCCGCCACCGAGGGCGACTTCAGCGGCCTGGACGACCTCGACACCCAGAACCCCCGGGTGGTGAAGGGCTTCGAGAAGGTCTACCAGCAGTGGGTCAAGGACGCCGGCGTGGACGGCTTCCGGATCGACACCGTCAAGCACGTCGACATGGCGTTCTGGCGGCAGTGGGCGCCCGCGCTGAAGGACTTCGCCGCCAAGCAGGGCAACAAGAAGTTCTTCATGTTCGGCGAGGTCTACTCGGGCGACCCGGCGATCACCTCGCCGTACGTCACCCAGGGCAAGCTGCAGGCCACCCTGGACTTCCCGTTCCAGGGCGCGGCCCGCTCGTACGTCTCCCAGGGCGGCTCGGCGAAGGCCCTCGCCGACGTCTACGGCCAGGACTACCGGTACACCGGCGCCGACACCGACGCCTACGAGCTGCCGACCTTCCTCGGCAACCACGACATGGGCCGCTTCGGCTCCTTCCTGCTCGCCGACAACCCGGGCGCCGACGAGGCGACCCTGCTGAAGAAGGACCGGCTCGGCACCGAGCTGCAGTTCCTCACCCGCGGCCAGCCCGTCGTCTACTACGGTGACGAGCAGGGCTTCACCGGCGCGGGCGGCGACAAGGACGCCCGGCAGGACCTGTTCGCCTCGAAGACGCCCTCCTACAACAGCGACCGCGTGCTCGGCGGCGCCTCCGGCCCGGCCGACCGGTACGGGCAGGACGGCGCGCTCTACCAGGGCATCGCGGGCCTGGCGAAGCTGCGCCGCGACAACCCGGCGCTGGCCGACGGCGCCCAGATCGAGCGGTACGCCGCCGACGGCGCGGGCGTCTACGCCTTCTCCCGGATCGACGCCGGGCAGCAGGTCGAGTACCTGGTGGCGGTCAACAACGCCGCCGAGGCGAAGACCGTCACGCTGGACACCTTCTCGGCGGGAACGGGCTTCGACCGGATCTACCCGGCGGCGGGGGAGAAGCTGACCTCCGGCGCCGACCGCAAGGTGACGGTGACCGTACCGGCGCTGTCCTCCGTGGTGTTCAAGGCGGCCGGCAGGCTCGCCGCCGTGAACGCCGCGCCGCAGATCTCGCTGCAGCCGCCCGCGGACGGCGCCACCGGCCTCGTCACGGTCGGCGCGAAGGTCGACGGCGGCGGCTTCGACCGGGTGAGCTTCGCCGCCCAGATCGGCAACGGACCCTGGCAGACCCTGGGCACCGCCGACACCGGGAAGTACGCCGTCACCCAGGACCTGGGCGCCGTCGCCCCCGGCACGGTCGTGCGCTACAAGGCCGTCGTCCAGGACTCCGGCGGCCACCTGCGCTCCGCCACCGCGAGCTTCACCACCGGCGCCCCCGCACCCCAGCCGGTGCCCACCGCGGGCGCCCGCCCGTACGCCGTCGTCCACTACAACCGGCCGGACGGCGACTACGACGGCTGGAACCTCTACGCCTGGGGTGACCTCGCCGACGGCGAGGGCACCCAGTGGCCCGCCGGGCACGCCTTCACCGGCCGGGACGCGTACGGCGCCTTCGCGTACGTGCGGCTGAAGCCGGGCGCCTCGGACGTCGGGTTCATCGTGGAGAAGAACGGCGTCAAGGACGTGGACGCCGACCGCCACATCGACGTCGGCAGCACCGGCGAGGTGTGGCTGAAGCAGGGCGACCCGGCGGTGCGCACCGCGAACCCGGGCCCGACGAGCACGCCGCCGGCGAACACCGCCGTCATCCACTACAACCGGGCCGACGGCGACTACGACGGCTGGGGCCTGCACGACTGGACCGGCGCCGCCACCCCCACCGACTGGGGCAAGCCGCTGACGCCGGCGCGCCGCGACGCCTTCGGCGCCGTCTTCGAGGTGCCGCTGGCCCCCGGCGCGACCAGCCTCAGCTACATCCTGCACCGGGGCAACGACAAGGACCTGCCCGCCGACCAGTCGCTGGACTTCGCGGTCGACGGCAGGGAGGTCTGGATCATCGGCGGCCGCGAGGGCCACCTGCTGCCGCAGAACCCGGCCGCCTCCTCGCAGGTCGACCTCACCGGCGCCAAGGCGCAGTGGATCGACGCGAGGACCGTCGTCGTCCCGGCGAACTACGGCGCGGGCGACGACGCCCTGGCCGGCGGCACCAGCGCCCAGCTGGTCTACGACCCGGCGGGCGGCATCAAGGCCGACAAGGGCGTGCTGACCAAGCCCGGCCAGTGGCTGCGGCTCACCCCGGTCAAGGGCGGGCTGACCGACGCGCAGAAGGCGAAGTACCCGCACCTGGCGGGCTACCGGGCCTTCACCGTGGACGCCCGGGACACCGCCCGCGTCCCGGCCGCGCTGCGCAGCCAGCTGCTGTTCACCGAACACCTGCCCAGCGGCGCCGTGCTGGCCGGAACCGGGGTGCAGACCCCGGGCGTGCTGGACGACCTCTACGCCGGGCGGACCGCCAAGGTCGACTTCGGCCCGGCGTACTACAACGGCAAGGTGGCGCTGTCCCTGTGGGCGCCGACCGCGCAGGAGGTCTCCGTCCAGGTCTTCGACAGCGCCGCCGGGGGCACCCCGAAGACGCTGCCGCTGAAGCTCGACGACGAGACCGGGGTCTGGGAAGTCGTCCGCGACAAGGGCGAGCTGGACGGCAAGTACTACCTGTACCAGGTGAAGGTCTGGGCGCCCTCGGTGCAGCAGGTGGTCACCAACACCGTCACCGACCCGTACTCGGTGGCGCTGTCGACCGACTCCGAGCGGAGCCTGGTCGCCGACCTCGACGCCAAGGAGCTCAAGCCCGCGGGCTGGGACGACCACGCCCGGCCGCAGGCCGTGCCGCCCGCGCAGCAGCAGATCCAGGAACTGCACGTCCGGGACTTCTCGGTGGACGACCCCACCGTCCCGGCCGCCGAGCGCGGCACCTACCTGGCGTTCACCGAGTCGCAGTCGGCCGGCATGCAGCACCTGCGGGACCTGGCCAAGGCCGGGGTGACCACGATCCACCTGCTGCCGACCTTCGACATCGCCACCATCCGGGAGAACCGGGCCGATCAGAAGCTGCCCGCCTGCGACCTCAAGTCCCTCCCGGCGGACGGCCCGAAGCAGCAGGAGTGCGTGGCGGCGGTCGCCGCCGACGACGCCTACAACTGGGGCTACGACCCGCTGCACTACAACGTGCCGGAGGGCTCGTACGCGACCGACCCGGCGGGCACGGCCCGTACCGTGCAGTTCCGGCAGATGGTGCAGGCGATGCACGCGGCCGGGCTGCGGGTGGTGCTCGACGTGGTCTACAACCACACCGCCGCCGCCGGACAGGCCGAGCACTCGGTGCTGGACCGGGTCGTCCCCGGCTACTACCAGCGGCTGGACGCCGACGGCAAGGTGACGACGGACAGTTGCTGCGCCGACACCGCGCCCGAGCACGCCATGATGAACCGGCTGGTGGTCGACTCGGTGACCCTGTGGGCCCGCGAGTACAAGGTCGACGGCTTCCGCTTCGACCTGATGGGCCTGGACCCGAAGTCCACCATGCTGGACGTGCAGGCCGCGCTGCGGAAGATGACGCCGGACTCGGACGGCGTGGACGGGAAGAACGTCTTCCTGTACGGCGAGGGCTGGAACTTCGGCGCCGTCGCGAACAACGCCCGGTTCGAGCAGGCCACCCAGGCCAACATGGCCGGCACCGGCATCGCCACCTTCGACGACCGGATCCGCGACGCCGCGCGGGGCGGCAACTTCATGCTCGACTCGGCGCCCCAGCAGGGCTTCGCCTCGGGCCTGTTCACCGACCCCAACGGCTCGCCCGCGAACGGCAGCCCGGACCAGCAGAAGGCCCGACTGCTGCACCAGATGGACCAGTTGAAGGTGGGGCTGACCGGCAACCTGGCCGGGTACTCCTTCACCGACAGCTCCGGGAAGGCCGTCACCGGCGCCCAGGTCGACTACAACGGTTCCCCGACCGGGTACGCGGCCAAGCCGGGCGAGGCGGTGGAGTACGTGGACGCCCACGACAACACCGACCTCTTCGACGCGCTCGCGTACAAGCTGCCGACCGGCACCGCGCCCGCCGACCGGGCCCGGATGCAGGCGCTCGGCCTGTCGCTCACCGCGCTCACCCAGGGCGCGGGCTTCGCCCAGGCCGGCAGCGACCTGCTGCGCTCCAAGTCGCTCGACTCCAACGCCTACGACTCGGGCGACTGGTTCAACGCGATCCACTGGGACGCCGCGGACGGCAACGGCTGGGGCCGCGGCCTGCCGCCGGCGGCCGACAACAAGGGCATGTGGCCGACCGCGCAGTCCCTGCTGGCGAACCCGAAGCTGACCGTCGGCGCGGCCGACATCCGGGCGACCTCGGCGCAGTACCAGGAGTTCCTGCGGATCAAGCAGTCCTCGCCGCTGTTCTCCCTGCCCACCCTGGCCGCCGTCCAGCAGCGGCTCTCGTACCCGCTCTCCGGCACCGCCGGCGAGACGCCCGGCGTGATCACCCTGCACCTGGACGGCACCGGGCTGGCGGGGGCCGAGAAGGGCATCACGGTGGTCTTCAACGCCACGCCCACCGCACAGGCGCAGACCGTGGCGGCCCTGCGGGGGACGGGCCAGGCGCTGCACCCCGTCCAGGCGGGCGGAGCGGACCAGGTGGTCAAGCAGTCCGGCTTCGACGCGGCGACCGGCACCTTCACCGTGCCGGGCCGCACCGTGGCGGTGTTCGTCCAACACTGATCCGTACACCCGCTGTTCGCCGGGCCCCGCACCGCCGTCGAGGCGGAGCGGGGCCCGGTTCCGTTCCGGCCACAGAATGGCCGGAAAGCTCCACTGGCACGGCCGGAACTGTGACGTGCCGCGCCCGTTCGGCGCTGCGCGGCGCCCGGCGGCACGGCCGCCGCTTCCGACTGCTGGTCAGTGACCGCCGGTAGTGATCGAACTTTGTCCGGGGCATGAAAACCGTGTTCACGAGTTCGCGACGGCGTACCACAACTGACGAACCGCCATGCATACGGTTTCGGTAATGAACCGGCCAATCAGTGGCATGCATCTGTCATTGGCGGCCGGTTTGCTGCCACGATTCCTCCGGCTGCAGACGAGGGGGCCCCACCCCCCGGTGCAGCCGTTCCAGCCATGGTGCAGCGCGTCCCGACCCTGCAACGGGTTGTGTGCACCGCAACCCGCTACCGCACCTCCGTCGCACCCGGCGGGGGCCCCCACTGCGCCGCAACCCCGCGGCCCAGGTTTCTCTCCACCGGCGCGACCCAGCCCCGGTCGGAAAAGGAGTCCGCATGTCCCGTTACGCTCACGCCCGGAAGGCGGCGGTCGTCCTGGCCGCGTCCACCGCGCTGCTGGTCACCGGCATACCGGTCATCGCCCAGGCGGCCACCCCGGACGCGTCGGCCGCCGTCGCCGCCCAGCAGTCCACCCGGGCCGCGCTGATCGCCTCGGCGAACCAGCAGACCGCCTCCCTCGCCCAGGCCCTCGGCCTGAGCGGCCAGGAGAAGCTGGTCACCAAGGACGTCGTCCAGGACGCCAACGGCGGTCGCCACCTGCGCTACGAGCGCACCTACGCCGGACTCCCCGTCCTCGGCGGCGACCTGATCGTCCACCAGGACGCGAACGGTGCCACCAAGAGCGTGACCAAGGCCAGCGAGGCCAACCTCGCCGGCGTCGAGACCACCCCGGCCCTGGCCGCGCCGAAGGCCCAGGCCGCCGCGCTGGCCGTCGAGGCGGGCTCCGTCGACACCGCCCCGCGCCTGGTGGTGTGGGCCGCGGACGGCACCCCGAAGCTCGCCTGGGAGACGGTCATCGCCGGCCAGGAGTCCGACGGCACCCCGAGCAAGCTGCACGTGGTCACCGACGCCAAGACCGGTGACGTGCTCAGCAAGGCCGACGGCATCATGCGCGGCACCGGTACCGGCGTCTTCGTCGGCAACGTGCCGCTGACCACCACCCAGAGCGGCTCGACCTACTCCCTCAAGGACGCCAGCCGCGGCGGCCAGTACACCACGGACATGAAGAACGGCACCTCCGGCAACGGCACCCTGTTCTCCAAGTCCTCGGACACCTGGGGCAACGGCCAGGCCAGCAACCGCGAGTCGGCCGCCGTGGACGCCCAGTTCGGCGCCGCGGCCACCTGGGACTTCTACAAGAACACCTTCGGCCGCAACGGCATCCGCAACGACGGCGTCGGCGCCATGAGCCGCGTGCACTACGACACCGGCTACGTCAACGCGTTCTGGGACGACAGCTGCTTCTGCATGACCTACGGCGACGGGGACGGCGACACCCACCCGCTGACCGAACTCGACGTCGCGGGCCACGAGATGAGCCACGGCGTCACCGCGGCCACCGCCAACCTGAACTACTCGGGCGAGTCCGGCGGCCTCAACGAGGCCACCTCGGACATCTTCGGCAACATGGTGGAGTTCTACGCCAACCTGCCCAAGGACGTGCCGGACTACCTGGTCGGCGAGCTGATCGACATCAACGGCAACGGCACGCCGCTGCGCTACATGGACAAGCCCTCCAAGGACGGCCAGTCGGCCGACTCCTGGTACTCGGGCGTCGGCAACCTGGACGTGCACTACTCGTCCGGCGTCGCCAACCACTTCTTCTACCTGCTGTCCGAGGGCAGCGGCGCCAAGGTGATCAACGGCGTCAGCTACAACAGCCCGACCGTCAACAACATCACCGTCACCGGCATCGGCCACGACAAGGCGCAGCAGGTCTGGTACAAGGCGCTGACCGCCTACATGACCTCCACCACCAACTACGCGGCCGCCCGTACCGCGACCCTGAGCGCGGCCACCGACCTGTACGGCGCGAACAGCGCCGAGTACAACGCGGTCGCCACCGCCTGGGCCGCCGTCAACGTCGGCTCGCTGCCCAACCCGGGCGGCGTCACCGTCACCAACCCGGGCAACCAGTCGACCGCCGTCGGCACCGCGGTCAACCTGGCCATCAAGGCCTCGGGCGGCACCGCTCCGCTGTCGTACTCGGCGACCGGTCTGCCGGCCGGCCTGGCGATCAACGCCTCCACCGGCGCGATCACCGGCACCCCGACCGCGGCGGGCACCTCCAACGTCACCGTGACGGTGAAGGACTCGGCCGGCAAGTCCGGTACCACCAGCTTCACCTGGACCGTCACCACCGGTGGCGGCGGTGGCTGCACCCCGGCGCAGCTGCTGGGCAACGCGGGCTTCGAGACCGGCTCGGCCTCGCCGTGGACGTCGACCTCCGGCGTGGTCGACAACAGCTCCAGCCAGGCCGCGCACGGCGGTTCGTGGAAGGCGTGGATGGACGGCTACGGCTCCACCCACACCGACACGCTGTCGCAGACGGTGAGCATCCCGGCGGGCTGCAAGGCGACGCTGAGCTTCTGGCTGCACATCGACACCGCGGAGTCGGGCACCACCGCGTACGACAAGCTGACCGTGTCGGTCAACGGCACCGCGCTGAAGACCTACTCCAACGTGGACGCCGCGGCCGGCTACCAGCAGCGCACCTTCGACCTCTCGGCCTACGCGGGCCAGACGGTCACCGTGAAGTTCAACGGCGTCGAGGACTCCTCGCTGCAGACGAGCTTCGTGATCGACGACACCTCCGTCCAGACCGGCTGAACCCGGACCGGCTCCTGACGGGCCGGTGAACCAGGACAGGTGAGGGGCCCGGCGGCTACGGCTGCCGGGCCCTTGTCGTGCCCGAACCAGCCTGAACCGTCCGCGGCCTGCAGAAACGTTACTGTCCTACGTCTTGACGGTGTCTCCCGGTCATCCTAGGTTCAGCGCTGCAAGTTTCCGGCAAGTTACAGAAACTTCCTGCAGGCTTCACCTCCGGCTGTCCCACCCCAGCCACCCCCAGGAGACGACGTGGTCACCACCGCCCCCACCCGCAGACCCGCCCGCGCAGCCGTCGCGCTCGCCGCCTCGGCCGCACTCGCGCTCTCGCTGGGCACCGCGCTCGGCGCGCCCGCCGCCCAGGCCTCCCCGCCCGCGAACAACGGCAAGGACGTCACCGCCACCCTCTTCGAGTGGCGCTTCGACTCGGTCGCCCAGGCCTGCACCTCGACGCTCGGCCCGAAGGGCTACGGCTTCGTCGAGGTCTCCCCGCCGCAGGAGCACATCCAGGGCCCGCAGTGGTGGACCTCCTACCAGCCGGTCAGCTACAAGATCGCCGGCCGGCTCGGCGACCGCACCTCCTTCAAGAACATGGTCGACACCTGCCACGCGGCCGGGGTCAAGGTGATCGCCGACGCGGTGGTCAACCACATGTCGGCCGGCTCCGGCACCGGCACCGGCGGCACCGCGTACACCAAGTACACCTACCCCGGCACCTACCAGGACCAGGACTTCCACTCCTGCCGCCAGGCGATCAGCAACTACCAGGACCGCTCCAACGTCCAGAACTGCGAGCTGGTGAACCTCGCGGACCTGGACACCGGCAGCTCCTACGTCCAGACCACCATCGCGCACTACCTGGACGACCTCGGCTCGCTCGGCGTGGACGGCTACCGGATCGACGCCGCCAAGCACATCGCCGCCGGCGACCTCGCCGCGATCAAGGCCAAGACGGCCAACCCCGGCGCCTACTGGGTCCAGGAGGTCATCTACGGCGCGGGCGAGCCGATCCAGCCGACCGAGTACACCGGCAACGGCGACGTGGACGAGTTCCGGGTCGGCACCGACCTCAAGCGCATCTTCACCACCGACAAGCTCGCCAACCTCAGCGGCTGGGGCGCCTCCTGGGGCTACCTGCCGAGCAACCAGGCGCGCAGCTTCCTCGACAACTGGGACACCGAGCGCAACGGCTCGACCCTCAACTACACCTACGGCAACACCTACACGCTGGCCAACGTCTTCCTGCTGGCCTCGACCTACGGCTCGCCCAACATCTACTCCGGCTACGCCTTCACCAACAAGGACGACGGCCCGCCGAACGGCGGCACCGTCAACGCCTGCTACCAGGACGGCTGGAACTGCACCCACGCCTGGCGGCAGGTCGCCAACATGGTCGGCTTCCGCAACGCCGTGGCGGGCACCGGGGTGACCGACTGGTGGTCCAACGGCAACAACGCGATCGCCTTCGGCCGCGGCAACAAGGGTTACGTCGCGATCAACCACGAGAGCGGCGCGATCACCCAGACCTTCCAGACCGGGCTGCCGGCCGGCACCTACTGCGACGTCCAGCACGGCGACCCGCAGCCGGGCGGCGGCTGCACCGGCCCGACCTACCAGGTCGGCGCCAACGGGCAGTTCACCGCGACGGTCGGCGCGGGCGACGCGGTCGCACTGTACGTCCAGCCGGGCGCGACCGCGTCCGGCGCCTCGTTCAACGTCAACGCGACCACCGCGTACGGGCAGAACGTCTACGTGGTCGGCGACGCCGCGGCGCTCGGCGGCTGGGACCCGGCGAAGGCGCTGCCGCTCTCGTCCGCCGGCTACCCGGTCTGGTCGCTCGCGCTCTCGCTGCCGGCCGGCACCTCCGTCCAGTACAAGTACGTCCGCAAGGACGCGAACGGTGCGGTGACCTGGGAGTCCGGCGTCAACCGGACGGCGACCGTGCCCGCCGGCGGGACCGTCACGCTGAACGACACCTGGCGGCCGTAGGACCGCCCCGCCCCTCCTCGGGAACCCCGTCGGCGCCGTCCGACGGGGTTCCCGCCGTGTGGGGGAGCCGCAGCCGGGGGAGCGGGGGTGTGGCCGGGGCCGGGGCTCCGGCGCCGGTCTCAGCCGCGCCCGATGTACGGCATCGCGGTCGCCATCACCGTGGCGAACTGCACATTGGCCTCCAGCGGCAGCGCGGCCATGTGCCGTACGGTCCGTGCGACGTCGGCCACGTCCATGGTCGGCTCGGGGGCGATCCGGCCGTCGGCCTGCCGGACACCCGCGCTCATCGCCGCCGTCATGTCGGTCGCCGCGTTGCCGATGTCGATCTGCCCGCAGGCGATCCGGTGGGGGCGGCCGTCCAGGGACAGCGACTTGGTCAGGCCGGTGACCGCGTGCTTGGTCGCGGTGTAGGCGATCGAGTGCGGGCGCGGGACGTGCGCCGAGATCGAGCCGTTGTTGATGATCCGGCCGCCCAGCGGATCCTGGGCCTTCATCTGCCGGAACGCCGCCCGGGCGCAGAGGAAGGCGCCGGTCAGGTTGAGGTCGACCACCGCCCGCCAGGCCTCGACCTCCAGCTCCTCCACCGGGACGGCCGGGCCGAAGCTGCCGGCGTTGTTGAACAGCAGGTCCACCCGGCCGTGCCGCTCGGCGGTCGTGGCGAACAGCGCGTCCACGGCGGCCGGGTCGGTGACGTCGGTCGGCACCACGTCGGCCGGGGCGCCGCAGAGCCGGGCGGTTCCGTGCAGCGGCTCGGCCCGCCGGCCGGCCAGCACCGGCAGCCAGCCGGCCGCGGCCAGCTCCACGGCCACGGCCCGTCCGACGCCGCTCCCGGCTCCGGTGACGACGGCGATCTGCTGGGGCATGGCGCTCTCCTCGGTGGCGGTGGTGGCGGCGTTCCGACCGGTCCCGGTCGGTCCCCCGGAGCGATCGTTGCGGCTGCCCCGGGTGGCTGTCACTGGTCGAAAGCGCCCAAAAACCGGCGCCAGGACCGGTTGGCGATCGGTGAATCCCGTCGTCCGGCCCCCGTCGTCCGACGGGGGTGGTGAAGGGTTTTACCTGATCGCGAACAAACATTGGATTTCCGGTGGCCGACGCGCAACCGGGCCGCCCCGGGCCACGTCATAAGATCGCAGGAAGACGCGCCCCCGCGAGGGACGGCGCGCCATCACCCGGGGGCCGTACCAGCATGGTGTTCCCGGGTCTGTCCGGCCCCACCGGGGGGCCGCCGCCCGGTCAGACGGACCGGGCGCGACATCGGTCGGAGAGTCCTCACCGTGCTTAGGCAGTCGTCCCGTTCCCGTGCCGTCCTGTCCGGCGCCGCCGTGCTCGCCCTGGCCGCCTCGCTCGCGGCCTGCGGGAGTTCCGGTGGTGGGAAGGGCGACAGCGCCAAGTCGGACGGCACCCCGGCCGCGACCGGCAGCGCCGCGGGCACCCCGACCGGGGGCGGCACCGGCTCGGGCACCCCGGCGCCCGCGGTCGGCAACGGCAAGGTGCTGATGCCGACCGGCCCGAACGCCAGCCTCGCCAAGTCCCGGGACACCGCCGCCGGACCGATCTTCCTGACCACCGTGACCGGCGCGAAGTCCGGTGTCTCCGGCAAGGTCTGGGTCTGGCTGCCGCCCGAGTACAACGACCCCAAGTTCGCCAAGACCGGCTTCCCGGTGCTGACCCTCTTCGCGGGCGGCCAGAGCAACGGCTACAACACCTGGACCGACAACCAGCTGCCGATCCAGGAGGAGAACGAGCGGCTGGTCAAGGCCGGCAAGTCCCACCCGTTCATCATGATCATGCCGGTGCAGAACTTCAACGGCGACGAGAAGAACGCGCTGGACTGCTCCGACATCCCGGGCCAGCCCAAGATGGGCACCTGGATGGCCCAGGACATCCCGGACTTCGTCCGCGCCAACTTCCGCACCGTGCAGGGCCGCGACGGCTGGGGCGTGATGGGCGCCTCCACCGGCGGCTTCTGCAGCGCCAAGCTCGCCCTGCAGCACCCGGACGTCTACAAGGCCGCGGTGCCGATCGACGGCTACTTCATCCCGGACTCGCTCCTGTGGAAGGGCCACGACGCCGAGCGCGCGGCCAACAACCCCGACGTGCTGGTCGCCGAGGGCAAGGCCGACGTGAAGATGCTGGTCACCGCGGGCGGCGCCAACCCGTACGAGACCAAGGTGGTCAAGTCCTGGGTGGCCAAGGCCGCCCCGCCGGTGGGCATCGACTACTACGAGCAGCCCGGGGGCAAGCACCTCACCTCGGACTTCAAGAAGATGATCCCGGACACCCTGGAGTGGCTGACCAAGAACCTGGCGGGGCCGGCGGCCGACTGACGCCGCTCCGTCGCCCACCACGGTTGCCGGGCCCCGGCGTCCCCGGTGTCCGGCGGCCGTGGGCGGTCAGCGTGCCGTCGGCGTCCGGGAGGGCTTGGACGCCGCCGAGGGCGAGGGGGGCCGCGGACTCGTGGACGGCCCGGGGGGCTTGGACCCGAGGGCAGGGTCCGCCCAGCCGTCCCGGACCGCTTCCAGGAACCCCGGCGCCTCGGCCAGTTGCATCAGCTCCAGCAGCGGCACCGTCACGTCCTCGGGCTGCGACCGCGCTTCGGCCCGGGCGAACAGCAGGACGTACACCAGCCCGCTCGTCGTCACGACCCGGACCTCGGCCTCCTGCCCGCGCGGGACGACCGTCAGCGGGTGCAGCAGCCAGACCACCGAGCCGTCCGCCAGCTTCGTGCCGAGGCAGTCCCGGCCCTCCGGGCTCATCGGACCCCAGGCGGTGGTGCGGGACTCGCACGGCGAGCTGGTGCCGCCGCGCTGTTGGGCGGGCCCGTCCAGGCTCCGGCTCATCGTGACCGTGCCGCCGTCCTTCCTGGTCAGCACGAAGGCGTCCGCCGTGGCGCCCCCGGCGACCCCGCCGATGTCCTCGGGCGGGTGGTCGCGCAGCAGGGCGAGCAGGCGCGCGCTGCCGACCGCGGACGCGCCCGGCGAGGCCGTGCCGCCGGTGGCCGTGACCGCCGAGGCGGTGCCCGGCGCGGCCGGGGTGTCCTGGACGGTTCCCGGTGCGGCCGTGCCGTCCGTCCCGGTGGCCGCCGGGGGCTGCGCGTCGGGCCGGCCCGACGCCGTCGACGGCAGGACGGGCCCGCTCGCCGCCGGGGCCAGCCCCCGGCCGGCCCGCTCCACCGGGGTCCTGCCGTGCACCGCCCAGCCCGCCGTGGCCAGCAGTCCCACCGCGAGCGCGGTGGCGACCGTCGCCAGCAGGTGGCGTCGGCGGCGCATCCGCGTGCCCGAGCGGCGGACCTCCGGCAGCAGGCCCTGGGGAACCGCCGGCTCCGGCTGGTCCAGGACCTCTCGGAACAGCGCGCCCATGTCGTCGGCGTCGAACGCCGGTTCGTCCCGGTTCAAAACCGCTCTCCTCTCGTCTCTCGCTCGTCCCGGGCGGCCCGTTCCGCCCGGGTGACCGGTTCCGGCGGCCCGGCCCGCGCGCACGACCGGGGCCGCCCGGCCCGGCCCGGCCCGCGGGCCGGGCCGCGCTCAGCTCGCCGCGATCTCCCGCAGCGAGTCGCCGAGGATCACCCGCAGTTGGGCCAGTCCCCGGCTGGTGTTGGACTTCACGGTGCCGGTGCTCTGCCGCAGGGCCTCCGCCGTCGCCTCGACCGACTGGTCCTCCCAGAACCGCAGCACCAGCGTCGCCCGGTAGGCGGGGGAGACCTGCGCGAGCGCGGCCAGCAGGGCCAGCCGCCGCTCCGGGTCGGCCGGGGCATCGGCCCGCGGTCCGAACGCCGGCTCCGGCAGCTCCGACGCCGGCACCTCGTGCGAGCGGCGCAGCCGCCGGAGGTCGATGTAGGTGCGGACCAGTGTCGTCCGGGCGTACCCGGCCGCGGCCTCCGGGTCGCGCAGCCGGTTCCAGCGCGAGTACAGCTTCACCAGCGTCGTCTGCGCGAGGTCCTCGGCGAGGTGCCAGTCGCCGCAGAGCAGGTAGCCGGTGCGGCGCAGCGCGGCGTAGCGGCTCGCCACGAACTCGTCGAACGACTGCTCCTGCTCCGGTGACATGCGGCCTCGCTGTTCCCCTGGACCCCCCGGCACGCGGTGTGCGCACCCTCACCCGGGTACACGGGTGAGGCGCCGCCGCGCGTTGCGTCCGCCCCCGTAAACGCGCTGACCTGCGCGTCAATCGGACATTGATTCGCTTCTGATCGACTGCGGGCACCTTGGCTGGGGTGGTCCTCACCGGCCGCCACCACCCGTCCTGCCCCAAGCCGTGAAGAGAGTGCCATGCCGATCCACCTGCTGCCCCAGCCCGCCCCCGCCGTGCCCGCGCAGGGTCAGCCCGGCGCCGATCCCCGGGGCGCCGACGCGCGCGGGCGGACCGCGGACGACGACCCGGCCACCGTGCGGTTCGCCGGACTGCGCCTGGTGCACGCCGCGCTGCGCCGGGACCTCGCCCGGCTGCCCAACGCGCTGCGACTGCTCCAGCCCGACGAGGAGGACAAGGGCGAGGCACTGCTGCGGCACTGGACCTTCATGACCGCGATGCTGACCTGCCACCACGAGCAGCAGGACACCCGGCTCTGGCCGATCGTGCGCCGCTTCGCGCCGGAGCTGCGGCTGCTGCTCAACTGGCTGGAGGCCGACCACCACAACCTGGACCACTCGTTCACCCGGGTCACCACCCTGGTCCGGATCGCCAGCCGGGACACCGGCAGCGCCTGGCCGGTGGCGTACGCGATGGAGGACCTGGCGGCCCGGCTGGAGACCCACCTGCGGATCGAGGAGCGCCAGTTGCTGCCCCGGATGGAGCGGGTGGTGGCCGACGGCTCCCGGCTCGGCGGGCTGGGCGAACTGCTGGACCTGCTGCGCGCGGCGGACGGTCCGGGCACGGCGGACGCGCTGGCCTGGCTGCTGGAGGGAGTGGAGCCGGCCGCGGTGGAGCGGCTGCTGGCCGAGTGCGACGACGACGTGGCCCGCAACTGGCCGCACTGGCAGGCCACCTACCAGCGCTGCACCGCGCCGCTGTGGGGGCCGGGCGAAGGGCCGGAGACCGGCCTGGGGATCATTGCCGACTGACCGCCGGCCGTTTTTGCGGGCCGTCGATCTACGCGCGTGGCATGGGCCGGTGGCATATGCTGACGAGGCGTCGGAAACCCCACCGAGTGCGCAACTGCCCCTGACCCCTAGGGGATTCGACCCACCGCTCTCGGGGTTGGGCCGCCCGGCCGATCCGGGCTGCACCAGGGCGGGCCTCCCGCCGACGGCCGATGGCGGACCGTGTCCGGCCCGCTACCGTCGAGGACATGACCACAGCGAGCAGCACCGCCAAGGCCCACCGCACCAGCCTCCGGACCCGCTTCCGGTTCGGTTCGGCGATCCTCGCCGCGGGCGCCGTCCTGACCCTCGGCGCCGGACTGACCGCCTGTGAGGGCGGAGTGGCCCTCTGCCTCGACGACCACAAGTGCACCGTCGGCATCAAGACCGACGGCGCGGACGCCTCCAAGACCGTGAAGGTCTTCGGCGGCGACAACCCGATGAAGATGACGGTCGGCCACATCACCGACAACTCGGCCGAGGTGACGATCGGCGACAACAAGAAGACCGTCGACAAGGACGCCGAGACCGCCGTCGGCACCGTCCGGGTCACCATCCGCAAGGCGGACAAGGGCGACCACTTCGCCGAGGTCCACGTCGAGCGCGACTGACCCCTCCCCGGCGCCCACCCGTCCGCACCAGCCACCCGCCATCCGGTTCCCTGCCGTCGTCGGGGCCGCCGAGGCCGTCGCGACGCCGGAGTCGCCGCCAGGGCCGCCGGGGTCACCGCGCCCGCCCGGTGCTACCTTCCGCCGGTGACCTCTCTGCTGCAACCCCCGCTGATCACCCGGCTGCTGGCCGCCGAACGCATCCTGGTCGCCGGCGCCGGCGGCGGGTTCGACGTGTACGCCGGGCTGCCGATCGCCCTCGCCCTGCGCGCCGCGGGCAAGGAGGTGCACCTGGCCAACCTCTCCTTCACCCACCTCTACGGCCTGCCCCTCGACGTCTGGGCGGAGCCCGACGTGGCCATGATCCGGCCGGATACCCCGGCGCCCGAGGGCTACTTCCCGGAGCGCACGCTGGCCCGCTGGCTGAACCTCCACGGCATGCCCGACACCGTGTGGGCCTTCCCGTCGGTGGGCGTGCAGCCGCTGCGCGACGGCTACCGCGCGCTCGTGGCCCGACTGGGCATCGACGCCGTCCTGCTGGTGGACGGCGGCACCGACATCCTGATGCGCGGCGACGAGGTCGGACTCGGCACCCCCGAGGAGGACATGGCCAGCCTGGCGGCGGTGGCCGGGCTGCGGGAGGTGCCCGAGCGGCTGGTCGCCTGCCTGGGCTTCGGCATCGACGCCCACCACGGCGTCAACCACACGCTGGTGCTGGAGAACCTCGCTGCGCTGGACCGGGCCGGCGGCTACCTCGGCGCCTTCTCCATCCCGCGCGACAGCCGGGAGGCGGTGCTCTACCTGGACGCCGTCGAGCACGCCCGGGCCGCCTTCCCCGAGCACCCCAGCATCGTCAACGGCTCGGTGGCGGCGGCCCTGCGCGGCGAGTTCGGCGACGTCCGGTTCACCGAGCGGACCAAGGGCAGCGAGCTGTTCGTCAATCCGCTGATGGCGATGTACTTCGGCGTCACGGTCGAGGCGCTCGCCGCGGAGAACCGCTACCTGGACCGGCTGGAGCGCACGGTGGTGATGCGTCAGATCGCGACCGTCATCGCGGAGTTCCAGGACGAGCTGCCGCGGCAGCGGCCGCCCCGGCAGTTCCCGCACTGACCGGCCGCCCGCCCCCGGGGCCCGCGCGGGCGGGGTCCTCAGAGCGCGGCGAGCCGGAACTCCAGGTTCCCGAACCGCACCTGGTCGCCCGGCTGGACCCGGACGCCGCCCGCGATCCGGCGCCCGTTGACGTGCGTGCCGTTGGTCGAGCCGAGGTCGTACAGCACCCAGCCGCCGTCCTCGTGCCGGAGTTCGGCGTGGTTCCGGGAGACCGAGGCGTCGTGCAGCCGCAGCCCCGAGCCGGGGATCCGGCCGATGGTCAGCAGCCCGGCGCCGGCCTGCGGCAGGCTCAGCCCGGGCAGCCGCTCGGTGCGCCAGGCCCGGTTGATCCGGTCGCCGAAGCCGGAGACCCGGCCGACCGTGCGCAGCACGAAGCGTTCGACCGGCCCGCCGGTCGGCAGCCCGTCCACCGCCGCGTCCAACTCGCCCCGGCTGGTGGCCTGCAGGACGATGTCCATCCGGCCGAGGAAGGTGTCGTGCGAGAGCCGACCGCTGCCGGCGCCGTCCTTCAGGGCCCCGAGCGCCAGCTCCCGCTCGGCGTCGGAGGGCCGGATCCGGCCGGTGGGGAGCTCAGGAGGCGTCATGGCCGAATTGTCGGCGCGGCCGACTCGGGCTGTCCAGATCGAGCCCTGCCCGGGCACGTGGTTCGTACGTCACGGGAGTCCAGACGCCCCGCCCGGCCACGCGGTTCCGTGCCCTCCGCGCAGGCCGCACGGGCCGTCAGGCCTTGCGGGCGGCCGCCAGGATCTTCTCGGTGGTGTGCAGGAACCGGGAGGTGACCGAGCCCCGGTACGCCTTGCCGAACATCTCCTTGGTGACCCACTTGCCGTTCTGCAGGTGGATCACGATGTACGCGGCCCCCGGGCCGGCGCCGAGCACCTCGAAGTCGCCCTTCGGCGAGCGGTGCGGACGGGCGAGCTCGGCGGGCAGCGGCTCGGAGAGGAAGGCGACCACCAGCCGGACGTCCGGTGTCGCCTCGACGCCCCGGAACGGCTCGGCGGCGAGCAGTTCGGCGACCTCCTCCACCGTTCGCAGCATCACCGGCACCGGGTAGCCGAGCGACTGCTCCAGGTGCTCCTCGATCCGCCCGGTCAGCGCGGCGCGGTCGGACCGGTCGGCGGGGCCTTCGGTGGTGAAGAAGACGTTGCCGCTCTGGATGTACGAGCGGACGTTCCCCAGGCCCAGCTCGGCGAAGAGCGCCCGCAGCCGCTCCATCGTCACCGTCCGGCCGCCGACGTTGATGGCCCGCAGGAACGCGATGTACGTGGTCGTGGTGGTCACCCCGCCAGTGTGGCACCGGCCTGTGACAGCGACCCGTGAGCGACGACGGTCCGTGAGCGGTGGCGCGCCGGGCCCGACGGCGGTCCAGGGCCGGCGGCGGCCCGGGACCGCGGCCCCGTGCGGACGGCGGTTGTCAGTGCCGGGTGCCAGACTGGCGGCATGGCTACCTGGCAGGATTTCGAGGAGCAGGCCCCGGACCTCGCGCCCCTGGTGAGGGCCCGGTTCGAGGCCAACAAGCACCACGTCCTGGCGACGCTGCGCAAGGACGGTTCGCCCCGGGTCAGCGGGACGGAGGTCGACTTCGTCGGCGACGACCTGTGGATCGGGTCGATGTACGGGGCGGTCAAGGCGCGCGACCTCCAGCGCGACGCCCGCTTCGCGCTGCACGCGCACCCGGGGGACGAGACCATGGCCGGCGGGGACTCCAAGGTCTCCGGCCGGGCGGTCGAGATCACCGACGAGACGGAACTCGCCGCGTTCGCCGCCGATCTGCCCGAGCCGCCGCCCACCCCGTTCCACGCCTTCCGGCTGGAGCTCGACCAGGTGGTGCACACCACCGTCGAGGGCGAGCACCTGTTCGTCCGCAACTGGCACCCGGGCCGGCCGGTGGAGACGATCCAGCTCCACTGACCGGCCGCCGTCCGACGGGCCTCAGGGCAGGACGGACTTGAGGCCTCAGGGCAGGACGGACTTGAGGGCCTCGGGGGTGCGGGCCACCACGGCGTGCCCGTCGTCCGCGGTGATGATCGGGCGCTGGATCAGGATCGGGTGCTCGGCCATCGCCGCGATCCAGCGGGCCCGGTCACCCGCCTCCCGGGGCCAGCCCTTCATGCCCAGGTCCTTCGCGGCCTGCTCGTCGGTGCGGGTGATGTCCCACGGCTCCAGGCCCAGGCGCTCCAGCACCTCCTCCAGCTCGGCCACGGTCGGCGGTTCCTCCAGGTAGCGCCGCACCGTGTACTCGACGCCGGCGTCGGACAGCTCGCCGAGCGCCGTCCGGCACTTGCCGCAGCGCGGATTGATCCAGATCTCCATGCCGGCCAGCCTACCGAGCCGCCCCGCCCGGCCCGGGACCCGCCGCAGCACGCCCGCGGGCAGCGGACCGTCCCGGGCGGGAACTCCCGCGTGCCCACCGGCGGTTCACGGACCAGGACGGTTGATCTCGGAGCCCCGGCATCGCGGGAGACCGGGATCCCGGGAGCTCGGGAGGGGACGACCGCATGGACGGTGCGACGATCATCGATCTGCTGGCGGAGACCGGGGTCAAGTCCGACCCGTACCCGCTGTACGCGAGGGCGCGGGAGGTGGGACCGGTGGTCCCGGCCGCGGACGGGCGCTTCGTGGTGACCGGCTACGCGGCGGTCAACAAGGTGCTGCGCACACCCGCCTTCGGCGTCGCCACCGCCGACATGATGGCGGGGGTGGCCCCGGACTTCCTCGCGCACTCCTCGCTCGCCCTCTTCGGCCGTTCGATCCTCCAGCGCAACGCCCCCGACCAGCCCCGGGTCCGCTCGCTGATCGCCTCGGTGTTCACCGCCCGCCGGGTCGCGGCGCTGCGCCCCGCGGTGGAGGCCGCGGTGGCCCGGCTGCTCGACGGGATGGCCGAGCAGGGCGCCGACGGGTCGCCGGTGGACTTCATGGACGCCTTCGCCTTCCGGCTGCCGGTCGGGGTGATCTGCGAGCTGCTCGGCGTCCCGGAGCGGGACCGCTACCGCTTCCGCGCCCTCGCCTCCGACCTCACCGCCGTCCTGGAGCTCAGCGGGGATCTCGGCGAACTGGCCGAGGCCGACCGGGCCGCGGACGAGCTGTCCGGGTACTTCACCGAGCTGGCCGCCGAGCGGCTGGCCCGCCCGCAGGACGACCTGGTCAGCGACCTGGCCCGGATCGCCGCGGAGGACGGCGGGCTGCTCTCCGCCGAGGAACTGCTGGCCAACCTGGTCCTGCTGCTGGTGGCCGGCTTCGAGACCACCACCAACCTGCTCGGCAACGGCCTGTCCCTGCTGTTCCGCCACCCCGGTGCGGCCGCCGGGCTGCGCAGCGGCGCGGTCACCCCGGCCGGCTTCACCGACGAGGTGCTGCGCTTCGACTCCCCGGTGCAGGCCACCGGCCGGGTCGCCCTGGAGGAGGGCCTGAGCATCGAGGGACTGCCCACTCCGGTCGGCAGCGAGGTGACCCTGTTGATCGGCGCCGCCAACCGGGACCCGGCCCGCTACGAGCGCCCCGAGGTGTTCGACCCGACCCGCACCGACAGCCAGCCGCTCAGCTTCGGCGGCGGTCAGCACTTCTGCCTGGGCTCCCTGCTGGCCCGGCTGGAGGCGGAGGTCGCGGTGCCGGCGCTGCTCGACCGCTTCCCGCGGCTCGCCCCGGGCGGCGTCGCCACCCGGCGGGACCGCCTGGTCCTGCGGGGCTACGAGGCCCTGCCGGTGACCGTGCGCTGATCGGGCGGCCGGTGCCCGGCCCGGTTTCGTCCGATCCCGCCCCGCTTCCCCCCGGCCCGGGAGGACGGGACGTTCGGCCGTTCGTGACTGGGCCGTTCGTGGGAGAGCATGGAGGGACGAAACCGGCCATTCCGGACGATCTCCGATCCTCCGGGACTGGCCACCGGCCTGGAGGTCCCGCCGTGCCCACAGCACCCCGCCCGTCGCGCCCTGCCGCGCTGGAGCCCCGGGTGCCGAGGTGGGTGCCGTGGCTCCCGGTCGTCCTGCTGGCGCTGGACCTGATCGCCGAGGCCGTCGTCCCGGACGCCGTCGCGGCCGGCTTCCTGCTGACCGCGCTGCCCGTGGTGGCCGCGTTCAGTTACGGCCCGGTGCTGACCGCCACCGCCACCGTCGGCTCCCTGGCGCTCCAGCTGGTCCTGGCCCTGCGCGCCGGCCACATCAACGAGCAGCACCACGTCTGGGTCTACATCGCCACCCTGCTCTCCGGCGTGATGGGCACCGCCCTGTCGTGGCAGCGCACCCGGCAGAACCGCAACCTGCTGCAGGCCCGTACGGTCGCCGAGACCCTGCAGCGCACCGTGCTGCGGCCGGTGCCCGAGCGGGCCGGCGGGCTGCGGGTCGCCGGTCTCTACCGCCCGGCCCAGGCGGACGTGCTGGTCGGCGGCGACCTGTACGAGGTGTGCGACACCCGCTTCGGGGTCCGGGTGCTGCTCGGCGACGTCCGGGGCAAGGGCCTCGGCGCGGTCCGGACGGTCGCCGACGTCCTGGGCGCCTTCCGGGCGGCGGCGTACGACACCCCGGGGTTGGTCGACCTCGCCGACCAGCTGGACCGCGCCGTCCTGCGTGATGCCGCCGACCGCGGGGACGACGAGCTCTTCGCCACGGCCGTCCTGCTGCAGTACCGTCCGGGCTCGGACTGCGTGGAGATCGTCAACCGCGGCCACACCATCCCGCTGCTGCTCACCGGCGGCCCGATCCGCCCGGTGCCCTGCGCGGACGAGCTCCCGCTGGGCCTCGGCCACCTCGGGCCCGCCGAGGAACGGGGCAAGCCGACCGCGGTCGCCCTGCCCGCGGGCCACACCGTGCTGCTGTACACCGACGGCGTCAGCGAGGCCCGGGACGCCGGCGGCGTCTTCTACCCGCTGGCCCCCCGCCTCGCCGCGCTCGGCACCACCGCGCCCGACCGGGTGGTCTCCTTCCTGGCCGAGGACGTCCACCGGTACGCCGGCCTGCTCGCCGACGACCTCGCCGTCCTCGCTCTCACCCCGGACGGCCCGTAGCCCCGGTGCCCGGCCCTGTGGCGGCCCGACCACCGGGGCCGCAGGATGGTCAACACCCTCGGTGGTCCGGAAGGGAACCAGCGCCATGAACGAGCCGACCGCAGAGTCGAACGGCCGCACCCGACTGGCCTACATCCTCGGCGTCCCGCTCGCCGACGACGTAGAACGGCAGTGGCCGCAGATGGGCGAGGTGGTCCGCACCAGCAGGCTCGTCGGCGAAGTCGAAGGGAACTTCCCCGGACTGACCCTCGCCGTGGGCCGCCGCCTGCGCCTGAGCGAGGACGTGATCGTCGTCGAATGGACCTGCGACTACGGTGACGGCCGGCTCTACCGCAACGTCAGCATCGCGGAGCTGCGGGACGGCGAGGCGGTCCGCGTCACCGACTACTGGGGCGAGCCGACCACCACCCCTCAGTGGCGTCGGCCGTTGACCGACCGGTTGGACATGCCCGCGGACGGAATCTGGCCCGACGGACAACATCTCGGTCACCACTGATCCGAACGGCCCACACCGTTCGGCATGCCTCACTCTGCGTCCTGTACCGCTTCGCCGCATCCCCCGTGCGAGCTACCGGCACCGTCCGCCGACGGGTGATTCGCGGTGCACGCCGTCTTCCTAGCGTTGTCGGTGGCCGCCACGGGTGCGGCCGGGACGACTGGCCAGGGGAGGCCGCCATGAGCTCGACATCCACCGAGGTCCATGACGCAGGGACCGCAGAGACGGCAGAGACGGCAGGGACGGCAGGGACGGCAGGGACCGCCCGGACCGACCGCCGTTCGACCGGCGGGGGCCGGTTCGACCGGATCGCCCGTTCACCGCTCGCCTGGGCGGTCACCGGCTTCGTCGGCGTCACCCTGGTCGCGGGGGCGACCGCGACGGCCCCGGGCCCGCTGCCGGCGGTGGGCGCGGCCTTCGCGCTGGGCGTGTACCGGGTGGTCATGCGCCGCCAGGCCCGCCGTGCGACGCCGGAGATCGCGCGGCGTGGTGCGGTACGGGAGTGGCTGCTGGGCGCGGGGATCGGCCTGGGGTTCCTGCTCTCCTCGATCCTCCTGATCACGCTGTTCGGGGGCTTCTCGTTCTCCTGGGCCGGGAACGGCGTCTCCGTGGTGGTGTCCGCGGTGATCACCATCGCCGGTGGGGCGCTGACCGAGGAGCTGACGTTCCGCGGTCTGGCGCTGCAGGCGCTGGAGCAGAGGTGGGGCGGGCGCGCGGCCGTCGCGATCACCTCGCTGTTCTTCGGCTTCGCCCACTTCTTCAACCCGGGCGCGACCGTCTGGAGCGCCCTGGCGATCGCCCTGGAGGCGGGCGTGCTGCTCGGCGTGGCCTTCCTGTGGCGGCGCAACCTCTGGTTCGTGTTCGGACTGCACTTCGCGTGGAACCTCGTCCAGCAGCTGTTCGGGATCGCGGTGTCCGGGCACGTGGTGCAGGGGCTGCTGGTCACGCACGCGCACGGCCCGGCCTGGCTGACGGGTGGCGTCTTCGGGCTGGAGGCTTCGGTGGTCCCGGTGCTGATCAGTTTCGGCCTCAGCGTCGGGATGCTGACCATGGCCCGCAAGGGCACGGGCCTCGCGCCGGTGGCGGCTGCCGCACACTGAGTGCCGGGCGCGGCGACGGAACGAAGCGGCCGGACGAAGGCGAGGGACGGGTGTCGGTGGGGAAGACCCTCTGGAGGCCGCTGGTGCGGGGGCCGCTCGGCTGGTGGCAGTCGCGCGACGGTGTCGTCGAGGACGCGGTGCTCGCGCTGGTGCTCACCGGGCTGGCGTTCGTGCCGACGCTGTCGAAGATCGGTGCGCAGATCGGCGACCTGCCCGGGCGGCCGGCCGACGCGCTGAGCGCCGTGCTGGCCTCGGCGCAGACCCTGCCGCTCGTGCTGCGCCGCCGGTCGCCGGCCCTGTGTCTCGCGGTCGTCGGCACAGCGTTCGCGGTGGACCAGGCTCTGGGCTACCCGACGACGTTCGGCAGTCTGGGGCTCTATGTCGCCCTGTACTCGGCCGGGGCTGGACGAACCCGCTTCCGCCGGGCGGTGGCGGGCGCGGCCAGTGCGGGTTACGTGGTGCTGGCGGTGGTGCTGCACGGCCGCGGCTCGCCTCAGGGTGTCTCGGACTACCTGGCGTTCTACGCGAGTCTGGTGGCCCTCTGGCTGGTGGGGAACTCGATGAGGAGGCGACGGATGGCGGAGGAGGAGCGGCGGCGACTGGCGGCCGAGGCGGCAACGGCCGCCGAGCGGGCCCGGATCGCCCGCGAGCTGCACGACGTGGTGACCCACCACGTCACCGCGATGGTGGTCCAGGCCGACGCCGCGCAGTTCGTCCTGGCCTCCGCGCCCGAGCGGGTCGCCGAGGGATTGACGGCGGTCAGCGGCACGGGCCGCCGGGCGTTGTCGGAGCTGCGGCAGTTGCTCGGCGTGCTGGAGGCGACCGGCGAGTCCGCGACCGCGGACCGGGGGCCCGCGTTGGGCCGGGTGACGGACCTGGTCGAACAGGCCCGGATGGCGGGGCAGCCCGTCGAGTTCGCCGAGCACGGCGAGCGGCGACCGCAGGCCGTCGACGTGGAGCTGGCCTGTTACCGCGTGGTGCAGGAGGCCCTGACCAACGCGCTGAAGTACGCGTCCGGCCGACGGACGGTCGTCCTGGTCAGGCACGGGGCGGAGGGGGTCGAGATCGAGGTGACCACCGTCGCCCCCGAGCCGTCGGCCCCGGCCACGCCGCCCCCGGTTCCGGCGGGCGGACGCGGACTGGCGGGCCTGCGCGAACGGCTGCGCATGCTCGATGGTGAACTGGTGACCGGCCCCGGACCCGACGGCACCTTCGCGGTCCGTGCCGTGATCCCGTCCAAGCCTGTTCAGGAATGACACCATGAGCGATGCGCCGATCCGGGTGCTGGTCTGCGACGACCAGGCACTCGTCCGTACCGGGTACGTCACCATCTTCTCCGCGCAGCCCGACATGGAGGTCGTCGGCGAGGCCGGGAACGGGCACGAGGCGGTGTCGGCCGCACAGCGCCTGCACCCCGACGTCGTCGTGATGGACATCCGGATGCCCCTGCTCGACGGCATCGAGGCCACCCGGAAGCTGGCCGGCCCCGAGGTGGTCGAACCGCCGAAGGTCCTGGTCGTCACCACCTTCAACGTGGATGCCTACGTCTACGACGCGTTCCGCGCCGGCGCCAGCGGCTTCCTCCTCAAGGACTCGCCGCCCGCCGAACTCGTCGCCGGCATCCGCACCGTCGCCCGCGGCGAGGCCCTCCTCGCCCCCACCGTCACCCGCCACCTCATCGGCCGGTTCGCCGAACGGCTGCGCCCGGCCGACACCGCCCGGCCGGGCCGGGCGGACCTGGTCAGGGCGCTGACCGCCCGTGAACTGGAGGTGCTCGAACTGATCGCGGAGGGCCTGTCGAACGCGGAGATCGCCGCCGCGCTCTTCATCTCCCCCGAGACGGTCAAGACCTACGTCTCGCGGATCCTCACCAAACTCGGCCTGCGCGACCGCGTCCAGGCGGTCGTCCTCGCCTACCGGGTGGGGCTGGTGACCGCCGCCGACTGAAGCGCCCCCGACACGCACGACTGCCCGGCACACCGGAAGTGTGCCGGGCAGTCGTCCATGACGGACCGACCTGCGTTTCCGCAGGTCTGAGGCCTCCCTACAGGTCGTAGTACAGCTCGAACTCGTGCGGGTGCGGCCGGAGCGCGATCGGGGCGATCTCGTTGGTGCGCTTGAAGTCGATCCAGGTCTCGATCAGGTCCGGGGTGAAGACGTTGCCCGCGAGCAGGTACTCGTGGTCGGCCTCCAGCGCCTCCAGGACGGCCGGGAGGGAGGAGGGCACCTGCGGGACGTTGGCGTGCTCCTCGGGGGCCAGCTCGTAGAGGTCCTTGTCGACCGGCTCCAGCGGCTCGATCTTGTTGCGGATGCCGTCGAGGCCGGCCATCAGCATGGCGGAGAAGGCCAGGTACGGGTTGGAGGACGGGTCCGGCGCGCGGAACTCGATGCGCTTGGCCTTGGCGTTGGAGCCGGTGATCGGGATGCGGATCGCGGCCGAGCGGTTGCGCTGCGAGTAGACCAGGTTGACCGGGGCCTCGAAGCCCGGCACCAGGCGATGGTAGGAGTTCACCGAGGGGTTGGTGAACGCCAGCAGCGAGGGGGCGTGCCGGAGCAGGCCGCCGATGTAGTAGCGGGCGGTGTCGGAGAGCCCGGCGTAGCCCTGCTCGTCGTAGAACAGCGGCGTGCCGTCGGTCCACAGCGACTGGTGGACGTGCATGCCCGAGCCGTTGTCGCCGAAGATCGGCTTCGGCATGAAGGTGGCGGTCTTGCCGTTCCGCCAGGCGACGTTCTTGATGATGTACTTGAACAGCATCAGGTCGTCGGCGGCGTGCAGCAGGGTGTTGAACTTGTAGTTGATCTCCGCCTGGCCGGCCGTGCCGACCTCGTGGTGCTGGCGCTCGACCTCCAGTCCGGCCCGGGCCAGTTCCAGCGACATCTCGGCGCGCAGGTCGGCGAAGTGGTCGACCGGCGGGACGGGGAAGTACCCGCCCTTGTACTTGACCTTGTAGCCGCGTGCGTCGCCCTCGGCGGCGCCGCTGTTCCAGGCGCCGGCCTCCGAGTCGATGTGGTAGAAGGACGCGTTGGCGCTGGTCTCGAAGCGGACCGAGTCGAACACGTAGAACTCGGCCTCGGGCCCGAAGAACGCGGTGTCGGCGATGCCGGAGGAGGCGAGGTAGGCCTCGGCCTTCTTGGCGACGTTGCGCGGGTCACGGCTGTAGGCCTCGCCCGTGACCGGGTCCTGGATGAAGAAGTTGATGTTGAGGTGCTTCTCGGCCCGGAAGGGGTCGAGCCGGGCTGTGGCGAGGTCCGGGACCAGGGCCATGTCGGACTCGTGGATGGCCTGGAAGCCGCGGATCGACGAGCCGTCGAACATCAGGATCTCGGACGGATCGAAGGTCGCCGCAGGTACGGAGAAGTGCTGCAAGACGCCCGGCAGGTCGCAGAATCGGACATCGACGAACTTCACGTCGTTGTCCTGGATGAACTGCTTCACTTCGGCGGCGTTGTTGAACATCCATCCTCCTCGGCGTGCGAATTGGGCTCACCCTAGGAATGGGTCGTTTCCAGCCGGTGACCCGCTCGTTTCCTCGATGTTAACCACACCCCCCGGACGGGCGGCAAAGGCGTACGGGGCAGGGCAAATCACCCTGCCGACCTGGGCACCCCTCCAGAAGTGGTCTGGACCACTTGGAAGCCCGTCCGGAAACGCCCCGCGCGCCGGATTCACCCGGTCGGGGGCAGCTCCCCGCCCGGAGGGGTGCCGGTGGCAGTGCGCGCCGTCAGCCCGGTTAGTGTGGATTCGTGGACACCAGAGAAGCGTTGGGATCGTGGATCGACGGCCCCAAGGCGGCCGCCGAGAAGATGGGCGCCGACTTCGGCTACCGCGGCGAGCGCCTCGGGCTGCCGGAGGAGGGCTCCGGCTCGCTCGCCGGCCCCGGTCGGCGCATCGGCGCCCTGTTCGTGGACGCCTGGCTGATCTCCCTGATCTCGTACGGGTTGATCGCCCGAGGCGACCTCACCGAGGCCAACCTGTGGACCAGCCCGCTGTACTTCGTCGTGGTGGCCCTGCTGCTGTCCACCACCGGTACGACGGTCGGCAAGCGGCTGTTCGGCCTCCGGGTGGTCCGCCTGGACGGCGGTCGCGCGACCATCCCGCAGGTCCTGCTGCGCACCCTGCTGCTCTGCCTGGTGGTGCCCCCGCTGGTCTGGGACCGTGACACCCGGGGCCTGCACGACAAGGCGGTCGGCACCGTCGAGGTCCGGATCTAGCGCGGCCCGTCCGCCCGTCTGCCCGTCTGCCCGCCGGAACGATCTGCCCGCCGGAACGATCTGCCCGCCGGAACGGCGGGACGTCGAAAGACGGCGGGACGTCGAAACGGCCCCGCCGCGGAGGTTCCGCGGCGGGGCCGTTCTCGTGTCGTAAGGGAGGGAGGGGGTCAGCGGGCCTGGCCACCCTTGGGCATCCGGGCGCCCTTGGGCATCGGGCCCTTGGGGATCGGCGCCTTGGAGAGCAGGTCGCCCAGCGCGCGCAGCCGGTCGTTGGTCTCGGTGACCTGGGCGGCGGTGATCGCGCGGGGCAGGCGCATGAGGTGCACCTGCAGCTTCTTCAGCGGGATCTCGCCCTCGCCGTTGCCCACCACGATGTCGTGCACCGGCACGTCGCCGACCACACGGGCCATCTTCTTCTTCTCGGAGGCCAGCAGCTGGCGCACCCGGTTCGGGTTGCCCTCACCGATCAGCGCGATGCCGGCCCGGCCCACGGCGCGGTAGACCGCGTCCTGGTTGCGGGTGACCGCGACCGGGGTGGTGCTGGAGCTCCAGCCGCGCCGGATGTTGTTCAGCACCGCAGCGACCGCGCCCGGCTGCCCCTCCATCTGTCCGAACGCGGCGCGCTCGGCCCGGCGCCCGAAGACGATCGCCATGGCCAGCACGGCCACGATGAAGCCCAGGATGCCCAGGTAGACGGGGTGGTCGATCGCGAAGCCGATGGCGAGGAACACGCCGAAGGTCAGCAGGCCGACGCCGGCGATGATCAGGCCGATCTTGGTGTCGACCTTCTTGGTCATGGTGTACGCCAGACGGATCTGCTTCAGCCGCCCGGGGTTCTCGGATGTTTCCCTCGCCATAACGCTCATGGTACGTGGCACCTGTGCGGGATATCCAAGCCCGGGTACCCGTTCGCCCGAACCGTGACCCGAGTGCCTGTACACCGTCGCGCACAGCGACGCCGGAAGCCCCGAACGGCGCCGGGGCGTCACTGCCGCGGGCGCACCGTCGCGGGAGGCGCCGTCGGGGGGGCGTGCCGCCATGGGCGTCACCACCGCGGGCTCACCGCCGCGGGCGTCACCGCCGTGCGGCCCGGGCCCCCGCCGTTTCCACCGCGACCGCGTCGTGGTGGCGGTCCGCCGCGTACCGGCGGTTCTCGCAGACCGCCGCCCAGGCGTTCTGGCGCGCGTGTTGCTGGCCGGGCGCCAGCAGGACGCTCTCGGCGAACCGCAGCGCCGCCCTCACCGACCGGATCCGCATCTCCATGCCGAACAGCTCCTCTCGTGGCTGATCGTGGCTGAGAAGAATCGAACGCTTGCTGAGCGTCCATCGTCCCCACCCCGTGTTACCAGCCCGTGACCAGGCAGTCAAAGCGTGGTGAACCCAGGAAGGGCGGAGCCGCAGCTCCGCCCTTCCAATGGCTCAAACCTGCCGGGAACCGGTCAGACCGCGGCCTGCTCGCGCCGCTCCAGCGCCTGCCGGTACAGCCGGCCGGCCCGGTACGACGACCGCACCAGCGGGCCCGACATGACGCCGGCGAAGCCCAGCTCCTCGGCCTCCTGCTGGAGCTCGACGAACTCGTGCGGCTTCACCCAGCGCTCCACCGGGTGGTGGCGCAGCGAGGGGCGCAGGTACTGGGTGATGGTGATGAGTTCGCAGCCGGCGCCGACCAGGTCGGCGAGCGCCTGGCTGACCTCCTCGCGGGTCTCGCCCATGCCCAGGATCAGGTTGGACTTGGTCACCAGTCCGGCCGCGCGCGCCTGGGTGATGACGTCCAGGGAGCGCTCGTAGCGGAACGCCGGGCGGATCCGCTTGAAGATCCGCGGCACCGTCTCGACGTTGTGCGCGAGCACCTCGGGGCGGGAGGAGAAGACCTCGGCCAGCTGCTCGGGCACCGCGTTGAAGTCGGGGATGAGCAGCTCGACGCCGGTGCGGCCGGCCTCGCGGCCGGCGGTCATCGCGTGCACCTGGCGCACGGTCTCGGCGTACAGCCAGGCGCCGCCGTCCTCCAGGTCGTCGCGGGCGACGCCGGTGATGGTGGCGTAGTTGAGGTCCATGGTGACGATGGACTCGGCGACCCGGCGCGGCTCGTCGCGGTCGAACTCGGCGGGCTTGCCGGTGTCGATCTGGCAGAAGTCGCAGCGGCGGGTGCACTGGTCACCGCCGATGAGGAAGGTCGCCTCGCGGTCCTCCCAGCACTCGAAGATGTTGGGGCAGCCGGCCTCCTGGCAGACCGTGTGCAGCCCCTCCTTCTTCACCAGCGACTGCAGGGCGTTGTACTCCGGGCCCATCTTCGCGCGGGTCTTGATCCACTCGGGCTTCCGCTCGATGGGGGTCTCGCTGTTGCGGACCTCCAGGCGGAGAAGCTTCCTGCCGTCGGGCGCGACAGCGGACACGTGCGACTCCTAGAACTAGACGGGGTACCCCCAGGGTACGCCTGTGGTTGTACGGCCTTCGCCGGGCCTGCCGCCCTGCAATCGCAGGGCAACACGGCTACCGGTGAGTAGATTCCCAGTGCACTCGGCGGTTTTCCGGCCGCCGGGCCCGCGCAGGCCGGTCCGGCCGGGGCCGGGTCAGCGGCTGAGCGCGGGCTCCGGCAGCTCGGCGAAGAGCTCCGTCAGGTGCCGCTCGACCACCGGCGCCGCCTCGGCGACGGTGAGTTCGCGCTTCAGCTCGCCGGTGAGCGAGGCCACACCCGCGTCGCGGATGCCGCACGGCACGATCTTGTCGAACCAGGTCATGTCCGGGGCGCAGTTGAGCGCGAAGCCGTGCATCGTCACCCCGCGGGCGACCCGCACGCCGATGGCGGCGAGCTTGCGGTCGTCACCGCGCTGTCCGGCGTTGGAGGGCGCGTACTCGGGGCCGGCCAGTCGCGGGTCGATGCCCAGCGGCAGGCCCATCCGCAGGGTCAGCTTGCCGAGGTCCACCACCTGGGCCGGGTCGACCACGGCGTCCGGGAGGGACTCGCCCAGCACCCAGACCCCACTGCGGCCCTCGACCCGGGTGGTCCCGACGCCGAAGTCGGCGGCGGCGCGGATCAGCGCCTCCTCCAGCCGGCGGACGTAGGCGATGACGTCGATCGGGTCGGGCAGCTTGACGATCGGGTAGCCGACCAGCTGGCCGGGGCCGTGCCAGGTGATCTCGCCGCCCCGGTTGACCTCGACCACCGGGGTGCCGTCGAGCGGCAGGTCGGCGGGGTTGGTGCGCTTGCCCATGGTGTAGACGGACTGGTGCTCCAGGAGCAGGACGGTGTCGGGGATCTCGTCCGCGACCCGCAGGGCGTGCAGCCGCTGCTGCTCCTCCCACGCTTCCTGGTAGGGCACGGTGCGCTCACCTATGCCCATGTGAACAAAACGCACGTTCTCGCTCACCGCTGCCGCTCCTTGCCAGGCGTTCGAGACCAACCTCGCCACTGTACGCCCAGCCCGTGTACGCCCAGCCCGACCGGGGTCGACCAGCCGCCTTGTCCCGGCCCGGCGCCCCGCCCCGCGCCCGCCCGGTGCCCCGCCCGCCATCGGCCCGGCGTCGCCCGGTGGCCCGCTCAGGCCCCCGCCCGGTCGCCCGCTCCGACCCCCGCCCGGTGGCCCGCTCAGGCCCCCGCGAGCAGCTGCAGGCGCAGCGCGAGCTGGAGTTCCAGCGACCGCTCCGGGTGGTTCCAGTCCCGCCCGAGCAGCGCCTCGACCCGGTCCAGCCGCTGCACCACCGTGTTGACGTGGACGTGCAGCTCGTCCTTGGCCCGGGTGAGGCTGCCGCCGCAGTCGAAGTAGGCGCGCAGGGTGCGGACCAGCTCGGTGCCGCGCCGGGAGTCGTACGCGAGCAGCGGGCCGAGGGTCGCGCCGACGAAGCCGTCCACGTCGTGGCCGTCGCCGAGCAGCACCCCGAGGAAGCCGAGCGCACGGGCCGAGGCGCCCTCCCCGGCGCGGCCGAGCACCCGCAGCGCCCGTACGCAGCGCAGGCCCTCGGCGTACGCGGCCGCCAGCGCGGTCGGACCGGCGGACGGGCGGCCCGCGCCGACGGTGACGGGGAAGCCGGCCAGTCGGGCCAGCCGTTCGGCGGCCTGCCGGGCGGTGTCCTCGGGATCCCCGTCGGTGCCGGCCTCGACCGGGGCCAGCAGCACCACGGCCTCGCCGTGCTCGGCGCTGACGCCCCGGGAGCCGAACAGGTAGCGGCGGGCCGCGCCCGCCAGCCGTCCGCGGTCGGTGCCGGTCGGCTCGGCGGGTTCCGCCACCAGCACCAGGTGCGGCCGGGCGAGGTCGACGCCGAGCCGGCGGCCGCGCGCGGTGAGTCCGGCCGGGTCGCGTTCGGGGGAGGTGAGCAGGTCGGTGAGCAGTTCGCCGCGGACCCGGTTCTCGGTCTCGGCCACCGAGCGGCGCAGCAGCAGGAGCAGCGCGGTCACCACGCTGGCCCGTTCGAAGAGGCGCCGGTCGGCGTCGTCGAGGTCGGGCCGTCCGCGCAGCACCATGGTGCCCAGCGCGTCGTGCCCGGCCAGCACCGCGCAGACCCACTGCTCGCCGTGCCGTACGGACCGTCCCTCGGTACGGGAGGCGGCGGCTGCCGCGGCCAGCTCGGCGGCGGGTGCGGCGCGTCCGGCCAGCGGCTCGCCCTCGGCGTCGAGGACCGCTATCTCCCCGCCCAGCAGGGCCGCGACGGCGGCGGCGACGTCCGGCACCTCGGCGCCGCGCAGCACCAGGTCGGTGAGCCGGTCGTGCGCCTGCTCGGCGCGCTGGACGGCGGCGGAGTGCGCCCGGACCAGCTCGTTGGCGGCGTTCAGCTCGGCGAGCGCGGCCCGGGTGTCGGCCAGCGACTTGGCGGTGTCCAGGGCGATCGCGGCGTGCGCGGCGAGCGTGCAGAGCAGCGCGACCTCGTCGGGGGAGAAGGCGCGGGGCGAGCGGTCGGCGGCGAACAACACCCCGATGACCTGGCCGCCGAGCAGCAGCGGCACCCCGATGATCGCCACCAGGCCCTCGTCCAGGACGCCCGCGTCGATCGTGCCGGTGTGGTGGAAGCGCTCGTCGGTGCGGTAGTCGGGGGTCGCGTACGGGCGGGCGGTCTGTGCGACCAGCCCGCCCAGGCCGTCGCCGAGGCTGAGCCGCAGGGTCTGGAACAGGACGGAGACGGAGCCGTCGGTGACCCTCATGTAGGTGTCACCGGCGGCCTCGTCCGGCAGGGTCAGGTACGCGGTGTCGGTGCCGAGCAGCATCCGGGCCCGGCGGACGATCGCCTGGAGCACGGTGTCCAGCTCCCGGGAGGCGGCGAGGTCCCCGGCGGTGTCGAACAGTGCGGTCAACTCCGCTTCTCGGCGGCGGTGTTGACGCAGGGTGCGGTGGACGCGCAGGGCCTGCCAGGTGGCGTCGTCGATCTCGGCGAGGGTGCCGGCCGACGCCCCGCGGCGGCGGGCGTCGGCCAACACGTCGGCGAAGTCCTCGGTGGCGGCGCCCGAGGCGAGCAGGTCGAGCAGTCGCCGCAGCGCGGGGGCGGCGCTTTCGTGAGGGTGGTTCATGGTGCGTGCCGCCAATCGGCGTCGGTTCGTCGATTCCGGGAAATCGCGATGGTAGCGGCTCGGTCCTCAGGCCACGGCGGGCTTCCCGACCGCACCGGCGTCCGCCGACTGCGCTTCCCGGCCCGCCTGTTCGTCGATCGCGGCGAGGTCCCGCCCCCTGGTCTCCCGCCCGCAGAGCACCGCCAGCACCGTGACTGCCGCCGCGATGGCGACGTACACCGAGATCGGGGTCGAGCTGCCGTAGTCCTTCAGCAGCGCGGTGGCGATCAGCGGCGCCGGGGCGCCGGCCGCCACGGAGGCGAACTGGGCCCCGATAGAGGCGCCCGAGTAGCGCATCCGGGTGGCGAACATTTCGGAGAAGAAGGCCGCCTGGGGCGCGTACATCGCGCTGTGGAAGACCAGCCCGACGGTCACCGCGAGCACCAGCGAGCCGAACGACCGGGTGTCCACCATCCCGAAGAACACGAACGCCCAGATCCCGACCCCGACCGCGCCCACCAGGTACACCGGCTTGCGCCCGACCCGGTCGGACAGCGCGCCGAACAGCGGGATCAGCGCGAACTGGACCGCGGAGCCGATCAGTACGGCGTTCAGCGCGCTCTGCTTGCCGAAGTGCGCGTGGGTGACCGCGTAGGTCAGCACGAACGTCGTCATCACGTAGTACGAGATGTTCTCCGCCATCCGCGCCCCCATGGCCACCAGCACCTCCCGCCAGTGGTTCCTCAACACGCTGACCAGCGGCGGCTGTTCGGCGGTCTCCCGGTTCTGCTGCGCCGCCAGCGCGGCCTTGAACAGCGGCGACTCGTCCACCGCGAGCCGGATCCACATCCCGACCGCGACCAGTACCGCCGACAGCAGGAACGGCACCCGCCAGCCCCACGACAGGAACGCCGCGTCCGACTGCAGCGAGGTCATCAGCGACAGCACCCCCGCCGCCAGCAGGTTCCCGGCCGGCGCCCCGCCCTGCGGCCAGGACGCCCAGAAGCCGCGCCGCCGCTGGTCCCCGTGCTCCGACACCAGCAGCACGGCCCCGCCCCACTCACCGCCGAGCGCGAACCCCTGCACCAGCCGCAACGTCGTCAGCAGCACCGGCGCCGTGACCCCGATCGAGTCGTACGTCGGCAGCAGCCCGATCGCCGTCGTCGCCCCGCCCATCAGCAGCAGGCTCACCACCAGCAGCCGCTTGCGCCCCACCCGGTCCCCGAAGTGCCCGAACACCAGGGCGCCGATCGGCCGCGCCGCGAACCCGATCGCGTACGTGAGGAACGACAGCAGCGTCCCCGTCAGCGGATCGCTGTGCGGGAAGAACACCTTCCCGAACACCAGCGCCGCCGCCGTTCCGTACAAGAAGTAGTCGTACCACTCGATGGTGGTCCCGATCAGACTCGCCGCCACTACCCGAGGGAGTGAGCGGCTGGGGGCTGCTGCGGTCATGGGTCACCACTTCCAGGCCGGGGGAGACGATGTCGCCACAAGGTAGGAACCCCCCGCTCCGGGGACTATGTGCGTGACCCACATAGTCCCGGGGGTTGATACGGGTTCAGGCCCCATGACCTCAGTGGGCCGTCCAGCCGCCGTCGACGGGGAGGCTGGCGCCGGTGATGTAGGAGGCGGTGGGCGAGCAGAGCCAGAGGGCGAGTTGGGCGACCTCGTCGGGTTCGATGAGGCGCTTCACGGCGGTGCGGTCGAGCATGATCCGCTCGACGACCTCGTCCTCGCGGATGCCGTGCGCGAGCGCCTGGGCGGCGATCTGCTTCTCCACCAGGGGGGTCCGGACGTAGCCGGGGTTGATGCAGTTGCTGGTGACGCCGTGCGGGGCGCCCTCCAGGGCGACCGTCTTGCTCAGGCCCTCCAGGGCGTGCTTCGCGGTGACGTACGCGGACTTGAAGGCGCTGGCGCGCAGGCCGTGGACGGAGGAGATGTTGACGACCCGTCCCCACCCGCGCCCGTACATGTGCGGCAGGGTCCGGCGCAGGATGCGGAACGGGGCCTCGACCATCACCCGCTGGATGAGGGTGAAGCGCTCGGGCGGGAACTCGTGCACCGGGGCGACGTGCTGGAGCCCGGCGTTGTTGACCACGATGTCGGCGTCGTCCGGCAGGGCGTCCACGGCCTCGGGGTCGGCGAGGTCGGTGACGATCGCGCGCCCGCCGATCCGCTCGGCGAGCTCCGCGGCCGGACCGGCCGAGAGGTCGACGACGTAGACCCGGGCGCCGGCCCCGGCGAAGGCCTCGGCGCAGGCCCGGCCGATGCCCGAGGCGGCCCCGGTGACCAGGGCCGTACGGCCGTCGAGCGGGCGGGCTGTAGTGGTGTCCATGGCCGAGAACGGTAGGAATCGGTTGCCCCGGCTCCCATGTGGCGGGCCGCCACAGCATCCCGCCGGGCTGTGGCGGCAACCACTACGACCCTCGATCGACGGTTCGACCCCGGAAAGCCAAACCCATGGTGACCCCGCTTCCCCACAATGGGCGCGGTTGCTTCACCCGTTCGGAGGATTGCTCGGTCAGATCCACCCATAGCGCCCGAATGCTCGCTACATTCACGCCGATTCCCGACAGGGGGCGCCGCCCCAGGCCGCCGAAGTGCTGGTAGAGCCCGGTGCGACGTCCGAGAGGTGTTGACAGACATGCCCCAACGGCCTGCAACCGACAGCCCGGCGTACGGACCGCTCGACCCGCTCGGCCACCACCGAGGGCCGGTCGGTCGGAGCCTTCCGGACGCCCCCGACGCCCTGGCCCCGAACGCCCTCACGGGCGACACGCTGACCGCCGACGCCTCGACCGCCGACGAGCTGCGGCTGCCCGCGCAGGCCACACCCGAACGGCACGAGACCCCCGGCACCCCCGCGCGGGGCTCCGGCCACTCCGGCCCGGCCCCGCAGAACGGCCAGCTCGCCGCACTGATCGAGGAGGCCGGCTTCTCGCACGCCGGCCTGGCTCGCCGGGTCGACCAGCTCGGCCTGGAACACGGCCTCGACCTGCGCTACGACAAGACCTCGGTCACCCGCTGGCTGCGCGGGCAGCAACCCCGCGGCGCCACCCCGGCCCTGATCGCCGAGGTCTTCACCCGCCGCCTCGGCCGCCGCCTCACCGCCCAGGACCTCGGTCTGGACGCCTGCGCCCCGGTCTACGCCGGCCTGGAGTTCGCCGAGACGCCGCAGGAGGCGGTGGACATCGTGGCGAGCATGTGGCGCAAGGACAACGGCCCGCAGTCCGAGCTGCGCCGGATCGCCTTCACCCCGGCCGGCCTGGTCGTGCCCAGCCGCGACTGGCTGATCGGCCGCACCGACGAGCGCGTCGCCCGGGACGGCTCCACGCTGGCCCGCCCGGACACCGCCGCCGGACCACCGGCCGCCGGCAGCGCCTCCGCCGCCATCACCGGTGCCCCGCAGAGCGCACCCGGCTCGTCCCCGGTGGGCCCGGCACGCGGCTCCGCCGCCGGGCTCGCCGGTGCGCCCACGGCGCGCAGCACGGCCGGCACGACCGGCACCGCCCCCACCATCGGCCGGGTGCCCACCCAGAGCCGCCGCCCGCCGGTCGCCGTCGAGCCGCCGTACACCGACCCGGCCCGCGAGTCCCGCCCCGCCCTGCGGGTCGGCCGCGGCGACATCGCCGCCATCCGCGCCGTCGGCGACCTCTTCCGCGCGCTCGACCACGCCTACGGGGGCGGGCACGCCCGCCAGGCGCTGGTCCGCTACCTGGAGAGCGAGGCCGAGCCGATGCTGCGCGGCCGCTACGGCGAGCAGATCGGCCGGGCCCTGTTCGGTGCCGTCGCCGACCTGACCCGGCTGGCCGGCTGGACGTCCTTCGACATCGCCGCACACGGCCTGGCCCAGCGCTACTTCGTCCAGGCGCTGCGGCTGTCCCAGGCCGCGGGGGACCGCGCGCTCGGCGGCTACGTGCTGGTGACGATGAGCCAGCAGGCCGTCCACCTCGGCCACGGACGGGAGGCGGTCCAGCTCGCCCGCGTCGCGCAGCAGGGCGTGGGCACCTCCGTCCCGCCGGTGGTCCAGTCGCTGATGCACGCCGCCGAGGCCCGCGGGCACGGCCTGCTGGGCGACGTCCGCTCCTGCACCACCGCCCTGGTGCGCGCCGAGCGGGCCCTCGCAGCGGCCCGTACCGGCGACGAACTGCCCGCTTGGGCACGGTACTTCGACGAAGCGCAGCTCTCCGACGAGTTCGCCCACTGCTACCGCGACCTGCAGCAGTGGCGCACCGCCGCGCAGCACGCCGAGAAGTCACTGCGGCTGCGCTCGCCCGCCTACGCGCGCAGCCGGATCTTCTGCCGACTGGTGCTGGCCACCGCCCGGCTCGGCATGGGGGACCTCGACGAGGCCTGCACCATGGCGACCGACGCGCTGCGGGCGGCGGGGGAGATGCGCTCGGCCCGCTCCCTGGAGTACGTCCGGGACTTCCACCGCCGCCTCACCCCGTACCGCGGCAGCCCGGTCGCCCGCGCCTTCGAGGAGACGGCCCGCCAGGCGGGGGTGATCTGACCGTCCGGGCCGACGAGGGGCCCGGGCCGAAGCCCGGGCCCTCGGCTTCCCGGCACGCCGCCGGTCCGTCCCTCACCCGGCGGACCGCCGACGTGCCCTGCTCACCCCGGGAAGACCACAGCCGTCTGCCGACCGCCGGCAACCGACGCCGCCGAACGGTGACAACAGCCGTCCGCCGACCGCCGCCGGGCCCCGGAACCGAACGGGCTCCTCAGGCCGCCGCCTCCGCCTCCCGCACGTCGGCCGGGACGCCGAGGTCGCGCAGCACCGCCTGCGCCACCCGCCGCCCGGAGACCAGCGCGCCCTGCACGGTGCTGGTGTCCCGGTGGTCCCCCGCGACGTACAGCCCGGCCAGCAGGCGCACCGGGCGCCGGGTGTTGTGCGGCGGCGGCATCGCGGGCAGCGCGTCCGGGACGTGCCGCACGCTGAGGAACTGCCAGCCCGTCGTGGCGGTGCCGTACAGCTCGGCGAGCCGGGCCCGGACGGCCGGTTCCAGTCCGGCCGGGCCGCCCGCGTCGAAGGCGCGCCGCCCGAGCACGGTGGTGGCGACCAGCGCCTGACCGGCCGGGGCGTAGGACGGGTGCAGCTCGCTGAGCACCAGTGAGTGCGAGACCAGCGGCGGGTGTCCGTTCGGCCGGTCGCCGTCGAGCAGCAGCACGGCTTCGCCCACCGGGGCGCGGTCGGCCGCGTGGTAGAAGGTCGTGACGGGGTGGAAGGCCGGCAGCCGCAGACCGGGCAGCAGTTCGGCGGCGCAGCGGGCGTCGGTGGCGACGACGACGGCCTGGGCGCCGATCCGGCCGTGGCCGGCGGTCTCCACGCCGTCCGCGGCGATCGAGGTGACCTGCACCCCGGTGCGGACGGTGCCGGCGGGCAGGGCGGCGGCCAGTTGGGCCGGTACCGCGGCGATCCCGCCGGCGGGCAGACAGAGCCGCCCGCGCGCGTACGAGCGCAGCACCAGGTCGGCGACCCGGCTGCTGGTGCCGAGCGCTGGATCGCTGAGCAGGGCGCTGAGCAGCGGGCGCAGGAAGCCGTCGACGGTGCGCGGGGCGAGCCCGTGGCCGGCCAGCGCGCGGGCGGCGGTGGTCTCCGGCCGGGCCTGCAGCCGGCTGATCGGGGTGGTGGCGAGCCGGCCGAGCCAGCTGCCCAGCCGGGCCTTGTCCAGCGGGCTGCCGAGCGGGCCCCGGGTGGCGGCCTGGCGGGCGGCGGTGAGCTGCGGGTCCCCGGCGCGGTACCGGCGGCCGCCGCTGTGCACGAGTACGCCGGGCGCGAGCGGGCGCAGGTCGAGGCGGTCGAGGTCGAGCGCGCGGCGCAGCTCGGGGAAGGCCGTGTTCAGCAGGTGACTGCCGTCGTCGAGCCGGAATCCGTCCAGCTCGCGGGTGGCCATCCGGCCGCCGATCCGGTCGCTGCTCTCCAGGAGCCGAACGGTGAGGCCGCGGCCGGTGAGTTCGCGGGCGGCGGCCAGGCCAGCGAGGCCGGCGCCGACCACGACGACGTCCGGGTCGGACGGCCGACGGGCGCGGCGGGTGAAGTCGTACGTGGGCACTGGCGTGCTCCCTCCCTGGTCCCGGGGCTCCGGCCGACGCAGGCAGCGGGGTGCCGGGACACGGTCCGAGGAGGGTGATGCCCAGTCAGTGTGAGCATCAGACAAGCGCATCGAGCCGGATTCGAGGGCGGGTCGGGGTTGTGCGGCGCCGGGCGGGGGCGCGGTCACGGACAGTGCGCCGTGGTGGCCGGGTTCAGGGGTCGGCGGGCGCGCACGGTCACCGGGGGCGTGCGACGCGCCCGCCGTGTGCTCCCGTGCGCCCCCTCCCGGAGCCCCGTCCGACCCCCGCTCGGCATATGCCCCTGGCCAGGGTGGATGCCGTAGCCGGGGGTACGCACGGAGCCCGGCGCGCGTACGTCACAGCGCCGCGAGCACCGCCGAGTAGACGTCCGGGTGCGTGAAGCGGAAGCCCGCGTCCGAGAGCCGCCGCGGCACCACCCGGTGGCTGCCGACCACCTCGACCGCCAGCTCGCCCAGCACGACCTTGAGCACCGCCTCCGGCACCGGGAACGGCGTCGGTCGCCGCAGCGCCCGCCCGATCGCGGCGGTCAGCTCGGCGTTGGTCGCCGGGTTCGGTGCCGTCAGGTTGAAGGCGCCGGACAGGTCGTCGTGGTCGATCAGGAAGCGCAGCGCGGCCACCTCGTCGTGCAGCGAGATGAAGCTCCAGTACTGCTGCCCGTCGCCGAGCCGCCCGCCCAGGCCCAGCTTGAACAGCGGGAACAGCCGCCCGCCCGCCCCGCCGGTCGAGGAGAGCACCATTCCGGTGCGCGGGTGGACGACCCGGATCCCGGCCCGCTCGGCGGGCCTGGCGGCGGCCTCCCACTCCAGGCAGACCTCGGCCAGGAAGTCGTCGCCGGCGGGGGAGTCCTCGTCGATCACCCGGTCGCCGGTCTGCCCGTACCAGCCGACCGCGGAGGCACTCACGAGGACCCGGGGCGGTTCCTTCATCCCGGCCAGCGCGGTGGCCAGCGTCTCGGTGCCGTAGACGCGGCTCTCCCGGATCTCCCGCTTGTAGGCGTCGGTCCAGCGGTGGTCGCCGACCCCGGCTCCGGCCAGGTGCACCACCGCCTGGACGCCGTCCAGCCCGTCCTGCTGGACCTCGCCGAGCAGCGGGTTCCAGCCGATGGCCGTGCTGCCGTCGGGCTGCGGGCCCGTCCTGGACCGGTGCCGGACCAGCCGGACCACCTCGTGGCCGTCCGCCAGCAGGGAGCGGACGAGCGCCGAACCGATCAAACCCGTGGAGCCTGTGACAGCGATGCGCATGCGCCCATCCTCGCAGTTCCCGACCGCCCGGACCGCCCGGGCCGCCCCGACGGCCCCGACCGCCCCTGCCGCCCCGACGGGCCCGACCGCCCCCGCCGTCCCGAAGGCCTGTCACGTTCGCATGCGGCTCACTAGCATGACGCGCATGCCCGAAGACGATCTGATCATCCGTCCGGCGCAGCCCGAGGACGAGCGCGAACTCGCCGTTCTCAACCGCGCCGCCTGGTCCACCCTGTCCGACGTCTCCCCGGAACCGCCCGCCGCGGACACGGTGTTCGACGAGCGCCACACCCCCGAGCAGTTCCTGCTGGCCGTCCTGGACGGCCGGATCGTCGGGTACGTCCGCCAGGTCCCGCCGACCCCGCTGGCCGGCAACCGCCACGTCCGCCAGATCCAGGGCCTCGGCGTCGACGGCACGGTCCGCGGCCGGGGCATCGGCCGCCGGCTGGTCGAGGCGGCCTGCGACGCGGCCCGGGCCGCGGGCGCCCGGAAGATGACCCTGAGGGTGCTCGGCTGGAACGCCCCGGCCCGCCGCCTCTACGAGAGCTGCGGCTTCGTCGTCGAGGGCTCGCTGGCCGAGGAGTTCCTGATCGACGGCTCCTACGTGGACGACATCTGGATGGCCCGCCGCCTGGCCGACTGAGCCCGGAACCCCGCAGATCGCCAGGGGCCCGAGCAGACCGCGGAGGCGGCGGCCACACCGTGCGGGCGCGGTGCAGAGTCGTGACACTCCCGCCCTGTCTGGACCGCCGCCACGCCGGGTACCGTACGCCCGTGAGCAACTCGACGCCTCCCGGGTGGTACCCGGTTCCGGGTGCGGACGGCACCCCCGGTCACGAGCGCTGGTGGGACGGCAACGCCTGGACCAGTGAGGTCAGGCCGCTCCAGGGCGGCACCGGACAGCTCGCCGACGCCCCGACGCAGACCTGGCCGCCCTCCGACCGCAAGCCCGGCTACGGCTATCCCGTCGGCGCCCCGGCCCCGGCCTACGGCTACCCGGGCCAGGACGGCGCCCCGACGCCCGGTTACGGCTACCCGGACCACGGCGGCCACCCCGCGGCCCACGGGCAGGACGCCTACGGGGGCCAGGGCGGCTACCCGGGCCAGGCCGGCTACCCCGCCGCCCAGGGCGCGGGCTACGGCTACCCCGGGCCGGGCTACCCGCCACCGGTCAAGAACAAGTCCGGCATGATCATCGGCATCTCGCTCACCGTGCTGGTCGTCGGCGGAATCATCGCCGGGATCATGCTCAGCGGCGGCGACCCGAAGGCGGACCCGACCCCGAACCCCACCGTCACCGTCACCCAGAACAACAGCCCCTCGCCGAGCCCGACGCCGACCCGGCCCACCACCAGCCCCACGGTGCCGGCGCCCAAGCCCGCGCCGGTCCTCAAGACCACCGTGCCGGACCCGCAGCACGCGATCACCGTCCCGGTCTTCGACGGCTGGGACGCGGGGACGAACTCCGCCCACTCGACGGTCTTCCTCGGCAGCGGCCGCTACACCTGCCCGGACGGCAACTCCTGCATCCGCGGTCAGTTCTCGGTCGAGAAGGACACCGTCCAGGGCGCGACCCCCAAGGCCGCCGCCGACGCCACGATGCCCACCTACGCCGGGCAGATCTTCACCGGGATCACCACGCACACCGACGCCGGCTCCGGCTACGTCACCGTGGCCGGCGTGCTCGGCTACGCCACGCGCTGGCACGTCCGCACCTCGGACGGCACCCAGGGCTACGTCCTGCTGGCCGCCGTCCCGGCCAAGGGCGGCGGCTACGTGATCTTCGAGGGCGGCGTGGACGACGACCCGTCCGCGCCGGACCCCTCGGTGCTGGACCGGATCCTCGACGGCGTCAAGCAGGACACCTCCTCCGGCAGCTCCACCTGAGCACCGGGCCGGCCCGGCACAACGTGCTGCCGGGCCGGCCCTGCACAACGTGCACCCGGGCCGGCCCGGCCCCGTCCGCCGGGTCGGCTCAATCCCCGTACCGCTCCCACAACTTGGGGAAGCGCTTCGCCATGACGTCCGGGTCGTCGAAGTCCAGCGCCGCACCGGACGGCCGTCCGGGCTGCCGCCCGCCCACCTCGGGGAGCGGCAGCCCGGTCAGCCGCTCGTACGCCTCGTCGGCGGCGTAGCCGATGTCCTCGGCCTCGCCGTCCTCCTCCTCGTCGAACTCGGGCAGCAGGTCCGCCAGGTCGTCCGGATCGGCCAGGCCGCCCTCGAAGACGTCCCGGCCCTGGGCGATCAGCCAGCAGCGGAAGTAGTCGAAGGTGTCCTCGGAGGCGCCGTCCAGCAGCAGGTAGGCCGCGCCCCACAGGTCGTTCTGGTAGGCGCGCTGGAACCGGGCCTCGAAGAGCCGGGCGAAGTCGATCACGTCGTCCGGGGTCAGGCGGACGAGCCGCTCCACCAGCCGGTCGGCCTGCTCGTCGGGGTCGCCGTCGGCGTCGTCCCGGGTCTCGTCGATGATCTGCCAGAAGTCCGTCTCGTCCATCACCGCTCAAGCATCCCCGTTCGCCCGCTTCCGCGCATGCCACGACCCGGCCCGGCGCGGCTCGGGCCGAACCGGGAACGGCGGATCGGGGCCGGGAACGGCGGAACCCCGCGCCGTCCGGGGACGGGGCGGGGTTCCGTGGGGACCGTGGAAGGTCAGAGGCCGAGCTCGACCTCGAACTCGCCGGCCTCCAGGATCTCCTTGACCGCGACCAGGTAGCGGGCGGCGTCGGCGCCGTCCACCAGGCGGTGGTCGTAGGAGAGCGACAGGTAGGTCATGTCGCGGATGCCGATGGCGGTGCCGCCGTCGGCCTCGATGACCACCGGGCGCTTGACGGTCGCGCCGATGCCCAGGATGGCGGCCTGGTTCGGCGGCACGATCACGGTGTCGAACAGCGCACCGCGCGAGCCGGTGTTGCTGATCGTGAAGGTGGCGCCGGACAGCTCGTCCGGGGTGATCTTGCTGTCGCGGACCTTGGCGGCCAGCTCGGCGGTCTTCTTCGAGATGCCGGCGATGTTGAGGTCGCCCGCACCCTTGATGACCGGGGTCATCAGACCCTTCTCGGAGTCCACCGCGATACCGATGTTCTCGGTGTCGAAGTAGGTGATGGTGCCCTCGGCCTCGTTGATCCGGGCGTTGACGACCGCGTGGGCCTTCAGCGCCTGGGCAGCGGCCTTGACGAAGAACGGCATCGGGGACAGCTTCACGCCCTCGCGGGCGAGGAAGGAGTCCTTGGCCTTGCCGCGCAGCGACATGATCTTGGTGACGTCCACCTCGACCACGCTGGTCAGCTGGGCCTGCTCGTGCAGGGCCTTCATCATGTTGTCGCCGATGACCTTGCGCATGCGGGTCATCTTGACCGTCTGGCCGCGCAGGGCGGACGGCGCGGCGGCGGCCTTCGGCGCGGCGGCCGGGGCGGCAGCGGCGACGGGGGCCGGAGCGGCCTTGGCGGCCTCCGCGGCGGCGATGACGTCCTGCTTGCGGATGCGGCCGCCGACGCCGGTGCCGGCGACGGAGGAGAGCGCGACACCGTGCTCGGCGGCGAGCTTGCGCACCAGCGGGGTGACGTAGGCGTCACCGCTGTCGGCGGCCGGAGCGGCCGGAGCAGCCGGGGCCGGAGCGGCAACCGGAGCCGGAGCGGCCGGAGCGGCGGCCGGGGCAGCGGCGACCGGGGCAGCAGCGACCGGAGCCGGAGCGGCGACCGGGGCCGGAGCAGCGGCGACCGGAGCCGGGGCGACCGGGGCAGCCGGGGCCGGAGCGGCAACCGGGGCCGGAGCCGGGGCAGCCGGGGCCGGAGCGGCGACCGGAGCCGGAGCAGCGGCGACGGCACCCGCGGCACCGATCAGCGCCAGCTGGGCGCCGACCTCGGCGGTCTCGTCCTCGCCGACCAGGATCTTCACCAGGGTGCCGGCGACCGGCGACGGGATCTCGGTGTCGACCTTGTCGGTGGAGACCTCAAGCAGCGGCTCGTCGACCTCGACCGTCTCACCCTCGGCCTTCAGCCAGCGGGTGACGGTGCCCTCGGTGACGGACTCGCCCAGCGCGGGCAGCAGCACCGGGGTGGCGTCGGCGGCCGGAGCGGCCGGAGCGGCGGCCGGGGCAGCCGGGGCCGGAGCGGCGACCGGGGCCGGAGCAGCGGCGACCGGAGCCGGGGCGGCGGGCGCGGCCTCGGCGGCCGGGGCCGGAGCGGCAGCCGGGGCGCCGGAACCGTCGTCGATGATCGCCAGCTCGGCGCCGACCTCGACGGTCTCGTCCTCGCCGACCTTGATCGAGGAGAGGATGCCGGAAGCCGGGGCCGGGATCTCGGTGTCGACCTTGTCGGTGGAGACTTCGAGCAGCGGCTCGTCGACCTCGACACGCTCACCCTCGGCCTTCAGCCAACGGGTGACGGTGCCCTCGGAAACGCTCTCGCCCAGCGCGGGCAGTGTTACTGAGACCGCCATGGTTTCAGCGACTCCTATCAAGTCTTGCGTACGGGAAGTACTTGCGGGCAAGTACCGGAAAAGGGGGGTGGGGCGCGATCAGTCGTGCGCGTGCAGCGGCTTGCCGGCCAGCGCCAGGTGCGCCTCGCCCAGGGCCTCGGACTGGGTCGGGTGCGCGTGGATGAGCTGCGCGACCTCGGCCGGCAGGGCCTCCCAGTTGTAGATCAGCTGGGCTTCGCCGACCTGCTCGCCCATGCGGGCGCCGACCATGTGGACGCCGACCACGGCGCCGTCCTTGACCTGGACGAGCTTGATCTCGCCGGCGGTCTTCAGGATCTTGCTCTTGCCGTTGCCGGCCAGGTTGTACTTGAGGGTGACGACCTTCTCCTTGCCGTACAGCTCGACGGCCTTGGCCTCGGAGATGCCGACGGAGGCCACCTCGGGGTTGGAGTAGGTCACGCGCGGGACGCCGTCGTAGTCGATCGGCACCGGCTTGAGGCCGGCCAGGCGCTCGGCGACCAGGATGCCCTCGGCGAAGCCGACGTGGGCCAGCTGCAGGGTCGGGGCGAGGTCACCGACGGCGGAGATGGTGGGCACGTTGGTGCGCATGTACTCGTCGACCAGGACGTAGCCGCGGTCCATCGCGACGCCGTTCTCCTCGTAGCCGAGGCTGGCCGAGACCGGGCCGCGGCCGATGGCGACGAGCAGCAGGTCGGCGTCGATCTGCTTGCCGTTCTCGGTGGAGACGCGGACACCGGTCTCGGTGTACTCGACGCCCGAGAAGCGGGCCTTCAGCTCGAACTTGATGCCGCGCTTGCGGAAGGCGCGCTCCAGCAGCTTGGAGGAGTTCTCGTCCTCCAGCGGGACGAGGTGCGGCAGCGCCTCGACGATGGTGACCTCGACGCCGAAGGACTTCCAGACGGAGGCGAACTCGACGCCGATCACGCCGCCGCCGAGGATGACGGCCGACTTCGGGATGCGGTCGAGCTTGAGGGCGTGGTCCGAGGAGATCACGCGGTTGCCGTCGATCTCCAGGCCCGGGATCGAGCGCGGCACGGAACCGGTGGCCAGGACGATGTGGCGGCCTTCGATGCGCTGGCCGTTGACGTCAACCGAGGTCTGCGAGGAGAGCTTGCCCTCGCCCTGGATGAAGGTGACCTTGCGGGACGCCACCAGGCCCTGCAGACCCTTGTACAGGCCGGCGATGACGTCGTCCTTGTACTTGTGGACGCCGTTGATGTCGATGCCCTGGAAGGTGGCCAGAACGCCGAACTCGGCGGCCTCCTTCGTCTCGTCCGCGATCTCCGCGGCGTGCAGCAGCGCCTTGGTCGGGATGCAGCCGCGGTGCAGGCAGGTGCCGCCCAGCTCACCCTTCTCGACCAGGGCAACGCTCAGGCCCAGCTGAGCGGCGCGGAGCGCCGCGGCGTAACCGCCGCTTCCGCCTCCGAGAATGACTACGTCGAAAACGGTGCTGGCGTCGTTCGCCACGTCACGTCCTCCATGCAATGGGGTGGGTCGCCGGGCCGGTACGGTCCGGTGGGTCGGAAGCCTTTGTGGGGCGCCCAGTCGTGCCGGAAATACATCTTCGCACTTGTTCGCGGTGGCTGATGTCCGGGTCCGCCCCAGGGGTGTCCCACGGAGTGGTCACCGGGGCGGGAATACCCCCCACGGATGGGCATCATCGCAGCTCAGCGCGGTGTTGACAGCCGTCGGAAGGGCGCCTTCCGCGGTGTTCGCCGCGGTCTCTTCCGCACTGTGGAACAAAGTTTCGCCCGCAGCGAACAGGTGTGCGCCGCGCCGTTCCGGCCTACTCGCAGGTAACCCGGCGGGATCGACCGGAACGCCGACGGGGCCCGGCGCGTGTGCGCCGGGCCCCGTCGGAGCGGGTGCCTGATCAGGCCTTGCCGTTCGCCGTCCGCTCGGCGAAGCGGACCAGGGTGCGCACCGCGCTCGCGGTGCCGCCCTTCGGGGTGTAGCCGAACGGGGCGCCCTCGTGGAACGCCGGGCCGGCGATGTCCAGGTGCGCCCAGTCGATGCCCTCGGCCACGAACTCCTTCAGGAACAGACCGGCCACCAGGCCGCCGCCCATCCGCTCGCCCATGTTGGCCAGGTCGGCGATGGTCGACTCGGTCATGCCCTTGCGCAGGTCGGCGGGCAGCGGCATCGGCCAGGACTGCTCGCCCGCCTCGCCCGCGAGGGCGTGCAGGTCGTCGCGCAGCTCGTCGCTGTTGGACATCACGCCGAAGGTGCGGTTGCCCAGGGCCAGCACCATGGCGCCGGTCAGGGTGGCCACGTCGACGATGACGTCCGGGTTCTCCTCGCCGGCCCGCACGATGGCGTCGGCCAGCACCAGACGGCCCTCGGCGTCGGTGTTCAGCACCTCGACGGTCTTGCCGCCGTACATCCGCAGCACGTCGCCCGGGCGGGTCGCGGTGCCGGACGGCATGTTCTCGGCCAGCGCCAGCCAGGCGGTCACGTTGACGACCAGGCCCAGGCGCTTGGCGGCCACCACGGCGGCGAACACGGCGGCGGCGCCGGCCATGTCGCACTTCATGGTCTCGTTGTGGCCGGCCGGCTTCAGCGAGATGCCGCCCGAGTCGTAGGTGATGCCCTTGCCGACGAACGCCAGGGTGGCCTTGGCCTTCGGGTGGGTGTAGGCCACCTTCACCAGGCGGGGCGGGTTCGCCGAGCCGTTGCCGACGCCCAGCAGGCCGCCGAAGCCGCCCTTGGTCAGCGCCTTCTCGTCCAGCACCTCGACCTTGAGGCCGTGCTCCTTGCCGGCGGCCTGGGCGATCGCGGCGAAGCTCTTCGGGTTCAGGTCGTTCGGCGCGGTGTTGACCAGGTCGCGGGCGCGGTTCATCTCCTCGCCGATCGCGGCGGCGCGCTCCACGGCGGCCTTGGCGTCCTTGCTGCCCTTGCGGGCGGCCAGCACGATCAGCTCGCCGACCGGCTCCTTGCCGTTGCCGTTGCCCTTGTACGTGCCGAAGGCGTACGAGCCGAGCAGGCCGCCCAGCGCGACCGCCTCGACCTCCGCCGGGGACTCGGCCGGCAGGGCCAGCGCGACCTTCTTGGCACCGGCCAGGGTGCGGGCGGCGACACCGGCGGCGCGGCGCAGCGCCTCCAGCTCGTAGCCCTCCTCGACGGCCTCGCCGAGGCCGACCGCGAGCACGAGCGCGGCCTTCAGGCCGGCGGGGGAGGGGACCTTCACGGCCTCGCCCTCGGCGCCGGTCGCGCCCAGGGTGGTGAGGACCTCGGCCAGCTTGCCCTCGAACGCCTCGTTCACGGCCTCGGCACCGGGGGCCGGCACGATGCCCTTCGGGCCCTTGGCGACACCGACCACCAGGGCGTCCGCGCGCAGCGAGGCGGCGGAGGAGGTGCTCACAGACAATGCAGTCACGTAATGCGTCCTGTTCTTTCGCGGTCCACGGCCGGTCACGGCGAGACTGCCGCACCGGCGCAGCCCGCCGTCGCAGGCCGTCCGCCGGCGGGGCCTGCGGGTCCGGGCCCCCTGGCTGCGCGCACCCGCCGGAGCGGCCGCGCACACCAGAGGCCCCGGCTCCTCGGTACGCGCCGGGCGGGCAGGACCTGCCACGGTGCAGGGCTGCGGTGCTCCACGCATGGTAGTCCGCATGGTGGGATCACGCGCCGTCCGGTGTCAGCCGAGCAACGCCAGGGCGAACAGCGTGCCGGTCGCGGCGGTCTCCGCCATCGCCCCGAGCACGTCCCCGGTGATCCCGCCGAACCGCCGCACGCACCGCCCCAGCAGCAGCCGGGCGCAGCCCACCCCGAGCACAAGGGCCAGCGGCAGGCGAAGGGTTGACCATCCGTCGAACAGTCCGAGTGCGGCCAGTACGAGTGCCGCGCCGGCCGTCGCGGCGGCGGCCGCGGCGGGTGTCACCGTGCTCGCCACCATCGCGCCCAGCCCACCCGGCCGGGCGGCCGGCACGGACCGCAGGCAGCCCCAGGCGAGCGCGCACCGGGCGGCCGTCGCCGAGGCGAGCACCGCGAGGGCGCCGCGCAGGGGCGAGTGCCCGAACTCTCCGGCCAGCGCGGCGACCTGGCCCAGCAGCACCAGGACGAGGGTCAGCACGCCGAACGGGCCGATGTCGGACTGCTTCATGATCCGCAGCGCGTCCTCGGCCGGTTTGCCGCTGCCCAGGCCGTCGGCGACGTCCGCGAGACCGTCCAGGTGAAGCCCCCGGGTCAGGGCGGCGAGCACCCCCACCGCCACGACCGCGCCGAGCGGCCCGCCCGCGCGCCAGGCCACCGGCGCTCCGGCCGCGGCCGCCAGGGTCCCCAGCACCAGCCCCACCACCGGGGCCGTCACCATCGCCCGCGCGCCCGCGGCCCGGTCCCACCGCTCGACCCGGACCCGCAGCACGGACAGGGTCCCGAACCCGAACCGCAGTCCGTCCCCCCAGCTGGCCCGACCGGCGCGGTCCGTCATCGCCCGACTCCTTGAACGTGAAGAAAGCCCCCGCTCGAAAACGGGGGCGCCTCCGCGCCCCGAGGGGGTACGGAGGACTTGTTCGAAGCGGAAGGGCCGTCACCCGAGCACTGACGGCCGGCCGCACGTGCTTCCCGTGTCTAGAGCCGCCGCAGCAGGTCCGCCGCCGAGGGCAGCTTCGGCGGCTCCTGGGGCTCCCTCGGCGTCGCCGGCACGTACGGCTTCGGCGCCTCGTCCGCGAGCGCGTCCCCCGCGGCCTGCAGCAGCGGCAGCGCCAGCAGTGCGCCGACGCCCTCGCCCAGGGTGATCCCCTGGTCCTGCAGCGGCGTGAGGGTCAGTCGGTCGTACGCCTTCGCCTGCGCGGGCTCGCCGCTGGACTGTCCGGCCCGCCACCACTCGGGCGCCCGGAAGGCGATCCGCTGTGCGACCAGCGCGCAGGCCGCCGTGACCACACCGTCCAGGACCACGGGCAGCCGTCGCACGGCCGCCTGCAGCAGGAAGCCGGTGATCGCCGCGAAGTCGGCCCCGCCGGTGGCGCCGAGCAGCGCCAGCTGGTCGCCGAGCACCGGCCGGGCCCGCCGCAGCGAGTCCCGGATGGTGGCGCACTTGACCATCCACACCCGGTCGTCGATCCCCGAGCCGCGCCCGGTCACCGCCGCCGCGTCCGTTCCGCACAGCGCGCCGACCAGGACGCCGGCCACCGTGGTGGAACCGACGCCGAGGTCGCCGAGCAGCACCAGGTCGGTGCCGGCGTCGGCCTCCTCGTCGGCGACGGCCATGCCGGCCCGGAAGGCCCGGGCGGTCTCCTCCGGGGTGAGCGCGTCCTCGACGTCGATCCGTCCGGAGCCGCGGCGGATCCGGTGGGCGACCACGTCGTCGGGGAAGTCGGCCGGGTCGGTGTCCACCGCGACGTCGACGACCCGCACCCCGGCGCCGTAGCGCGCGGCCAGCCTGGCCACCGGCGCGGTGCCGTCCAGGACGGCACGCACCCGGGCCGCGGTGCCGCCATCGGCGGGCATCCGGGAGACGCCGAGCGCGGCCACTCCGTGGTCGGCGGCGAACAGCAGCACCTTGGGCGCCGAGACCGGCCGTACCGGGGAGTGTCCCTGGACGGAGGCGAGCCAGCTGCCCAGCTCCTCCAGCTTGCCGAGTCCGCCGCGCGGGCGGTCGGCCGCCTGCCAGCGTTCGTCGGCGGCCCGCCGGGCGCTCTCGTCGGGGCGCTCGACGAGCGAGGAGAACGTATCGAGATCCACGGTCGTGTCCATCGTCCGGAAGGCTACACGCCGCAGATGTTCAGCCCGTGGCTGGCTTGACCGTCAGCACCTGCCCGGCCACGACCAGCAGGACCCGCTCCGAGGCGTCGGCCACGGCCATGTTGAGCCGGCCCAGGGTGTCGCGGAAGCGCCGTCCGGCGGCGGTGGCGGGGACGACGCCCATGCCGACCTCGTTGCTCACCGCGACGACCGTGCGTCCGGTGGTCTCCCAGGCCCGCGCCAGGGCCTCGCAGCGCCGCTGCACCGCGGCCTCGCCCCGGGCCGCCCAGGCCTCGTCGTCCCAGGCGTCGCACTCGTCCATCACGGAGGTCAGCCACAGCGCCAGGCAGTCGATCAGCACCGGCGCCGGGTCCGCGGTGTCGGCGAGCACGGCCTCCAGGTCGCAGGTCTCGGCGGTGCGCCAGCTCGCGGGCCGGCGCTCGCGGTGCAGCGCGACCCGCTGGGCCCACTCGGCGTCGCCGTCCCGGGTGCCGCCGGTGGCCACGTACAGGACGTCCGGCCGGTCGGCGAGCAGCTGCTCGGCGCGGGTGGACTTGCCGGAGCGGGCGCCGCCGAGCAGCAGGGTGCGGGGGAGCGCGGGGAGGGTCGCCATGCCGCCCATCCTGCCGGACGAGGCATACGGAAGATCGGGCCGGGCAGGCTAAGGTGCGCAGCAACACAGCAGCCGGCACGGGCAGTGTCGTCAGTGGGAGGAGCCTGGCATGGCGTGGACGTGGCGGTACGAGAAGGCGGACGGCAGTGCGGTGACGCCCGGCGGTGGCCAGGAGGAGTTCGCCGGCCAGGGGGACGCCGAGACCTGGATCGGGGAGTCCTGGAAGCAGCTGGCGGAGGACGGCGTCGACACCGCGGTGCTCCTGGAGGACGACCGGGTCGTCTACGCGATGAGCCTGCACGCGGAGTGAGCCCCGCGGGGCGCTACTTCGCCCCGATCACGTGCAGCAGCGCGGCGACCTGCCGGTAGGGGTCGGTGCGGCCGGCCCGGTCCTCGGCTTCCAGCAGCTGGGCCAGCTGCCGGCCGTCCACCGGCGGAGCCGCGTCGTCGGGGGCGTTGTCGGTGAAGACCCGCACGCCGTACCAGTGCCGGACGGGTACCGACACCTCGGAGAGGGTGACGGAGAGGTCGGCGAGCCGGTCGGCGCGGGCGGCCAGCCCGAGCCGGTTGTAGTACCGGTCGCTCTCGAAGGCGTGCAGTGCGGCCCGCCAGTCGCCGGCGGCGGCGGGCCGCAGGGCGAGCGCGTCGCGGTTGCGGACCAGCAGTGAGAGCAGTCCGCCGGGCGCGAGCAGCCGGGCCAGCGAGGCGATCATCGGGTCCGGGTCGGGCAGGTACATCAGGACGCCGTGGCAGAGCACGACGTCGAAGCTGCGCGGGCCGAACCAGCGCCCGCACTGGTGGCCGTCACCGCTGAGCAGCTGCATCCGGCCGCGGACCTCGGCGGGCTCCTCGGCGAGCGCCCCCTGGGCGACGCCGAGCGCGACCGGGTCCGAGTCGATCCCGGTGACGTAGTGGCCGGCCCGGGCCAGCCGCAGGGCCTGGGTGCCCTGCCCGCAGCCGATGTCCAGGACGCGCTGTTCGCTGCGGCCGGTCAGCTGCTCGGCGAGCTGGCGGGAGACGAGTTCCTGACGCACGTAGTTGCGCAGTCCGCCGAGCCGCTCCAGCCAGGCGGCGGTGCCGCCGGCGAAGGACCCGCTGCGCGAGGGCAGCCGCCGCTCCTGGGCCAGCCGGTCGTGGCCGCCGTGGCCCTGCCCCGGGAGCGCGTACAGGCCGGGCCCCTCCCAGGAAGGCGGGGCCCAGCCCGAGTCGACCGGCTCGGCGGTCAGGGCTTCTCCCCGCGCCGCACCTGCGGCTTGGGCAGTCGCAGGCGGCGCATCTGCAGGGTGCGCATGATGCCGTAGGTGACCGCGCCGCGGGTGTTCTCGTTCGGGAAGCGCTCGGCGAGCTGCTTGCGCAGGCCGAGGCCGAGGCGGACGAAGTCCAGGATCACGAAGACGAAGAACATCAGGAACAGCAGCGTGGAGAGCAGCTGGATCTGCGAGACCTTGATGATGCTGAGCACCAGGATGACCACGGCGGCCGGGAGGAAGAACTCGGCGAGCGACCAGCGGGCGTCGACGTAGTCGCGGGCGAACTTGCGCCCGGGGAGCTTGTCGCGCTGCGGCAGGTGGCGCTCGTCGCCGTTCATCAGCGCCTGGCGCTGCTTCTCGCGCTCGGTCCGCATGCGGTCGCGGGCCTGGCGGCTGGCCTCCTTGCGGTCCTTGGGCACCGTCACCCGGCCGCGCCGGTAGGCCTCGGCCTCGTTGCGCTTGGGGGTGGGGCGGCCCTTCTTGGCCTCGGGGTGGCGGGCCTGGGCTGTCTCGTCCTGCTTCTCCAGCACGGTGGCGGAGGCGGCGGCATCATCTGAACGGCGTCGGAACACACCACCAGCGTACGGGGTGCGGAGCCGGTTCCACGGGTGCCCTCGGAACCGAACGCATATCGATACCGCGAGGCAGCGGCCCGAACCGGGTTTCCCGGGGACTTCCCGTAGGGGATCAGTCGGATGGACTATGGGGGGGATGAGAGGCGGATCCACCCGGGGGAGGAGGAAACGCCACTGGTCGCTGTAGCAGTCTTGTTGCAGGCAGGTGCACTGCGGCGACGGGCTCGCTGCACATACACTCGTCGTGTCTGGTAACGAGATAGAGACCGCAGGCCGGAGAAGGGGGCACCCGAGGCCCATGAGCGACGGAATCATGAAGCGTATGGGGCTGATCTTCCGCTCCAAGGCGAACAAGGCCTTGGACCGGGCGGAGGATCCGCGTGAGACGCTCGATTATTCGTACCAGAAGCAGCTCGAACTGCTGCAGAAGGTGCGTCGTGGTGTCGCGGACGTCGCGACCTCGCGCAAGCGCCTCGAACTCCAGCTGACCCAGCTCCAGCAGCAGTCGGCCAAGTACGAGGACCAGGGTCGCAAGGCGCTGTCCCTCGGCCGCGAGGACCTTGCCCGCGAGGCGCTGACCCGCAAGGCCAACATGCAGTCGCAGATCACCGATCTGGAGACGCAGTACCAGCAGCTCCAGGCCGAGGAGGAGAAGCTCACCCTCGCCTCCCAGCGGCTGCAGGCCAAGGTGGACGCCTTCCGCACCAAGAAGGAGACCATCAAGGCGACCTACACCGCCGCCCAGGCGCAGACCCGCATCGCCGAGTCCTTCTCCGGGATCTCGGAGGAGATGGGCGACGTCGGCCTGGCGATCCAGCGGGCCGAGGACAAGACCGCCCAGATGCAGGCCCGGGCCGGCGCCATCGACGAGCTGCTCGCCTCCGGCGCGCTCGACGACGCCAGCGGTCTCGGCCGCAAGGACGACATCGAGGCCGAGCTGGAGCGCGTCGCCGGTGGGTCCGACGTCGAGCTGGAGCTGGCCCGGATGAAGGCCGAGCTCACCGGCGGTCCCGCCGCGGGCCCGGCCGCGATCGAGCAGGGCAAGCCGGAGGCCCAGCCGCAGCAGCAGCAGGACACTCCGCGCATCAACTACAACAAGTGATCTGAGCTCGACCCCACGAACCAGGGAGACGCACGGCATGATCATGAGGGTCATGGGTGAGGGGCAGTTCGAGGTGGGCGAGGCTCACCTGAACCTGCTCAACGAGCTCGACGCGGAGCTCGTCACCGCAGTGGACTCGGGGGACGAGGAGCTCTTCCGCCGGGCGTACGGCAAGCTGCTGGACGCGGTGAAGCAGTACGGCACCCCGGTGCCGCTGGATTCGCTGGAGCCGTCCGAGCTGATCCTGCCGAGTGCCGACGCGACGATCAACGAGGTCCGCGAGCTGCTGATGGCCGACGGCGAAGGTGTGATCCCGGGCTTCCCCGAGTAACCCTGCGGCTGCTGCCAGACAGAAGGGCGGGCCCCCTCCGGTGGGAGGGGGCCCGCCCTTCTGCCGTCCGCCCACCCGCCCGGGGCAGGAGGCGGGCGGCGGCCCGGCTACGGCAGCGCCAGCATCCGGTCCAGCGCCGCCTTGGCGTGCTTCTCGGTCTCCGGGTCGACGGTGATCACGTTCGGCACCCGGCCCTCGACCAGCGACTCCAGCGCCCAGACCAGGTGCGGCAGGTCGATCCGGTTCATGGTCGAGCAGAAGCAGACCGTGCGGTCCAGGAAGACGATCTCCTTGTCCGGGTGCGCCTTGGCCAGGCGGCGGACCAGGTTCAGCTCGGTGCCGATGGCCCACTTGGAGCCCGGCTCGGCGGCGTCCAGCGCCTTGATGATGTACTCGGTCGAGCCCACCATGTCGGCGGCCGCGACGACCTCGTGCTTGCACTCCGGGTGCACCAGGACGGTCACGCCGGGGATCCGCTCGCGGACGTCGTTCACCGAGTCCAGGCTGAACCGGCCGTGCACCGAGCAGTGGCCGCGCCAGAGGATCATCTTCGCGTCCCGCAGCTGCTCGGCGGTCAGCCCGCCGTTCGGCTTGTGCGGGTTGTACAGGACGCAGTCGTCCAGCGAGAAGCCCATCTCGCGCACCGCGGTGTTGCGGCCGAGGTGCTGGTCGGGCAGGAAGAGCACCTTCTGGCCCTGCTCGAACGCCCACTCCAGCGCGCGCTTGGCGTTGGAGGAGGTGCAGATGGTGCCGCCGTGCTTGCCGGTGAAGGCCTTGATGTCGGCGGAGGAGTTCATGTACGAGACCGGGACGGTCACGTCGGCTATGCCGGCGTCGGTCAGTACGTCCCAGCACTCGGCGACCTGCTCGGCGGTGGCCATGTCGGCCATCGAACAGCCGGCCGCGAGGTCCGGCAGGACGACCTGCTGGGCCTCGGTGGTGAGGATGTCCGCGGACTCGGCCATGAAGTGCACGCCGCAGAAGACGATGTACTCGGCTTCGGGGCGGGCCGCCGCGTCGCGGGCGAGCTTGAAGGAGTCGCCGGTGACGTCGGCGAACTCGATCACCTCGTCGCGCTGGTAGTGGTGGCCGAGGATGAAGACGCGGTCGCCGAGCGCGGCCTTGGCCGCCCGGGCGCGCTCGACGAGGTTCGGGTCCGAGGCCGGGGGGAGGTCACCGGGGCACTCGACGCCGCGCTCGCTGTTCGGGTCGGCCTCGCGGCCGAGCAGCAGCAGAGCGAGCGGCGTCGGAGTGGGGTCGACGCCGGAGGTCTCGGTGATGGTGATGGTCACGGGCGGGTGCCCTTCTGTGCGGCCGATCAAGCGGTGAAGCCTTTTCGTCTAACTGACGCTATCTATGATAACCGGTTGGTGTCGGAGTGACGATGGCCATCCTGTCGATGTGACGAGAACCGCTCGCCGGATCGGACCCCCGGAGCAGCCGGATGCCCGGTTTGGGGGAGTCCGGGCGTGTCCGAATCGATACTTCGAAGCTCCTGGGTATGGCTGGGCCATGAAAGCTATCGCGATCAACCGCTACGGCGGCCCCGAGGTGGTCGAGTACACCGACCTGCCCGACCCCAAGGTCGGCCCGGACTCGGTCCTGGTGGAGGTCCGGGCGGCCGGAGTGAACCCGGTGGACTGGAAGGTCCGGGACGGCGCCCTGGACGGCCTGCTCGACGCGCACTTCCCGCTGGTCATGGGCTGGGACGCGGCCGGCGTGGTCCGCGCGGTCGGCGGCGGCGTCACCGAGTTCGCCCCCGGCGACGAGGTGTACGGCTACGTCCGCAAGGACACCGTCGAGCACGGCACCTACGCCGAGCTGGTCTCCGCCCCGGTCCGCACCCTGGCCCGCAAACCGGCCGCGCTGGACTGGGCGCAGGCCGGCGGACTGCCGCTGGCCGGGCTCACCGCGCTGCAGAGCCTCAGGGCGCTGCGGCTCGCGGAGGGGGAGACCGTCCTGGTGCACGCCGCGGCGGGCGGGGTCGGCCACCTGGCGGTGCAGCTGGCCCGGGCCAGCGGCGCCCGGGTGATCGGCACCGCGGCCGAGCGCAACCACGACTACCTGCGCGGCCTCGGCGCCGAGCCGGTCGGCTACGGCGAGGGGCTGGCCGACCGGGTGCGCGCACTGGCCCCCGGCGGCGTGGACGCGGCCCTCGACCTGGTCGGCCGCGGTGCCGTCCAGGTCTCCGCAGGCCTGGTCGCCGACCCGGGCCGGATCGCCTCGATCGCCGACTTCGGGGTCAAGGCCCTCGGCGGCCGGTACGTCTGGGTCCGCCCGGACGCCGACGGCCTCGCCGAGCTGGCCGCGCTCGCCGACGACGGCCGGCTCACCGTGACCGTCGCCTCCACCTTCCCGCTGGCCCAGGCCGCCTCCGCCCAGGCGCTCAGTGCGGAGGGCCGCACCCGGGGGAAGATCGTCCTCCTGGTGGACTGACGGTCCGCGGTACCCGTCATTCCTCGGCGGTGAACTCGTTCGGGTCATCCGCCAGAATGGGTGGCGAACCGTTTCGGCAATACCAGCCGCCGCCGCGACGGGCCGCCGAACCCTCGCACGATCCGTGGAGCCCCGCACCGATGACCAGCAGCCGAGCGCACGAGGTGGTCGGGGCCGACCTGGACGAGACCGACCGGCTCCTGCTCGCCCGGCTCGGCAGCGACGGTCGCGCCTCGTACGCCGAGATCGGCGTGCAGGTGAACCTCTCCGCCACCGCCGTGCGCCGCCGGATCGACCGGCTGCGGGCGCGCGGCGTGGTGCGGGGCTTCACCGTGGTGCTCGACCCCGCCGTCCTCGGGTGGCAGACCGAGGCCTTCGTCGAGGTCTACTGCCGCGAACGCACCGCCCCCGAGGAGATCCTCGCCAGCCTCCGCCAGTTCCCCGAGGTCGTCGCCGCCTGGACGGTCACCGGCGACCCGGACGCCCTGGTGCACCTGCGGGCGGCCGACATGCGCCACCTGGAGGCCGTCATCGAACGGATCCGGCGCGAGCCCGGAGTCCAGCGCAGCCGCTCCTCGGTGGTCCTCTCCCAGCTGATCGGCTGACGCCCCGGGGCGGTACGCAGGAATCCTGCGCGGACCGGCCCGAAGACGCTCGAAACCTGCCTGACCAGCCGCGTTCCGACGCGCGGCGGAGCACTCCGGCTGCCTACGCTGATCACGTCCGGTCGTCGCGGTGACGCCCCCCGCCGACCGGGCCGGATCCTCACCCCCCGACACCCCACAGCCGAGAGGGACCCGCCGTGTCCGCAGCCCCCGACCGCATGCACCGGCCCGACAACGAACTGGTCGACCTGGTTTTCGACTACATGCGGGAGCGGCTGCAGTACGACCCCGTCCCGCTCGACCACCCCGGTGACGGCGAGCACCTGCGCGCCCAGCTGGCCGGCCTGCTCAACCAGGACGGCAACAACCCGGCCGACGTGCTCAAGCTCTACGACCACGAGCTGTCCCGCGCGGTCATCTCCGCCGACAGCCCGCGCTACCTGTCCTTCATCCCGTGCGCCCCCACCAAGGCCGCGCTGCTGTTCGACATGGTGGTCTCCTGCGCCTCGCTGCAGGGCATCTCCTGGCTGGAGGCGGCCGGCGCGATCGCCGCCGAGAACCAGGTGCTGCGCCTGATCGCCGACCGCGCGGGCATGCCCGGGACGGCCGGCGGCACCTTCGTCTCCGGCGGCTCGGCGGGCAACCTCTCCGCCCTCGTGGTCGCCCGCGACACCGCCCGCCGCCGCCTGGGCGTCGGCCCGGAGGCGCGGCTGCGGATAGCCGTCGCCGACCAGGTGCACTCCTCGGTCAAGAACACCTTCAACATCATCGGCGTCGAGGCCTTCAAGGTCCCGACCGTGAACCGGCGGTTCACCGGCGAGGCGCTGCGCGCCGCGCTGGCCGCCGACCCGAACCCGGAGACCGTGATCGCGGTCGTCGGCACCGGCGGCACCACCAACGAGGGCATCGTCGACGACCTGGCCGGCCTGGCCGAGGTCGCCCGCGAGCGCGAGATGTGGTTCCACGTGGACGGCGCCTACGGCGGCGCGGGCCTCTTCGCCCCGTCGGTGCGCGAGCGCTACAACGGCATCGAGCACGCCGACTCCTTCGTGGTCGACCCGCACAAGTGGCTGTTCGCCCCCTTCGACTGCGCCGCGCTGATCTACCGCAACCCGCAGCTCGCCCGCGCCGTGCACACCCAGGACGCCTCGTACCTGGACGTCCTGCACACCGAGGGCGACGAGTGGAACCCCACCGACTACGCCTACCACCTGACCCGGCGCGCCCGCGGCCTGCCGCTCTGGTTCTCGCTGGCCGTGCACGGCGTCCAGGCCTACACCGACGCCATCGAGGCCGGCCTCACGCTCGCCCGGGAGACGGCGCAGCTGATCCGCGAGAGCGACCACCTGGAGCTGCTGTTCGACCCGCAGCTCTCGGCGGTCTGCTTCAAGCGCAAGGGCTGGACCAACGACGACTACTACCGCTGGTCGCAGCAGCTGCTCGCGGACCAGATCGGCTTCGTCACCCCCACCGGCTGGGACGGCGAGACGGTCGCCCGCTTCGCCTTCCTGCACCCGGGCACGACCATGGAGATGGTCCGGGAGATCCTGGACACCATGGCCTGATCGAGGCTCCCGTCGTACGGCCCCACCGGCTCCCGGTGGGGCCGTACGCCGTCGCGCCCGGGGGACGGCCGCTACAGGAACGCGCCGCTCGGCAGGTACGGCATCGGCGGCCGCATCCCGCGCACCCCGACGAACCCGCCGGCCCGCGGGGTCAGCCCGACCTCCAGCCCGACGTCCAGCGCCCACTCCTGCTCCGCGGTCAGGGACTCCACCCGCGCCTCGACGCCGTCCGGCACCCGGGCCAGCGCCTCGCGCAGCAGCCGGGCGGCGATCCGCTTGCTGGTGGCGGCCAGCAGCCGCACCGCGCCGCCGTCCCGGTAGCAGTAGCCGCTGCCGGCCAGCGCGTCGGCGATCAGCAGCTCCTCGAAGTGGCCCAGCATCAGCTCGTGGTCGGGCCCGTGCGCGGACCCGCGCAGCCGTCGGTCCACCGAGTCCAGCAGGTGCAGGTGGGTGGCGTTGCCGGGGTGCACCGGGATGTCCCCGGGGTCGATCAGCCCGCTCCGGTCCACCCGCCCGGACAGCCGCATCGTCGGGTGCAGGGTGAACCCGGCCAGCCGGTAGCGCCGCGCCGCCGCGGGGGAGTCCGGGGCGCAGACCATTCCGCGCAGGCAGCCCCTCGCGTGCGTCGCCGCCCGCTCCAGCAGCAGCCGCCCGACGCCCTTGCCCTGCGCGGACGGCCGGACGGCGTACAGGGAGGGCGTCCACAGGCCCTCCCGGCGCATCGACAGCACCGCCCCGACCGGCTCCCCGCCGATCGACGCCAGCCAGCAGCCGCCGGGATCGGTGCGCGCCAGGTGCCTCGCCGCGGCCGTCCCCAGCGGGGAGGCACCGGCCACGGCGGGGTCGTCGAACGCTGCGGCGGCCAGTTCCCGGACGGCCTCCGCGTCCGCGGCGGTGTCCTTGACCGGGCGAAGGATCATGGCACCATCCTGGCGTCCGACGGTCCTCAGCGGGGCCGGTTCACCCGGATCCGGGGCTCGGGCGGTGCCCGGTCCTCCCGGGTTGTGCGAGCATGGGGAGCGTAGGGGACGCGGGTGGCACACCCGGCCCACGGAAATCAGCCGCACATCAGGCCAGCAAATTCGTCGCCGCCCGGGAAATGAAACCGGACGGCCGTTGGTTGGCACTGGCGGTAGACCGTCGTCAAGACCGGGAGAAAGCAGATGACCGTCCAGGACGAGACCACCGTCGAGAGTGGCATCCTCCTCACCGATGCCGCCGCGGCCAAGGTCAAGGCCCTGCTGGAGCAGGAAGGCCGCGAGGACCTCGCGCTGCGCGTCGCCGTCCAGCCCGGTGGCTGCTCCGGCCTGCGTTACCAGCTGTTCTTCGACGAGCGCTCGCTCGACGGCGACGTGATCAAGGACTTCAACGGCGTCAAGGTCGTCACCGACCGGATGAGCGCCCCGTACCTGGGTGGCGCCACCGTCGACTTCGTCGACACCATCGAGAAGCAGGGCTTCACGATCGACAACCCGAACGCCACGGGCTCCTGCGCCTGCGGCGACTCGTTCAGCTAAGCCTGCTGCGAAGAGGCGGCCCCGGGTGCTCCCGGGGCCGCCTTTTTCGTTGCCCGCGTTCCCGCGTTCCCGCGTTCCCGCGTTCCCGCGTTCCCGCGCTGCTCGCGTGCGCCGAGCGCGGCCGGGGCCTGCTGGGGCCCCGGCGGCCGACTCACACCGGCTGCTACTGGCCGGCCACGTCCGGGGTCACCGGGTCCGGCCCGGCGTGCGGGTCGGCGTCCAGCGGCACCTCCTGGCCGCTGGTCTTGTCGACCACCGTCCGCCCGGCCAGCGGCGAGCGCAGATCGGCCGACACCGACTGCCGCTTGGCCAGCGCGTTGCAGACCTGCCCCGGGCCCACGGTGGGCGGTCCCGTCACGACCAGGACGTCCACCCGGCCCGGCTGCGACTCGTCCGCCTTCAGCGCGTACTTCGTGCAGACCCCGCCGAAGAAGTAGACGGTCAGCTTGGTGGTGCCGTCCACCCGGTAGGCCACCGGCGGATGCGCAGGCGAGCCCGAGCCGTTCGGGTTCGGCTCGCCCGGCGCGATCCCGTTCACCGGGGGAGTGCCCGGCGTCGGCTGCCCCGGGGCGGGCGAGGCCAGGGTGGGGGAGAAGTCGGTCGGCGGCGTCTGCGGCTTGCCGGTGTCCGCGGGGCTCCCCGTCGCGGTGGCGGACGCGCCGCCGGAGGGCGTCGGGGCCTGCGGGGAGGCGCTCGCCGAGGCCGAGCCGCCGGCCGTGGCACTCGCCGAGTCCGAGGCGGGCTTGCCGTCCCCGTTGCACCCGGCCACCGTCACCACCGCCGCCAGCGCGAGGGCCGCCAGGGCCGCCGTCCGCCGACCCCGCCGCGGCATCGTCTCCAGATCCATCTGCACATCCTCCCGAGAGCTCAGCGGTGCCGCCTCCTCGGCCGCTCCGCGCGGATGTGACGTGCCCCGGGCGGATCCGGTTCCGCGTCGCTCCGGGAACGGCTCAGAAGCCGTACTCGGCCATCCCGGCGACCACCCGCTGCGCCCCGGACGGGACCCGGAAGCCGACGGGTGAAGGGGCGCTGGTCTCCGGGCCGGGCGTCAGCAGCGGCCAGAACCGGAGCAGCCGCCGGGAGGAGTCCAGCAGGGCGTCGAGGGTCTCGCCGTCCTCGGCCCGCAGGCCGGGCAACGGGGAGTGGTCGGTCATCATCGGGCATCGCTCCGATCGAGTGCCGTGGCCGCGCTGCCACGGTCGACGTCGGGGCCCACCCGCACGGCGGGCCTCCTGAGGCCGACCCTAGGCCGGGCCTCGCACCGCCCACCAGTGCTACCCGGAGGTAGTACACGTTCGACGGCAAGGGGTGCCACCATGGCCGTGCGGGGCGGCAACTTGCGGGACTCTTGCCGGTTCGCGGCCCGGAGCCCGGTACCGTGGGTGGGTTCGTCCGCGCCTGTCCGCTGGCCCTGAAGCCACCCTGAGGAGACCTTCCGTGCGTATCGCCGTCGCCGGCTCGATCGCCACCGACCACCTGATGACGTTCCCCGGCCGGTTCGCCGACCAGCTCGTCGCCGAGCAGCTGCACACGGTGTCGCTGTCCTTCCTGGTCGACACCCTGGACATCCGCCGCGGCGGGGTCGCCCCGAACATCGCCTTCGGCATGGGTGTGCTCGGACTGCGCCCGATCCTGGTCGGCGCCGCCGGCGCGGACTTCGCCGAGTACCGCAGCTGGCTGGAGCGCAACAACGTGGACTGCGAGTCCGTCCACATCTCCGAGACCCGGCACACGGCCCGCTTCATGTGCACCACGGACGAGGACCACAACCAGATCGCCTCGTTCTACACCGGCGCCATGGCCGAGGCCCGCAACATCGAGCTGAAGCCGATCGCCGACCGCGTCGGCGGCCTGGACCTCGTCCTGATCGGCGCCGACGACCCGCAGGGCATGGTCCGCCACACCCAGGAGTGCCGCACCCGCGGCTACGCCTTCGCCGCCGACCCCTCCCAGCAGCTGGCCCGCCTGGAGGGCGACGACATCCGCGAGATCGTCGACGGCGCCGCGTACCTCTTCACCAACGAGTACGAGGCCGCGCTGATCGAGACCAAGACCGGCTGGGACGCCGAGGAGCTGCTCACCCGCGTCGGCACCCGGATCACCACCCTCGGCAGCAAGGGTGTCCGGATCGAGCGCAAGGGTGAGGCGCCGATCGTGGTCGGCTGCGCCCAGGAGGAGGCCAAGGTCGACCCGACCGGCGTCGGCGACGCCTTCCGGGCCGGCTTCCTCACCGGCCTGTCCTGGGACCTCGACCTGGAGCGCTCCGCCCAGCTCGGCTGCATGCTCGCCACCCTGGTCATCGAGACCGTCGGCACCCAGGAGTACGAGCTGCGCCCGGTCGGCTTCCTGAAGCGCTTCGAGGAGAGCTACGGCGCCGAGGCGGCCGCCGAGGTCCGCGCGCACCTGGTCAAGTAGTCCGCCGCACGACGAGGTAGGCCGAGCCCCGGTCGCCGCCGTAGTCGGCGGCCGGGGCCTCGCCCGCGTACTCGTGCCCGCGCATCCCGCACCAGGCCGGGATGTCCAGCCGGGCCGCCTCGTCGTCGGCCAGCACGGCGACCGTGCCGCCCTGCGGCACCTCGCCGATCCGCTTCGCCAGCTCGATCACCGGCAGCGGGCACCGCTTGCCCAGGGCGTCGATGACGAGCAGGGCGGAACCCTCCTGCGCGGCGGCCGCCGCCGGCGCCGGGAGGTCCAGCCCGAGCGGTGCCCGGACACCGGCCACCAGCTCCGGCAGCACCGCGAGGAAGCGCTCCACGTCCGCCTCGGCCGTCCCGTACGGCAGCGAGACCCGGACGTTCCCCTCGGTGAGCACCCCCATCGCCGCCAGCACGTGGCTGGGCGTCAGCGTGGAGGAGGTGCAGGAGGAGCCGGAGGAGACCGCGAAGCCCGCCCGGTCGAGCTCGGTGAGCAGCACCTCGCCGTCCACGTACAGGCAGGAGAAGGTGACGATGTGCGGCAGCCGCCGCACCGGGTCGCCGACCACCTCGACCTCGGGCACCAGCTGCGGCACCCGGGCCCGGATCCGCTCCACCAGTGCGTGCAGCCGGGCGTTCTCCTGCTCGGCCCCGGCCCGGACGGCGCGCAGCGAGGCGGCCGCGGCCACGATCGCCGGGACGTTGACGTAACCGGGCACCCGGCCGCCCTCGCGCTCGTCGGCCGGCAGCGGCGAGGAGTAGCGCACGCCCTTGCGCACCGCCAGCACCCCGACCCCGGGCGGGCCGCCCCACTTGTGCGCGCTCGCGGTCAGCAGCGACCAGCCCGCGGGGACGTCCACCCGGCCGGCGCTCTGCGCGGCGTCCACCAGCAGCGGGACGCCGGCCGCGGCGCACAGTTCCGCGACCTCGCCGACCGGCTGGACCGTTCCCACCTCGTGGTTGGCACTCTGCAGCGCGGCCAGCGCGGTGTCCGGGCGCAGCAGCGCGCCGAAGGCCGCCGGGTCGACCCGGCCGCCCCGGTCCACCGGTACGACCGAGGCCTCGCCCCCGCCCGCCGTGTGGCGCTCGGCGACGTGCAGCACGCTGGAGTGCTCCACCGCGGAGTGCACCAGGTGGCCGCCGCGCCGGCGGTTGCCGGCCAGGGCGCCGAGCAGGCCGAGCTGGACGGCCTGCGTCCCGCTCGCGGTGAAGGCGATCTCGTCGGCCCGCGCGCCCAGGACCTCGGCGACGGTCTCGCGGGCGGCGTCCAGCAGCATCCGGGCCTGTCGGCCGGAGCGGTACAGCCGGGCCGGATCGGCCCAGCCCTCGTCCAGGGCGGCGGTCAGTGCCTGCCGCGCGACGGGGTGCAGGGGGGCCGTCGAGGCCGCGTCGAAGTACACGGTCACATTTAACGACACACCCGACGCGCGTTCCGGCCCGATCGCGCGGCTCACCCGCCGTCAGTCGATCACGCCGAATGTCCGCTTCATCCGTGTCCGACGGGTCGTCACGGACGTTGTCCGAGGTCATCCCCCGATCGGGCGTAAGGACCTCGAATGCCTACGATGACCTGCGGCGCAGCCCTTGCCGGGCCTGATCGGGCGACCGGGCGGCGCGTTACCGGGGGCTGCCCGTCAGGAGCGCATAAGGCTGGAGTAGGGTTTGGCCCGCATAAGCATTCAAACCGTGCCCGTGGACGGGTCGCCGGGGAGGCTCACACTCCTCCCCGGGGCGACGCGAAGGCGGGCGAGACTTCGGGAAGGCGCTACGTGAGTCCCAACGGCTCCGACCGCTCGCCGCGGCGCACGATGCGGCGGAAGCTGCCTCAGGCGCTGGCACTGGGCCTCGTCATCGCGACCGCCACCGGCTGCTCGGCCAACGACCTCCCCAGGCTTGGCCTCCCGAGCCCCGTCACCGAGGAAGGGCCGCTGGTCCTCCGCATGTGGCAGGGGTCCTGGATCGCGGCGCTGGTGGTCGGCGGACTGATGTGGGGTCTGATCATCTGGAGCGTGATCTTCCACCGGCGCAAGCGCACCGGTGTGGAGGTACCTCCGCAGACCCGGTACAACGTGCCCATCGAGGCGCTCTACACCGCGGTCCCCATCATCATCGTCTCGGTGCTCTTCTACTTCGTCGCCCGCGACGAGGCCAAGTTGACCTCCACCTCCGAGAAGCCGCAGCACTACGTCAACGTGGTGGGCTTCCAGTGGAGCTGGGCGTTCAACTACGAGAACACCGAGAACCCCGACCCGGCCAACAAGGACGCCGCGTTCGAGGTCGGTACCCCCGGGAGCGTTCCGACGCTCTGGCTGCCGGTCAACGAGTCGGTGCAGTTCCGGCTCACCTCGCGTGATGTCATCCACGACTTCTGGCCCGTCAACTTCCTGATGAAGATGGACGTCGTGCCGGGCGTGGTGAACAAGTTCGAGGTCACCCCGAACGTCAAGGGTGAGTACATGGGCAAGTGCGCCGAGCTCTGCGGCACCGACCACTCGCGCATGCTGTTCAACGTCAAGGTCGTCGACCGCGCCGACTACGACAAGCACCTGGCCGAGCTTCGCGCCAAGGGCCAGAACGGTGCGGTGCCCTCCGGCGTCATCGGCATGGGAAGTGAAGAGAAGTGACCATCCTCAACGAGCCCGCCGCAGCAGGCGGGGGCGCCGATGCCGTCACGGTCGGGGCGCAGCGGACCCGGAAGCCGGGTTCGACCATCATCAAGTGGCTGACCACCACTGACCACAAGACGATCGGCACGCTGTACCTGGGCACGTCGTTCGCCTTCTTCCTGATCGGTGGCATCCTCGCCCTGGTCATGCGCGCCGAGCTGGCTCGTCCCGGGACCCAGATCCTGTCGAACGAGCAGTTCAACCAGGCGTTCACGATGCACGGCACGATCATGCTGCTGATGTTCGCGACGCCGCTGTTCGCGGGCTTCGCGAACTGGATCATGCCGCTGCAGATCGGCGCCCCGGACGTGGCCTTCCCGCGTCTGAACATGTTCGCGTACTGGCTGTACCTCTTCGGTTCGACCATCGCGGTGGCGGGCTTCGTGACCCCGAACGGCGCCGCCGACTTCGGCTGGTTCGCCTACTCCCCGCTGTCGGACGCGGTGCACTCGCCCGGCGTCGGCGGCGACATGTGGATCATGGGTCTGGCCTTCTCCGGCTTCGGAACGATCCTCGGTGCGGTCAACTTCATCACCACGATCATCTGCATGCGCGCCCCGGGCATGACGATGTTCCGGATGTCGATCTTCGTCTGGAACGTCCTGCTGACCTCGGTGCTGGTCCTGCTGGCCTTCCCGGTCCTGGCCGCCGCGCTGTTCGCCCTGGAGGCCGACCGCAAGTTCGGCGCCCACGTCTTCGACCCGGCCAACGGCGGGGCGCTGCTCTGGCAGCACCTGTTCTGGTTCTTCGGTCACCCCGAGGTGTACATCATCGCGCTGCCGTTCTTCGGCATCGTGTCGGAGATCATCCCGGTCTTCAGCCGCAAGCCGATGTTCGGTTACTCCGGTCTGATCGCGGCCACCATCGCGATCGCCGGTCTGTCCGTGACGGTGTGGGCGCACCACATGTACGTCACCGGGCAGGTACTGCTGCCGTTCTTCTCGTTCATGACCTTCCTGATCGCGGTCCCGACCGGTGTGAAGTTCTTCAACTGGGTCGGCACCATGTGGAAGGGCTCGCTGAGCTTCGAGACCCCGATGCTCTGGACGGTCGGCTTCCTGGTCACCTTCCTCTTCGGTGGTCTGACCGGTGTCCTGCTGGCCTCCCCGCCGATCGACTTCCACGTCTCGGACTCGTACTTCGTCGTCGCCCACTTCCACTACGTGGTCTTCGGCACCGTCGTGTTCGCGATGTTCGCCGGCTTCCACTTCTGGTGGCCGAAGATGACCGGCAAGATGCTGGACGAGCGCCTCGGCAAGATGACCTTCTGGACGCTGTTCTTCGGCTTCCACGCCACCTTCCTGGTGCAGCACTGGCTCGGCGCGGAGGGCATGCCCCGCCGCTACGCCGACTACCTGGCCGCGGACGGCTTCACCACGCTGAACACCGTCTCGACCATCGGCTCCTTCGTGCTCGGCCTGTCGATCCTGCCGTTCCTCTACAACGTCTGGAAGACCGCCAAGTACGGCGAGAAGGTCACCGTGGACGACCCGTGGGGCTTCGGCCGCTCGCTGGAGTGGGCGACCTCCTGCCCGCCGCCGCGGCACAACTTCCTCACCCTGCCGCGGATCCGCTCCGAATCCCCGGCCTTCGACCTCCACCACCCGGAGATCGCCGCGCTGGACTACCTGGAGAACCACGGTGAGCCGGCCAAGCACCTCGCCGGTGTGACCCCGGCGAAGTACGACGCCCCGAAGCTGGGCAAGGGCAAGCAGGAGGGTGACGCCTGATGAAGGAACAGGGAAAGATCTTCCTGGGCCTGTCGGTCTTCGTGCTGGCGATGGCCATCACGTACGGCCTGTGGACCAACAACGCCGAGGGCCCGGGTCTGGAGGCCGCCGGTACCACCGCGCTGTTCCTGGCCTTCGCGCTCTGCGCCTTCATCGGGTACTACCTCGCCTTCACCGCCCGCCGGGTGGACAGCGGCGCGGGTGACAACCCCGAGGCCGAGGTCGCGGACGACGCCGGCGAGCTGGGCTTCTTCGCCCCGCACAGCTGGCAGCCGCTCTCGCTGGCGCTCGGTGGCGCGCTCGCCTTCCTGGGCGTGATCTTCGGCTGGTGGCTGATGTTCTGGGCCGCTCCGATCATCCTGATCGGCATCTTCGGATGGGTCTTCGAGTTCTACCGGGGCGAGAACCAGAACCAGTAGGGTTCCGCATCCGACACCAGGGCCGGTCCTCCCGCACGGGAGGACCGGCCCTGGTGCGTCTCCGGGGTGACGGCCTCACTCAGCCGGGTGAACGAGGGGTCCCTCGGATGTCGCTCTGCCAGCAGGCGTTCCTACGATCTGATCAATCGTGCGAACCCCCGGAGGCGGTCATGGCCGACAGGCACGGAATCGCAGGCATAGGCAGCATCTCGCTCGCCCTCGCAGTACTGGCCCCGCTGGCCGCCTGCTCGTCCGGTGACGACGAGTCCGCGGGGCCGCACCGGATCGACGCGGCCCCGCTGGTCCACCTCTCGGCGGACGGCCAGGTCGATCCCTCCCAGCCGATCACCGTGACGGCCGTGCAGGGCAGCCGGCTCACCGACGTCACCGTGGTCGGCCCGGACGGCCGGGTGGTCGCCGGCAAGCTCGCCGACGACCAGCGCAGCTGGCAGACCACCGGCCGGCTGAAGGCCGCCACCACGTACTCCGTCCGCATCTCCGCCGACGACGGCAAGGGCGGCCGCGGCGACACCACCGCCGGCTTCAGCACCGTCGCGGCCCAGCGCCTGCTCACCGCCAAGCTCGGCCCGGACTCCTCCGGCAGCGGCGTCTACGGGGTCGGCCAGCCGCTCACCGTGCAGCTCTCCGAGGCGGTGAAGGACCCGCAGGCCCGCCAGGAGGTCGAGCAGAGCCTGACCGTGACCTCCCAGCCCGCCGTCACGGGCGCCTGGTACTGGGTGGACGACAAGGACCTGCACTTCCGGCCGGAGGACTACTGGCCGGCCGGCACGACCGTCGCGCTGGCCTTCGACGCCACCGGCAGCCGGATCTCGGACGGCCTCTACGGCGGCGACCGCAGCGCGCTGAAGCTGCGGATCGGGGCGCGGGTCGAGTCGGTGGTCGACGCGGCCGCCCACGAGCTCACCCTGAAGCGTGACGGCGAGGTCGTGCGGACCATCCCGGTCACCACCGGCAAGCCCGGCTTCGACACCCGCAACGGCATCAAGGTGGTGCTCGGCCAGGAGCAGTCCGTCCGGATGAGCGGCGAGACCATCGGCATAGCCGCCGGCAGCTCGGAGTCGTACGACCTCGACGTGAAGTGGGCCACCCGGGTGACCTGGAGCGGCGAGTACGTGCACGCGGCGCCCTGGTCGGTCGGCTCGCAGGGCGTCGCGAACGTCAGCCACGGCTGTACCGGCATGAGCACCGACAACGCCAAGTGGTTCTACGAGAACACCCGGGTGGGGGACCTGGTGACGGTGGTGAACAGCCAGGGCGCCGCGATGGAGCCGTTCGGCAACGGCTTCGGGGACTGGAACGTGGCCTGGACGGACTGGGTCAAGCACAGCGCCGTCGGACAGCCCCTCAGCACCACGGTTCCGGCCGGTCAGGCCCCCGCCGCGGGGATGATCCGCCCCGAGGTCTGACCGGGGCAGTGCCGGGCCCGTGCGGACCCGTGCGGGGCCGTCCTGGCCCCGCACGGGCCGTCAGGCCTCCGGGTAGGCCAGCCCCAGCGCGGTGACCACCGCGGCCACGGCGTCCGCGTGGGAGAGCCCGAGGCGGCTCGCGCGCTCGGCGTACTCGGCGGCGGCCGCGGCGGCCAGCCGGTGCGCGCTGTCCCCGGTGGCGGCGATCAGGGTGCCGCGCCGGCCGTGGGTCTCCACCACGCCGTCCGTCTCCAGCTCCCGGTACGCCCGGGCGACGGTGCCGGCGGCCAGCCCCAGCTCCTCGGCCAGGGCCCGTACGGTGGGCAGCTTCAGCCCGGTGGGCAGCTCCCCGGTGCGGGCCCGCTCCGCGATCTGGGCGCGGATCTGCTCGTACGGCGGCGTGGCGGAGGCGGTGTCGACGGAGAGCTGCACGGGAGGCTCCTGGAGACGCGGTCGGGGACGGGCCGGCGGATGCGGAAAGGCCGAGGGCCGCCGACCAGACGAACTCTGGTCAGCGGCCCTCGGGGTGACGCGGGTACGGGATCAGTGGTGGCCGTGGCCGCTGGTGATCTCGTGGTGCTCCTCGGCGGTCGGCTTGGGGATCTGGCTGCCCTCGCCGTAGTAGCCGCGGGACAGCTTGGCCCGGGTGCGGGTGAGGACGCCGGCCTTGCGGGCCACGCCGTTCTCGTCCGCCTGGGCCGGCAGCTCGACCGGCTGGTTCTGCTCGTGCGCGGTGAGCTTGAACAGGTCCTTCTGCGGCAGCTGCGCGTGCACCTCGACGAACTCGCCGTGCGGCAGGCGCTTGATGACGCCCGTCTCGCGGCCGTGCAGCACCTTCTCCTTGTCACGGCGCTGGAGGCCGAGGCACCAGCGCTTGGTGACGATGAAGGTGATGACCGGGACGACGAAGAAGCCGACGCGGACGAAGTAGGTGATCGAGTTGATCGACAGGTGCAGGTGGGTGGCGAACAGGTCGTTGCCACCACCGATCAGCAGCACCAGGTACAGGCTGATCCAGGCGGCACCCAGGGCGGTGCGGACCGGGGCGTTGCGCGGGCGGTCCAGGATGTGGTGCTCGCGCTTGTCGCCGGTGATCCAGCCCTCGATGAACGGGTAGACCGCGATCGCGACCAGGACCAGCGGGAAGATCATCAGCGGGACGAAGACACCCAGGTTCAGGGTGTGGCCCCACAGGCTGATCTCCCAGCCCGGCATGACGCGGATCAGACCCTCGGAGAAGCCCATGTACCAGTCGGGCTGGGCGTCCGTGGACACCTGGTCCGGGCGGTACGGGCCGTAGGCCCAGATCGGGTTGATCGAGGCGATCGCCGAGATGGCGGCGATCAGACCGAACACCAGGAAGAAGAAGCCACCGGCCTTGGCCATGTAGACCGGCATCAGCGGCATGCCGACGACGTTCTTCTCGGTCTTGCCCGGGCCCGCCCACTGGGTGTGCTTGTGGTAGAAGACCAGGATCAGGTGCGCCACCAGCAGGCCGAGCATGATGCCCGGGATCAGCAGCACGTGGATGGTGAAGAACCGCGGGATGATGTCGTGCCCGGGGAACTCGCCGCCGTACAGGAACATCTGCAGGTAGGTGCCGACCAGCGGGACGGCGAGGATCGCGCCTTCCATGAAGCGGATACCGGTACCCGACAGCAGGTCGTCCGGCAGCGAGTAGCCGAAGAAGCCGTCGAACATGCCCAGGACCAGCAGCAGGAAGCCGAAGACCCAGTTGATCTCGCGGGGCTTGCGGAACGCGCCGGTGAAGAACACGCGCATCATGTGCACGAGCATCGCGGCCACGAAGACCAGCGCGGCCCAGTGGTGGATCTGACGGATCAGCAGGCCACCGCGGACCTCGAAGCTGATGTCGAGCGTCGACGCGTAGGCCTCGGACATGCCGATGCCCTTGAGCGGGACGTACGACCCGTTGTAGATCACCTCGCCCATGGAGGGCTTGAAGAACAGCGTCAGGTAGACACCGGTCAGGATGATGATGACGAACGAGTAGAGGCAGATCTCGCCCAGCATGAAGGACCAGTGGTCCGGGAAGATCTTCCGCAGGTTGGCCTTGGCGAGGGAGTAGATCCCCAGCCGGCCGTCCGTCCAGTCAGCCGCGGCCTCCCACTTGTTGGCGGGCTTGGCACGCGTGCTGGACGGCTTGGCGGCACCGGTCGTGGTGCTGCTCGCGCTACTCATCGAGCACGCTCCCAGAAGCTCGGGCCGACGGGCTCCGCGAAGTCGCCGGTGGCGACCAGGTTGCCCTTGTCGTCAGTGGTGATCTTCAGCTGCGGCAGCGGGTGGCCGGCCGGGCCGAAGATGACGCGCGCGCCGTCCGCCAGGTCGAAGGTCGACTGGTGGCAGGGGCAGAGCGCGTGGTGGGTCTGCTGCTCGTACAGGCTGATCGGGCAGCCGACGTGGGTGCAGATCTTCGAGTAGGCCAGGATGCCCTCGAAGCCCAGCTCCTTGGAGTTGTCGTCCTTGATGTCCTCCGGTGCGATGCGCACCAGCATCAGGGCGTCCTTGGCGATCCGCTGCTGGAAGTCCTCGTCGTGGGTGCTCAGGCCCTCGGGCATGGCGAAGGTCAGCGAGCCGATGGCGACGTCCTGCGGCTTCAGCGGCAGCATGGTGTTCATGTTGACCAGCTGCAGCGGCTTGGCCGGAGTCGCCTCCTTCCAGCCGGTCTCCTGGAGCTTCTTCTCCGGGAGCGGGCCGAGGTCGCGGAGCAGGACCACGCCGGAGAGCGGGACCAGCGCCATCGAACCGATGAGGGTGTTGCGGATCATCTTGCGGCGGCCGAAGCCGGACTCGGCGGCGCCGGTCTTGAACTGCTCGATGACGTCCGCGCGGACCTCGTCGTCGGCCTCGATCGGGTGACGCTCGGCCGGCAGCTCGACGTCCGACATCAGGGTGCGGGCCCAGTGGACCGCGCCCGCGCCGATCATGAAGAGCGCGACGCCCAGGGTCAGACCCAGCGCGAAGTTCAGCGCGCTGACGTGACCCAGCGGGAAGATGTAGACGATCTTGTCCGGGTCGATGGCCACGTACGAGGCGATGAAGCCGACGGTGGCGAGCATCGAGATCACGAACATCAGCGAGACCTGGCGCTCGGCGCGCCGGGCGGCCTTCTCGTCGATGTCGGTGCGACGGGGCTCGTGGGCCGGCAGGCCCGGGTCGGCGAACGGGTTGCCGTGCTCGGCGACCTCGCCGGCGGAGCCGTGCGACTCCGGGAGGTTCTCTGACATGTCGTGGCTCATGACTTCTTGGCCTTGGTGGTGTGGGCGGCGACCCAGATCGCGACCGCGATGAGCGTGCCAAGACCGAAGATCCAGCCGAACAGGCCCTCGGTCACCGGACCGAGGCTGCCGAGCGTGAGACCCCCGGGGTTGGGCTCGTCGCTGGTGGTGTGGCGGACGAAGGCCACGATCTGCTTCTTCTGCTCCTCGGGCATGGTGGTGTCCGGGAACGACGGCATGTTCTGCGGGCCGGTCTGCATGGCCTCGTAGATGTGCTTGGGATCCACGCCCTCCAGCGACGGGGCGTACTTGCCCTTGGTCAGGGCACCACCCTGGCCGGCGAAGTTGTGGCACTGGGCGCAGTTGGTGCGGAACAGCTCGCCACCCTTGGAGATGTCCTCCGGGTTGGTCGAGGTGTACTGCTCCTCCGTCGGGGTCACCGGGCCGGGACCGAGGGAGGCGACGAAGGCGGCGAGCTGGTCGATCTCGGCCTGGGTGTAGATGGCCTTCTTGCGCGGCACCTGGGCGCCGGGCTGCTGGGCCGGCATGCGGCCGGTGCCGACCTGGAAGTCGACGGCGGCGGAACCGACGCCGACCAGGCTCGGACCGTCACTGCTGCCCTGGCCGTTCAGGCCGTGGCAGGAGGAGCAACCGACGGCGAAGAGCTTCTTGCCCTCATCGATCGCGAGCGACTGCGCGGCGACGTCGGCCTGCGCCTTGTCGGCGGGCGCGAACGCGGCGTACAGCCCCCCGGTTGCCGCCAGGGCGAGAAGTAGGACGACCAGCGCCGCCAATGGGTGGCGCCGTCGTGCGGAGAGCTTTTTCACGGAATAACCCCGGTGTCAGGATCTGGTCGACTGGTGGGTGCACCCGGCGGCCGGTCTGGCCGGCACGAGGCTGCCTGTCTAGGGCTGCGCGCGCGGTCGGTCGGTGGGAGCGTCGGCACCGGCAGAAGCGGCCCGTCGCCGGTGAGGGCGGGGGCCGCAGCCGGTGGCCAGCGACCTGATCAGCTGGTTACTTGATCAGGTAGATGGTCGCGAACAGGCCGATCCACACGACGTCGACGAAGTGCCAGTAGTACGACACGACGATCGCGGCGGTGGCCTGCTCGTGCGTGAAGCGCTTGGCTGCGTACGTCCGTCCCAGGACCAGCAGGAAGGCGATCAGACCACCCGTCACGTGCAGGCCGTGGAAGCCGGTGGTCAGGTAGAACACCGTGCCGTACGGGTCGGAGGACAGCGACAGACCATCCTTCTTGACCAGCTCGGTGTACTCGTAGACCTGGCCGCCGATGAAGACCGCGCCCATGACGAACGTGATGATGAACCACATGCGGAGCTTCTTCACGTCACCGCGCTCGGCGGCGAACACGCCGAGCTGGCAGGTGAGCGAGGAGAGCACCAGGACCGTGGTGTTGACCGAGGAGAACGCCACGTTGAGGGCGTGGGCCTTCTCGGTCCAGAACTCGGCTCCCTTGACGGAGCGGAGCGTGAAGTACATCGCGAAGAGGGCCGCGAAGAACATCAACTCGGAACTGAGCCAGACGATCGTTCCGACGCTGACCATGTTCGGCCGGTTGACCGATCCGTGCGCGTGCCCGGTTTCTACTGCTGTTGCTGTCGCCACGACGGACATTATGTCGGTCCCTTATTCCGTCTTCACGCCGGGGGGTGTCCCTCGGAGTGTCCGGTGCGTGCGGTATGCCCGCTTGGGGGCCGACGGGGTGGGTGTACGGGGGCTGAGCAGCGGCGTGTCCCTTTTCTGACGGTTCCTCGGGGCACTCTACGACCCCGTTGCCCGGCGCGTCGATGCACGGTCGGAGCAGCGGCCGGAGGTAGGGGAGCGGGCCGGGGGTCGGCCGTACGGGTGGACCGGGCGGGTCCGGGTGACGGGCAGTCCTCCAGGAGGGTGAGACCGGGGCGCGGCGGCTTGAGGAGGAACGTGCGCGAGGGGCACTCGGCGGAGGGTGATCGGGAGTAGCATCCGGATCAGGCGAACGTGGTCCGGATCACACTTGAGGGAGCAGGGTCCATGGCGTACACGACCGATGAGACGCTCACCGTCCTCGTCTACAGCGACGACCGCAACACCCGCGAGCAGGTGCTGACGGCACTCGGCCGTCGGCCCGCCGAGGATCTTCCGGAGCTGTCCTACCTGGAGTGCGCGACCACCCCGGCGGTGCTCAAGGCGCTGGAGAAGGGCGGCGTGGACCTCTGCGTGCTGGACGGCGAGGCGGTCCCGGCCGGCGGGCTGGGGCTCGGGCGCCAGCTGAAGGACGAGATCTACGGCTGCCCGCCGGTGCTGGTGCTGATCGGCCGGCCGCAGGACTCCTGGCTCGCCGCCTGGAGCCGGGCCGACGCCGCGATCTCCCACCCGGTGGACCCGGTGGCGCTGGCCGGGGCGGTCGCCACCCTGCTGCGGGCCCGGCTGGCCAAGCGGGCGCCGGCCGCCCGCTGAGCGGCGGCGTCTCAGTACTAGAGAAGACGGGGCCCTGGGGGCCCTGCCGCTCGATAGGCTGGCTCCATCCGTACGGACGCCCCCCGGAGCGGGGGGACAGACGACAGCTGGAGTCAGCCATGGTGAACGTGAACCCTGCGAACGGCGGTAGCGACCCCGCGCAGGTGGTCCGCTCCTGGCCGGATCTCCTGACGGCCCTGTTGAAGGGGGAGGACCTCGACCGCTCGTCCACCGCGTGGGCGATGGACCGGATCATGAGCGGCGAGGCCTCCCCCGCCCAGGTGGCCGGCTTCATGATCGCGCTGCGGTCCAAGGGCGAGACGGTCGACGAGGTCACCGGTCTGGTCGACGCGATGTACGCGCACGCCGAGCCGCTGGACATCGCCGGCCCGGCGGTGGACATCGTCGGCACCGGCGGCGACCGGGCGAAGACCGTCAACATCTCCACGATGTCGGCGATCGTCGCGGCGGCGGCCGGTGCCAAGGTGGTCAAGCACGGCAACCGGGCCGCCTCCTCCTCCACCGGGTCCTCGGACGTGCTGGAGAAGCTCGGGGTGGCGCTGGACCTCTCCGCCCGGCGGGTCGCCGAGGTGGCCGAGGAGGTCGGCCTCACCTTCTGCTTCGCGGCGAAGTTCCACCCCTCGATGCGGCACGCCGCCACCGCGCGGCGCGACCTCGGGGTGCCGACCGCCTTCAACATCCTCGGCCCGCTGACCAACCCGGCCAAGGTCACCTCCCACGCCATCGGCTGCTTCGACACCCGGCTGTCCGGGCTGATCGCCGGGGTGCTCGCCCGGCGCGGCTCGACGGCGCTGGTCTTCCGCGGCGACGACGGGCTGGACGAACTGACCATCACCACGACCTCGCGGGTGTGGGTGGTGCGCGACGGGGTGGTCACCGAGACCTCCTTCGACCCGCGGGAGGTCGGCATCGAGCTGGTCGGCATCGAGTCGCTGCGCGGCGGGGACCCGGCGTACAACGCGGAGGTCGCGCGCCGTCTGCTGGCGGGCGAGCGCGGGCCGGTGCGGGACGCCGTCCTGCTGAACACGGCGGCGGCGCTGGTCGCGCTCGACCTGGGCGACGCGCCGCTGGCCGAGCAGCTCGCGGCGGGCATGGCGCGGGCGGCGGAGGCCATCGACTCCGGCGTCGCACAGGAGCTGCTGCGGCGCTGGTCGGAGGCCACCAGCCGTAACTGAAGCGGTGGTTGGGAGCCCGTGTCGGAAACTCCGGCGCGGGCTCCCCGGCTGTCCGGATGGTGGATGCCCGTTTGACCGCCCGCCGGACGCGACCCTAGAGTCGGCGCCAGGTCATGAGTGACAGCGTCAAGCCCCAGCTTGCTGTCCGGCAACCCTCCGTCCGTGGCGGGGTGCCCTGGGTGAGGACCGGGTCGCCACGGCAAACCGTCCGTGCGACAAGCGCGGACACCCGACGAGTGGCACTCCCGGGGTCCCAGGCCCCTGAAGGAGTGCATCCTCATGTCCTCTCTCGCCACCGAGACCACCGCCCCGCTCGCCGTGCTCGGCTCCGACGTCCAGGTCCCGCTCGCCAGCGGTGAGAAGGTCGGCTACGCGGCGCTCGACTACGCGGCCAGCGCGCCGGCACTGCAGCGGGTCTGGGACGACGTCGCGGCCTACGCGCCGTACTACGGCAGCGTGCACCGCGGCGCCGGGTACCTCTCGCAGCTGTCCACCGACCTCTTCGAGCAGAGCCGCCGCACCGTCGCCGAGTTCCTCGACCTGCGCGAGGGCGACCAGGTCGTTTTCACCCGGGCCACCACCGACTCGCTCAACCTGCTGGCCGCCGCCGTTCCGGCCGGCACCCGGGTGTTCGCCTTCGAGACCGAGCACCACGCCTCGCTGCTGCCCTGGGCGCACGCCGGACTGGACGTGACCTACCTGCGCGCGCCGCGCTCCCGGGCCGAGGCGGTGGCCGCCCTGGACGCCGCGCTCGCCGAGGCGCCCGAGGGCCCCAAGCTGCTCTGCGTCACCGGCGCCTCCAACGTGACCGGCGAGCTGTGGCCAGTCGCCGAGCTGACCGGGACGGCGCACCGGCACGGCGCCCGGGTGGTGCTGGACGCGGCCCAGCTGGCCCCGCACCACCGGGTCTCGGTGCGCGAGCTGGACGTCGACTGGATCGCCTTCTCCGGCCACAAGATCTACGCGCCGTTCGGCGCCGGGGTGCTGGCCGGCCGGGCGGACTGGCTGGACGCGGCCGAGCCGTACCTGGCCGGCGGCGGGGCGACCCGCACGGTGGCCCGGGAGACGGACGGCTCGGTGGCCGTGCAGTGGCAGACCGGCCCGGCCCGGCACGAGGCCGGCTCGCCGAACGTCATCGGCGCCTACGCGATCGCCTCGGCCTGCCGCGCCCTGGGCGAGGCCGGCTTCGACGCCCTGGAGGCCCGTGAGCGGCAGCTGGTCGACCGGCTGACCGCCGGGCTGGCGGAGGTCCCGCAGGTCAAGGTGCTGAACCTGTTCGGCGCCGGCTCGGCCCGGGTGGGCGTGCTGTCCTTCGTCGTCCGGGGCTGGAACAGCTCGCACTTCTCGGCCGCGCTGTCCGCCGAGTACGGCATCGGGGTGCGCGACGGCCTCTTCTGCGCCCACCCGCTGGTGCGGACCCTGCTGGACGACGAGGCCACCGCCGTCGAGTCCAGCTGCGGCGCTCCGGACCCCTCGCTGCCGGGCGAGCGCAGCCTGAACGCCATCCGGGTCAGCTTCGGCGCCGGGACCCCGGACGAGCACATCGACCGCTTCCTCACCGCCGTCCGCGAGCTGGTCACGGACGGCGCGGCGTGGAACTACCGCAACGAGGGCGGGCGTTGCGTCGCGGACACCCGCCGGGAGGGCTGAGCCCGCGCGCGTCGGGAGGGCTGAGCCCGGGGGCCCCGCTACTCGTCCAGGCCGAGGGCGAAGGCCGCCTCCAGGTCGTGCTGGGAGTAGGTGCGGAAGGCGATCTGGGTCTCGGTGTGGGCCACGCCGGGGACCTTGTTGAGCCGGCCCGGGATGACCTCGGCCAGGTCGTCGTGGCGGCGCACCCGGACCATCGCCACCAGGTCGTATCCACCGGTCACCGAGTACACCTCGCTGACGCCCTCGATGGAAGCGATGGCCTCGGCGATCTCCGGGATGCGGTCGACACTGGTCTTGATCAGGACGATGGCGGTGATCACTGTTCGCGCTCCTTTGTGGGGTGCCGCCAGCGTATCGGGCGTCAGCCGGGCCGTCTCGGGGGGTGGCGGACCACCGTGCAGGTGTAGAGGAAGCCGGCCGAGAAACCGATCACGTGGACCAGGTAGGCCACCCCCGGGCCCGCCGAGTGCACCGACCACCACTGCAGCGCGAACCAGAGGCCGAGCACCAGCCAGGCCGGGAAGCGCAGCGGCAGGAAGAACAGCAGCGGGACGAGGGTGGTCACCCGGGCGCGCGGGTGGAAGCGCAGGTAGGCGCCCAGGACGGCGGAGATCGCGCCGGAGGCTCCGATGAGCACCCGCGTGCAGTCCGGCGAGTGCGCCTCCGCGAGCGCGAAGCCGTACGTGGCCAGGCTGCCGGCGGCCAGGTAGAAGACGGCGTACCGGGCCCGGCCCAGCCGCCGCTCGACGGTGGGGCCGAAGACGTGCAGGAAGAGCAGGTTGCCCAGCAGGTGCAGCCAGCCGGCGTGCAGGAAGAGGCCGGTGAGGGCGGACAGGGCCGGGTGCTTGCCCGGGGTCGGGGCGGCCGGGCAGCCGGGGACCGGGTCGGGGGCCTCGGTCAGCTGTTCGGCGGTGAGCGGCCGCCCGGTCAGCAGTTCGGCCGGCACGGCGCCCCAGCGCTGCTCGTACCGCTGCTCCGCGCAGACCCGGGCCGGGCCGGTGCCGTACAGCGGATTGAGCCCGGCGGCCGGGCCGAGGAGGAAGACCAGGGTGTTGACCGCGATCAGCGCGTAGGTGACCGCCGGGGCGGCCACCTCCGGCCGGCCGCCCCGCGCGGCGGTGTGGTCGGGGGCCGCGAGCGCCATGCGGCCAGCATCCCTCCGGGCGCCGCAGGTGACACGGCGGTTTACGGCAGGTGGACTAGCCCCGCTATTCCGCTGACCGGTGGTCGCGATGGTTGCCCCAGGCAATAGGCTTGGGGCGGGCATTCCCGCCTCCCGCCGCCGACGCCGGGGCTCCGGGGGGAGCGCCTAGCCCACGCAGGGACCACCCGAGAGGACCCCCGATGACCGTCCCCGCCCTGACTGCCGAGACGCGCTGGCGCTGCACCCTGTGCGGAAACCTCACCCGGTTCGACGTGACCCGCACCGCGCGGGTGACCGAGTTCCTGCACTTCGACCTGGCCGGCGACTCCAAGGTCGAGGAGACCGAGGTGCTGAGCGAGACCGTCGAGTCGGTGCGCTGCCGCTGGTGCAACGCCGTCGACCAGGTCGAGCTGGTGGCCCGTCCGGGTGCCGAGGGCGCGGAGGCCCCGGCCGAGCAGGGCTGATGCCCGCGGGTGTGGGGGGGGGGGGGGGGGGGGGGGCGGGGCCCCCCCCCCCCCCCCCCCCCCACACCGGACAATACGGAACAAGACGCACGGGGCGTGACGACGGGGGGTCGCGGCCGTACCCCGCCGGAGAACAGGATCGGAGCCGAGGACGTGGTGGACGCAGCGAAGGAGCCCGGCGAAGCGCAGGGGCTTCGGCCCGCTGCGCAGGCGCAGGTGCCGGACGCCGGGACGGGACCGGCGGAGGGCGCTGCGTCCGGAGCCGTCGACGCGGCGGCCGGCGGACCCGATGCCGTCGGGGCGCAGACCGCTTCGTCCGACCCGGCAGACCCGGCAGACCCGGCCGAGTCCTCCGACGCCTCCGGGGCCGCGTCGGAGCGCGGCGCCGAGAAGCTGGACCGGCCGCTGCCCGAGGGAGTGCGCCGACGGGTGGTCGGGCTGGCCTCGGACGCGCTGGGCGGACTGCCGCCGGGCGAACTCCCGCAGAGCCTGCGTCAGTACGTGAAGTTCACCCCCGCGCGGCGCGCCAAGTACGCGGCCACCGCGCTGGCGGCCGCGCTGGAGGCGGAGCCGGCCTTCCGGGTGCGGATAGCGGAGCGGCTGCGGCTGGGACAGCCGGACCTGGTGAGGGCGCTGGAGTCGGGCAGCGTCCCCGGCGCCGCCGATCCGATGGACGTCGCGGCCGCCGCCTACCTGGTGCGCTCGGCGGGCTGGAGCCGGCTGGTCGCCGAGGCCGGCGAGGAGGCCGAGCGGGCCGGCGCCGAGGACGCGGCCGCGGAGGCGACCCGGCTGGTGGAGAAGCTGCAGGCCGAGCTGGCCGAGGTGCGGGCCACCGCGCGGGCGGACCTGGACCGGCAGCGCGTGGAGTTCGAGGGCGTCCGGCGGGAGGCCGAGTCGCTGCGCAAGAAGGTGCGGTCGCTGGAGAGCGACACCCGCCGGGCGCAGGCCGAGACGCGTCGGGTGGCCGGGGAACTGGAGGCGGTGAGGGCCCAGGGCGCTGCCGAGCGCAGCGCGGCCGAGACCGAGGCGCGGCGGCTCAAGCACCGGCTCTCGGAGCTGGAGAACGCCGCCGAGCAGGGCCGCCGGTCGGCCCGCGAGGGGCGCAGCGTCGAGGACATGCGGCTGCGGCTGCTGCTGGACACCGTGCTGCAGTCGGCCCAGGGTCTGCAGCGGGAGCTGGCGCTGCCGGTCGCCCAGATCCGCCCGGCGGACCTGGTGGAGGCGGTGGTGCCGGGCGCGGCCTCGCCGCACGACGTGGCGCGGCGCGGGCTGGCCGAGGACGACCCGGCGCTGCTGGACCAGCTGCTGGCGATTCCGCAGGTGCACCTGGTGGTGGACGGCTACAACGTGACCAAGACCGGCTATCCGACGCTGCCGCTGGAGCAGCAGCGGATCCGGCTGCTGGGCGGGCTGGCGATGCTGGCCCAGCGCACCCAGGCGGAGGTCACCTGTGTGTTCGACGGCCAGGATCTGGACGTTCCGGTGATCATGGCGCCGCCGCGCGGGGTCCGGGTGCGGTTCAGCCGGACCGGAGAGACCGCGGACGAGCTGATCCGCCGTCTGGTGCGGGCCGAGCCGCAGGGCCGTCCGGTGGTGGTGGTCTCCGCCGACCGGGAGGTCGCGGAGGGCGTGCGGAAGGCGGGCGCGCGCCCGGTGGCGTCGGTGCTGCTGCTGAACCGGCTGGCGCGGCCCTGAGCGTCGGCCCGCTAGGATGACACCTGGTCAGCGCCGCGTCCACGACCGTGTGCGGGTGCGGTGAAGCCGGTGTGGTGAACGGGGTTCACGCCTTCGGGGGAGTGGCAAAGCGGATAGATCCGCACTAGGGTCTGGCGTCAAACCTATTTTCCGGTTCCTCATCCGATCGGGTGAGTCCGTTGGAAGAAGGAGCCGGTCCCTTGGCCTCCCACCGCCGTCCCAAGCAGCCGAGCCGCGCGCGGATCTCCGTGCTCACCGCTGCCGCTGCGACCGCGGTCGCCCTCTCCGCCCAGGTGGCCGCGCACGCCGCGCCGCAGCCGAACAAAACGGACGTCAAGGCGCAGATCGACCAGCTCCAGGAGGAGCAGGAGCAGGCGGCCGAGAAGTACAACGGCGCCAAGGAGCGGGCCGACCAACTGCGCAAGCAGGCCGACCAGCTGCAGGACCAGGTGGCCCGCGGCCAGGAGCAGATGACCCAGCTGCAGGGCGGCCTGGCCGAGGTGGCCGGCGACCAGTACCGCAGCGGCGGCATCGACCCGTCCGTCCAGCTGATGCTCTCCTCCGACCCGTCGGGCTACCTGGAGAAGGCCTCGACGGTCCAGCAGGCCAGCACCACCCAGGCCGAGGCGCTCAAGTCGCTGCTGGACGAGCAGCGCCGGCTGGACCAGGAGAAGACCGAGGCGGCCGCCGTGCTGGCCTCGCTGGACAGCACCACCAAGGACCTGAACCAGGCCAAGGCGGACGTCAACACCAAGCTGCAGGCCGCCCAGGACCTGCTGAACTCGCTCAGCGCCGCCGAGCGCACCGCGCTGAAGGCCCAGCAGGCGCAGGACGACCGGGCCTCGCGCGGCAGCGACCGGGTCGACCTGAGCAACCTGCCGCCGGCCAGCGGGTACGCCGCGGTGGCCGTCGCCAAGGCGATGAGCAAGCAGGGCTCGCCGTACGTGTGGGGCGCCACCGGTCCGAGCACCTTCGACTGCTCCGGCCTGATGCTCTGGGCGTACGGCCAGGCCGGCGTCTCGCTGCCGCGCACCTCGCAGGAGCAGGGCCACTACGGCACCGCGGTGCCCGGACTGGCCGCGGCCCAGCCCGGCGACCTGGTCATCTACGGCGGCGACATGCACCACGTCGGGATGTACATCGGCAACGGCATGGTGGTCCACGCGCCGCACACCGGTGACGTGGTGAAGGTGATGAAGGCCGACGCGATGCCGATCAACACCATCCGCCGGGTCTGACGGCCCGACACCCTCCGGGGGCCCCGTCCGGGCCCCTGTGATCCGCGCCACCTCCGACGGGGTGGCGTTCGGGTTTTCGACCGTTTCGCGAGCGGCGGGTGAGACCTGATCAGCCTTGCGTACGGTCGTGATCACCATCGGTCATTTTCACAAAAGAACTTGGGTAATCTTCCGTCTTTTTTCTGACAAGGATTTGAACCGATCACGGTTCAGTTACTAGGGTCGTGCTTCGAACCACCGCACTGTCGATCACCCAGCCAGGGTGGCGGCGGTGGTTACCGCCGAGTTCGCGAGGCAGCGGGGCAGGTCGAAGCGACTGCCCGACAGGGGAGCCCAGTGGTCGGGGGCGCTGCGGAGCGGAGCCGGGGAACCACGTTCCTCCGGGGTGAATCGGCGCCAGGTCGGCCGCTGGAACGGCCGTGAGGCGTCGTAGGGCATGCTTCCGGCCCGAACCCGTCAGCTCACCCGGTAGGCGGACGTAGGAAGAAGGAGCCCGCCTTCGTGGCGTCCCATCGTCGTCCCAAGCCAGCAAGTCGCGCCCGGGTCTCGATCCTGACCGGTGTCGCCGCCGCTGCCGTCGCCCTCTCCGCGCAGTCCGGCGCCCACGCCGACCCGCAGCCGACCAAGGACCAGGTCAAGGAGCAGGTCGACCAGCTCAACGAGCAGGCCGAGGTGGCGACCGAGCAGTACAACGCCGCCCAGGAGAAGCAGCAGACCCTGGAGAAGCAGGTCTCCGGCCTGCAGGACCAGGTGGCCCGTCAGCAGGCCCAGGTGACCGAGCTGCAGGGCGGACTCGCCGAGATCGCCGGGGAGCAGTACCGCAACGGCGGCATATCCCCGACCGTCCAGCTGATGTTCTCGTCCAGCCCGGACAACTTCCTCAACCAGGCCGGTGCGCTGAACCAGGCCGGTGACACCCAGAAGAACCAGCTGAAGCAGCTCCAGGAGCAGCAGCGCAAGCTCGACCAGGACCGCACCGAGGCCCAGGGCAAGCTCGCCGAACTGGAGTCGACCACCCAGCAGCTGAAGGCCTCCAAGGACGAGGTCCAGGCCAAGCTGAAGGCCGCCCAGGACCTGCTCAACACCCTGACCGAGCAGGAGCGCCAGGCGCTGCGCGCGGCCGAGGAGAAGGCCGCCGCCGACGCCAAGGCCCAGGCCGACGCCGCCGCGAAGGCGCAGCAGAACGCCGACCGCGCCTCGCGCGACAACAGCCGCACCGACCTCTCCACGCCGTCGTCCACGCCGGCCGGCAAGCTCCCGGCCCCGGGCAGCTCGCGCGGTGCCGCCGCGCTCTCCGCCGCCGCCTCCAAGGTCGGCAGCCCGTACGTGTGGGGCGCCACCGGCCCGAGCTCCTTCGACTGCTCCGGCCTGATGGTCTGGGCGTTCAACCAGGTCGGCGTGTCGCTGCCGCGCACCTCGCAGGAGCAGGCCCACGCCGGCACCCGGATCGGCACCGACCTGTCCCAGGCCCAGCCCGGCGACCTGCTGATCTTCTACGGGGACGCCCACCATGTCGGCATCTACGCCGGCAACGGCCAGGTGCTGCACGCCCCCAAGCCGGGTGCGTCGGTCCGCTACGAGGCCGTCACCAACATGCCGCTGAGCGGCATCGTGCGGGTCTGACCCCGTTCGGCTCCTCGCAGGCCCGGTCTTCCACCACGGAAGGCCGGGCCTGCGGCGTTGGCGGCTGCTCGGGCTGATGTCCGATTGAAGGTCAAATATTCGGGTCCGTAGGGGTTTGGACTCGCTTGCCCGGACTCGCTAACGTCTGCCACCGGACTCCCGCTCGACGGCCGCCCGCCACGGGCGGCCGCGGGGCCGCGCCGCAGGATTGGAGCCGCTGCCGTGCTTGTGCACCGCCGTTCCCAACTGCTCGCCCGTGCACTGGTGCTGACGGCGGCCGCCACCACCGCGCTGGGCGTGGCGACCGGCGGCGGCGCCCACGCCGCCCCCGGCAGCCCGGACCCGGCCGACCGCAAGGACGTCCAGGCGCAGGTCGAGCAGCTCTACGACGAGGCCGAGCAGGCGTCAGAGCAGTACAACGCCGCACAGGAGGCCCAGCGCCGGCTCCAGGGGGAGACCACGATCCTGCAGGGCGAGATCGCCGTCGCCCAGGACCAGCTCAACGAGCTGCGCGGCGACCTGGCGACCGTCGCCGGGGCCGAGTACCGCGGCGGCGGGATGACCCAGACCGCCCAGCTGATGCTGTCCCCCGACCCGGAGGGCTACCTCGCCCGCGCCCGCACCATGGGCCAGGCGTCGCAGCGGCAGCAGGAGACGCTGCACGAGCTGGTCACCCGCCAGCGCCGGCTCGACCAGCGGCGGACGGAGGCCACCGGAAAGCTCGCCGAGCTCGACCAGGCCCGTCGCTCGCTCGCCGACGGCAAGCAGCAGATCCAGCAGCGGCTGGCCAGGGCGCAGAAGCTGCTCAACGGCCTCGACGCCGCCGAGCGGGCCAGGATGACCGCCCAGGACGCCCGGGACGCCGAGCAGCGCGCCACCCGCGGCACCGACCGGCTGGACCTCGGCACCGCCCCGCCCGCCTCCGAGCGCGGGGCGGCCGCGCTGGCCGCCGCGGTGCGCATGATCGGCTCGCCGTACGTCTACGGAGCCACCGGGCCCCGCGCGTTCGACTGCTCCGGTCTGATGTACTACAGCTGGCGGCAGGCCGGAGTGACCCTGCCGCGCACCTCGCAGGCCCAGGCGTACGCCGGCCGGCGGATCGACCTATCCGAGGCGCGACCGGGAGACCTGGTGATCTTCTACCGGGACATGCACCACGTCGGCATGTACGCCGGCGGCGGTGTGATCGTGCACGCCCCCTACCCGGGCGCCAAGGTCCGCTACGAGAGCGTCAACGCCATGCCGGTCTCGGGGGTGGTCCGGCTCTGAGCACGTCCCCTTCGCACCCCGCCGGACCCGATCCGGCGCACGTACCCCGCCGCGCGCTGTCCCGGCGGGGTGCGCTGCTGCTCGCGGTCGGCGGGCTGGCCCAGCTGTCGCTGCCGCCGCTCGCCCCGGCGGCGGCACCGGTCGGGGCGGTCGCCGACCGGCGCGCCGCGGTGGCGGCGGTGCTGGCGGAGCGGGCGCGCACGCTGGAGGCCCGGTCGGGGCTGCCGGTGGCCGAGGCGGCGTACCGCAACCTGGTGCTCGCCGCGGGCGGCGGGCCCGACCGGCTGACCGCCGCGGCCGACCTGGCGGTGCGGATCGCCGGGTACGACGACCACCCCGTGGTGTACCCGCGCCGGATCGAACTGGCCGCGGCCGCGGACGGCTGGCGGGTCGAGCGCGAGGAGAGCGCCGACGGGCCGCCGGCGCTCTGGGACTTCGGCGCCGTCCGGCCGGCGCCGGGCACGCACAGCCTGGTGCTCGCTTCGGCCGACGGCCCTGACCCGGCCGGGCTGGTCGTGGTGGGCGACCGCGCGGTGCCCGCCGTCGAGGAGGTCTGGGGCGACGCCTGGCCCGGCCGGCTGCTGCTCGAACTGCCCGCCACCGAGGAGCAGTTCGCCCGGCTGCTGGAGGGCGACCCGGCGGGCTGGGCGGACATGGCGGCGGTCACCGTGGCCGCCCCCGGCGCACCCCGGAACACCCCGGCGGACCGGGTGCTGGTCAACCCCGAGGCGTACGGCCGGCTCAGCGGCTTCGGCCGCCAGGTGGTCGTCACGCACGAGGCCACCCATGTCGCGACCAGGGCCGACACCCGGGCCTGGACCCCGATGTGGCTCTCCGAGGGCGTCGCCGACTGGACCGCCTACCGCGACAGCGGCCGCAGCCCGCAGCAGATCGCCCCCGAACTGGCCCGGGACGTCGCCGCCGGGAGGCTGCCCGCCGAACTGCCCGCCGACCGGGACTTCGCCGCCGGCGCCACCGGCATCGCCCAGGCCTACGAGCAGTCCTGGCTCGCCTGCGAGCTGATCGCCCGCCGCAACGGGCCGCAGCGGCTGGTCGCCTTCTACCGGGCGGTCGGCGCGGACGACGGGCAGGGCGAGGACCGCGAGCGCCGTACGGACCGGCTGATGCGCGCCGAACTGGGCGTGGGCCTGGCCGACTTCACCCGGCTCTGGCTGGACGAGGTGGCGGCGCTGAAGGACTGAGGCCGGCGGGCCGCAGCAGCGTCAGCGCCGCGGCTCGGCCGGCGTGCCCAGGTGGTCGATGCCGTCCAGCAGGTCCTGCTCGTACGCGATGCCCGGGCGCACCGGGTACCCGGCGGCCGGCAGCGCGGCCGGCTCGCGGTCCAGCACCACGGTCGCGGGCAGCGGCGCCTCGCCCCGGGTGGAGCGCCAGAGCCGGACGCAGGAGAGCACGGTGGCGGCCACCAGCAGCAGGTTGCGCAGCGCCAGCACCGTGATGGCGCCCGGGTCGCTGGCCAGGATCTGGGTGAACATCGTCGGGAACTCGACCAGCGTGAGCGGGCAGGCGAGCAGGATCAGCAGCGCCACCGGCCGCTGGCTGGTGCCGCGCACCGTCAGGCAGACCGCCGCGACGCCGACCAGCCAGACCAGGTACTGCGGGCTGATCACCCGGCTGGTCACCACGAAGACCAGCAGCGCGCACAGCGCCGCGTCGTACATGGTGGCCGCGTTGCGGCGCTTGGAGGTGAAGCGCCACAGCAGCAGCCAGAGGAAGCCCAGCACGGTGCCGGCCATCATGACCTTGCTGATCACGCCGACCCACGGCCCGAGCATCTCGGGGGAGCCGTAGTTCATGGTGACCCGGCCGTCCCAGCCCCCGGCGATCCGGGCGAAGTGCAGCGGCAGCGCGCCGACCGACTCGACCTCGATGCCGCGGTCCTTCTGGAAGGCCAGGAAGTCGAAGGCGCCGTTCATGCCGGCCGCGAGCAGGAAGCCGATGGAGACGGCGGTGGCCCCCGCCAGCGTCCAGGAGCGGCGGGTCCGGCGGCCGGAGGGGGTGCCGATCAGGCCGAGCAGCGGCCAGACCTTCACGATGCCGCCCAGGCCCAGCAGCAGCCCGCCGACCGCCGGGCGACGGATCAGCGCCAGCAGGCCGGCCAGGGCGACCGCGGTGACGATCATGTCGAAGCGGTTGTAGATCATCGGGCCGAGCAGCGGGACGCCCACCACCCACATCCAGGCGCCGGTCAGCGCCCGGCCGCGGCGCAGGCCGGTACGGATCAGCAGCGCGGCCGCGGCGGCGTCGGCGATCCCGCAGATCACCCAGAACGAGACCAGGTACGACCAGGGCAGCAGACCCGGCAGCAGGATCACCAGGGCGGCGCCCGGCGGGTACTGCCAGGTCACGTCGTCGAACGGGAAGGTGCCGGTCTGCAGCACGCCGTACCAGGCGTGGTAGATCATCCACACGTCGGCGGTGACGTCGCCGCCCGGCGACTTCAGCACGCCGGTGATCAGCAGCACCAGCAGGGTGCGGGTGGCCACCCAGGTCGCGCCGAGCGCGGCCAGCGCCCCGAGCGGGCGGCCGAGGCGGCCGCGCGAAGAACCGGGCTCGGTGGCCGGGGCCAATTCCACTGCGCTCCCTCGTTCGTCTCGGACGTCCTCACCGGAGGCGTCGTACTGACGGACGCCCGGGCCGCGTCGCACAGCGGCCTAGGTACTAGGACTGACCCGGGGGTCAAACGGTTGCCGTGCGCGGTTCCGTTCCCGGCGGGTCATGGTGTTGACCTATCGTACGGATCACCCAGCGGTACACCGAGCACCCCCCGACCGAGCGAGCCGTGGCCTGATGCACAGAACCTTGATCGTCACCAATGACTTCCCGCCCCGACCGGGGGGCATCCAGGCCTTCGTGCACAACATGGCCGTCCGTCAGCCCGCAGGAAGCATCGTGGTCTACGCCTCGACCTGGCGCGACGGCAGCGAGGTGCGGCGCTTCGACGCCGAGCAGCCGTTCCCGGTGATCCGGGACCGGACGAAGGTGATGGTTCCCACACCCCGGGTCACCCGGCGGGCCGCCGAGATCCTGCGCGCCGAGCGGTGCGACTCGGTCTGGTTCGGCGCCGCCGCCCCGCTCGGCCTGATGGCGCCCACGCTGCGCCGGGCCGGGGCCGGACGGCTGCTCGGCATGACGCACGGGCACGAGGCCGCCTGGGCCCAGCTGCCGGTCTCCCGGCAGTTGCTGCGCCGGATCGGCGCGGGCACCGACGTGCTGACCTACCTGGGCGAGTACACCCGCTCCCGGATCGCCGCCGCGGTCGGGCCGCAGGCCGCGGCCCGGATGGTGCAGTTGCCGCCGGGCGTGGACGAGTCCACCTTCCACCCGGGCTCCGGGGGCGCCGAGGTCCGCCGCCGGCTCGGGCTGGCGGACCGGCCGGTCGTGGTCTGCGTCTCCCGGCTGGTGCCGCGCAAGGGCCAGGACACCCTGATCGAGGCGATGCCGCAGATCCTGGCCGACGTGCCGGACGCGGTGCTGCTGATCGTCGGCGGCGGCCCGTACCGGGCGGACCTGGAGAAGCTGGCCGACGCCACGGGCGTCCGTGACTCGGTGCGCTTCACCGGCTCGGTGCCGTGGGAGGAGCTGCCCGCCCACTACGGGGCCGGGGACGTCTTCGCGATGCCCTGCCGGACCAGGCGCGGGGGGCTGGACGTCGAGGGCCTGGGCATCGTCTACCTGGAGGCCTCGGCGACCGGCCTGCCGGTGGTCGCGGGGGACTCCGGGGGCGCCCCGGACGCGGTGCTGGAGGGCGAGACCGGGTACGTCGTCCCGGGCGGCTCGGCCTCGGCGTCGGCCGAGCGGATCGTGCGGCTGCTGCGTGACGAGGAGCTGCGCCGGCGGATGGGCGAGGCCGGGCGGCGGTGGGTGGAGCGCTCCTGGCGCTGGGACCTGCTGGCCGGGCGGCTGACCTCGCTGCTGGCGGCCTGACACGACGACGGGCCCCGCCTCCTTCTCGGGAGGCGGGGCCCGTCGTGCTACCCGGTCACTTCCGGTAGATGGCCTCGATGTCGGCCGCGAAATCCTTGAGGACGACGTTGCGCTTCAGCTTCAGCGAGGGCGTCAGGTAGCCGCTCTCCTCGGAGAACTCGGTGTCCAGCACGCGGAACTTCTTGACCGCCTCGGCGTGCGAGACCGCCGCGTTGCCGTCGTCCACCGCGGCCTGCAGGGCGGCCAGCAGCTCGGGGTCCTGGGCGAGGTCGGCGGCGGTGGCGTCGGCGGGCTTGCCGTTGAGCTCCTTCCACTTCGGGAAGAAGTCCTGGTCGATGGTGATCAGGCAGGCGATGAAGGGCTTCCGGTCGCCGACCACCATGACCTCGCCGACCAGGGCGTGGGCCCGGATCCGGTCCTCGATCACGGCGGGGGCGACGTTCTTGCCGCCGGCCGTGACGATGATCTCCTTCTTGCGGCCGGTGATGGTCAGGTAGCCCTCGGAGTCCAGCGAGCCGATGTCGCCGGTGGCGATCCAGCCGTCCTTGAGGGTGTCGGCGGTGGCCTGCGGGTTGTTCCAGTAGCCGGTGAAGACGTGCGGGCCCTTGAAGAACACCTCGCCGTCCTCGGCGATCCTGACCGAGGCGCCGGGCACCGGCTGGCCGACCGTACCGATCTTCGGCTTGTCCCACGGGTTGAAGGTGGTGGCCGCGCAGGTCTCCGTCAGGCCGTAGCCCTCCAGGACGGTGAAGCCGATGCCCCGGTAGAAGTGGCCCAGGCGCTCGCCGAGCGGGGCGCCGCCGGAGATGGCGTGGGTGGCCCGGCCGCCGAGGGCGGCGCGCAGCTTGCTGTAGACCAGCTTGTCGAAGACCGCGTGCTTGAGCCGCAGGACCAGGCCCGCGCCGCCGGCGTCCAGCGCCCGGCTGTAGGCGATCGCGGTCTCGGCGGCCTTGTCGAAGATCTTGCCCTTGCCGTCGGCCTGGGCCTTGGCGCGGGCGGTGTTGTAGACCTTCTCGAAGACTCTGGGCACGCCCAGGATCAGGGTCGGCTTGAAGGCGGCCAGCTCGGCGGTGACGTCCTTGATGTCGGAGACGTGTCCGAGCTTCATCGGGGCCATCGCCGGGCAGATCTCGGCGATCCGGCCGAGCACGTGGGCCAGCGGCAGGAAGAGCAGGACGGAGCTCTCGCCGGTGGTGAACAGCGGGGCCAGGCGCTCGACGACGTTGCCGCACTCGGCCATGAAGTTGCCGTGCGTCAGCTGACAGCCCTTCGGGCGGCCGGTGGTGCCCGAGGTGTAGACGATGGTCGCGATCGAGTCGGAGGTGGCGGTCGAGCGGTACTCGGCGACGGTCCCGTCGGAGACCTCGCGACCGGCCTCGGCCAGCGCGGCGATCGCGCCCTGCTCGATCTGCCAGGTGTGCTTCAGCTCCGGGAGGCGGTCGCGGACCTCTTCGACCACCGCGTGGTGATGGTCGGTCTCGGTGAGCACGGCGACCGCGCCGGAGTCGCCGAGGATCCACTCCACCTGCTCGGCGGAGGAGGTCTCGTACACCGGCACGGTGATGGCACCGGCCGACCAGATCGCGAAGTCCAGCAGCGTCCACTCGTACCGGGTCCGGGACATGATGCCCACGCGGTCGCCCGGGCGGATGCCGGCGGCGATCAGGCCCTTCGCGGCGGCGTGCACCTCGACCAGGAACTGCGCGGCGGTCAACTCCTGCCACTGGCCGTCCACCTTGCGGCTGAGGACCGCGACGTCCGGGTGCCGCTCGGCGTTCTGGTGCACGAGGTCGGAGAGGTTACCGCCGCTCGGTACCTGGTAGAGGGCCGGAAGGCTGAAGTCGAGCAAGACTGCTCCTCGTTCGCGACGCTGCGGGACGGCAGGACGTTACTGCCCGGTAGGCAGCTTCGACCAGGGGGGTCGGGCCCGGTGTTCGAAGTGTCACACCCGGCCGGGTCCGACCAGGCCGTGACCGGGTCGTTCGAATGGCACCCTACGGTAGCCATGCGGTGACCGGCCGGTAGCATGCCCCGCCGCCGCCCGCAGGGCACCGCCCGCGCGGCCGAGGGGATCCCCGGTCGCGATAGCCTGCTCCGGGCGGACCGGGCCGAGCGCGTCCCGGACGGACCGGCAGGCAGAGGGACGACGCGGAGGGCCATTCCATGGCGGAGCACACCAGGTCGAGCATCACCATCGACGCGACCCCGGCCACGGTCATGGCCGTGATCGCCGACTTCGCCGCCTACCCGGCCTGGACCGGCGAGGTCAAGGAGATCGAGGTCCTGGAGACCGGCGAGGGCGGCCGCGCCAGCCAGGTCCGGCTGCTCCTCGACGCCGGCGCGATCCGCGACGAGCACGTCCTCGCCTACACCTGGGACGGCGACCGCGAGGTCAGCTGGACCCTCGTCCGCAGCCAGATGCTCCGCTCGCTGGACGGCTCCTACACCCTCGCCCCGCTGGCCGGGAACCGCACCGAGGTGACCTACCAGCTCGCCGTGGACGTCAAGATCCCGATGCTGGGCATGATCAAGCGCAAGGCCGAGAAGGTCATCATCGACCGCGCCCTGGCCGGACTGAAGAAGCGCGTCGGGGACACCTCCGGCACGACGCCCTCCGAGGGCTGACACCGCGGAACGGGGGCCGACGGCATGACGGCGACACGCACCATCCTGGTCAGCGGCGACGCGGGCGCGCCCGCGGTGGCCGCCGCCACCGCCCTGCACGCCGCCCGGCGCGGCCACCGCACCTGGCTGCTGGCGGCCGACGACCCGCACCGCACGCTGGACGCCGTCCTCGGCACCCGGCTGGAGCCCGAACCGCTCGAATACGCGCCGGGCCTGGCCGTCTCCCGGATCGACGAGCAGGCCGCCTTCCGCTACGCGGTCGGCGAGCTCACCGGCCGGCTCAAGCCCGCCCTCGACCTGCTCGGCGCCGAACAGCTCGACCCCGAGGAACTCACCGCCCTCCCCGGCATCGCCCGGCTCGCCCTGCTGCGCGCCCTGCCCGCCGCCGACCAGGACGTCCTGGTGGTGCTCGCCCCGCCGCCCGCCGAACTGATCGCCACCCTCGCCCTGCCCGAGCAGCTGGCGCGCTACCTGGACCGGCTCGTCCCCGAGCAGCGGCAGGCCGCCCGGGCACTGCGACCGCTGCTGGCCGGACTGGCCGGGGTCCCGATGCCGGCCGAGTGGCTGTACGAGGGGCGCGGCAAGGCCGCCGCGGCGCTCGCCGAGTCCCGCGCCGCGATCACCGACCCCGGTACCAGCGTCCGCCTGGTCGTCCCGGCCGACGGCCACCCGTACGAGGAACTGCGCCGGATCCGGGCCGGGCTCGCGCTGCACGGGCACCGGCCGGACGCCGTGGTCGTGCACGGCGCCCTGCCCGAGGCCGCCGTCTCCTCGCCCGACCCCTGGCTCGCCGCGCTGGCCCGCCGCCGGCAGGAGGAGCTGGCCGGGCTCGCCGCCGGGACCGACGCCCCCGTCCTGGTCACCGACCTGGCCGACGCCACCCTGGAGGGCGTCGCCGACCGCCTGTACGGGGACGGCCCCGGGCCCGAGCGGCTCGACCCGGCGCCCTGGACCGTCGAGGACCGGCTCGCCGCGGACGGCCTGCTGGTCTGGCACCTCGACCTGCCCGGCGCCGACCGGGCCGAGCTGGACCTGGTCCGCCGGGGCGACGACCTGGTGGTCGGCCTCGGCGCGCACCGCCGGGTGCTCGCCCTGCCCTCCGCGCTGCGCCGCTGCACGGTGGCCGGGGCCGGGCTGCTGGACGGCGTGCTCTCGGTGCGGTTCGCGCCCGACCCCGCGCTCTGGCCGCAGGGCTGACGGGCCGTGCGACCTTTCCGGGGCGTACGGCCGGTCGGGTAGCGTCGGGCCGGAGGGCCGCGGGGTGCGGCCACGGCTGAGGAGGCGCCCGCGATGACCAGCACCGACGACCGCACCGAACCCGTCGGCGACCGCGCCGGGTCGGCTCGTGAGCACGCCGAGCACGCCGAGGCCGCGGGCGGAGGCGCCGGGGCGGGCGACGGGCGGTCCGGGCCGCAGGCCGACGGTCAGGCTCACCCGTTCGGGCCGGAGCTCGGCCCGCTGGTGGACGAGGTGCGCAGGTTCGCCACCGCGCTCGGGGAGAAGGCCCAGGAGACCAGCGCCACCACCCTGATCACCCTCTCCGGCCTCGCCGACCGCCTGCGCACCCAGCAGCCGGAGGTCTACGGCCACCTCGCCGCCGCCGGCTCCGGGATCGCCGCCGCGGGCGCCGAGCTGCTGGCCGCCTACCGTGCGGCCGTGGTCGGGCACGAGAACCGCTGGACCGCCGGCCGTGGCGCGGCCGCCGAGAAGATCGACCTCGACGGGCCCGGCGGGCCGGACGGGTCCGACGGGACTGACGCACCGTCCGCCAAGCAGTGAAACCGTAACTTCCGGAGGGTGATCGCGTTGCTCTCGTGCGTCACGAGGACGGAGCCTAGATACGACTTTTGAAGAGTCGCGGCCCGGTTGCCCCAGAATTGTCTTCGAATAATGTATGCGAGGCTGTGTACGGGAGCGGACTTGGGCGGTACCGTTCCGTCCAGCGGGAACGAGTGAATAGCTGAGGGACACATGGCTCTGACCATCGGCGTCGATGTCGGCGGGACCAAGATCGCGGCAGGCGTGGTCGACGAGGCGGGCGCGATCCTGGCCCGGACCAGGGTGCCCACCCCGGCCGACCCGCAGTGGGCGGTCGATGCCATCGCGCAGGCCGTGCGCGAGCTCAAGGAGCAGCACCCCGGCGTCGCCGCGGTCGGCGTCGGCGCCCCCGGCTTCGTCGACAGCAACCGCTCCACGGTGATCTTCGCGCCCAACATCGACTGGGAGAACGAGCCGCTGCGCGGCCGCGTCGAGGAGCTCACCGGTCTCGACACGGTGGTCGAGAACGACGCCAACTGCGCCGCCTGGGCCGAGTTCCGCTTCGGTGCGGCCGTCGACCACCAGGACATGGTGCTGATCACCGTCGGCACCGGCATCGGCGGCGGCATCGTCCTGGACGGCCGGCTGCACCGCGGCCGCTTCGGCGTGGCCGGCGAGATCGGCCACCTCAACATGGTCCCGGACGGCCTGCAGTGCGGCTGCGGCGGCAAGGGCTGCTGGGAGCAGTACGGCTCCGGCCGGGCGCTGCGCCGCTACGGCCGGGAGAAGGCGGCGGCCGACCCGGTGCGCGGCCGACGGATGCTGGAGCTCAACGACGGCGTGGCCGAGACCATCCGCGGCATCCACATCACCGAGGCAGCCGAGGACGGCGACCCGCTCGCCCTGGAGTGCTACGCCGAGCTGGCCGACTGGCTGGGCCGCGGCATGGCCGACCTCGCCGCGCTGTTCGACCCGGGCGTCTTCGTGCTCGGCGGTGGCGTCTCCGACTCCGGCCGTCTGCTGCTCGACCCGGTCGCCAAGGCCTTCGAGCACTACCTGACCGGCGGCGTGCACCGCCCGCGTGCCGAGGTCGTGCTGGCCTCGATGGGTTCCGCCGCCGGCATCGTCGGCGCGGCGGACCTCGCCCGCATTCCCGCGTAGCCGCTTCCTCCCTTTTCACCCTCCCCGGGGCGCACCCCGCCCCCTCCCAGCCCGCCGGCGGCGGTGCGACCGGGCCCCGACCGATCCCGGACGCGCCGCCGCCGTCGCACGTCCGGCCCCCGCCGCGTACGGTCGGAGCCGGTGACGACGCACCCGGTGACGACGTACAGGGAGGGCCATGACCGCCACGACCACGACCGCCGTGACCGCGACCGAGGCGACCGCGACCGAGGCGAGCGCCGCGACGGCCGAACCGTTGCCGCCGGGCGGCCCGCGGCGGCTGCGCCTGCTCAGCTACAACGTCCGCTCGCTGCGGGACGACCGGCGGGCGCTGGCCCGGGTGATCCGGGCCTGCGCGCCGGACCTGGTCTGCATCCAGGAGTCACCGCGCTACTGGCGCCCCGAGGGCCAGGCGGCCGGGCTGGCCCGCAGCACCGGGACGGTCGTCCTGGCCGGCGGCGGCCGCACCGCCGCCGGGCCGCTGCTGCTCGGCCGACCCGGAGCGGCGGAGGTGCTGGGCGTGCACGACCGGCTGCTGCCCAAGACCCGCGGCCTGCACGCCCGGGGCTTCGCCACCGCGCTGCTGCGGCTGCCTGGCGCGGCGCCGTTCACCCTGACCAGCTGCCACCTGAGCCTCGACGCCGAGGAGCGGTACGGGCAGTTCGAGCTGCTGCTCGACCAGCTCGGTATCACCGAACACGGCGTCGTGGCAGGGGACTTCAACGAGCACCCGGACGGGCCGGGCTGGCGGCTGCTGGCCTCCCGGCTGCAGGACGGGTACCCGACCGCGCCCTGGGGCGGGGAGTACACCTCGGTGCCCGAGCGCCCTTACCAGCGGATCGACGGCGTCTTCGCCACGCCGGGGATCACCGTCCTGGGCTGCGGGGTGCCGCACGGACTGCCCGGTGTCACCGAGGCCGACCTGCGGGCCGCGACCGACCACCTGCCGGTGCTCGCGGTGCTCGAACTTCCCGAGGCCTGAGGGTCCGTCGTCGGACCCTCGGCCTGCGGGCCGAACCCGCCCTTGATCCTCCGGCCGGGAGGTGGCGGACGACGGACGCTAGACGACCGCGCCGTGGTCCGGATCCTCCGGCTCGTCCTCGTCGCGGTCCCGCATCCGGGCCACCAGGGTGACGAAGCCGCCGAGGAAGGAGGTGATCCCGACCCAGGCGGGCCAGCCGGAGATCTCGCGCCAGACCACCGCGTCGACCAGCAGCAGGGCGGGGCCGCCGAGCACGGCGAGCCAGGCGAACTTGGCGGTCACGTCGGCGGCGGGCAGCGGCGGGGGCTCCGGCGGGACGTAGTGGTCCTCGTCGGTCTCCTCGTCCAGCTCGAAGTCGCGCGGGCCGGCGCCGGAGGCCGGCATCACCGGTCGGCCGGAGCGGGGGCGGGGCTGCGGGGCGAGGTCGGACAGGTCCTCCCGGCCGGCGCTGCCGTCCTTGTAGCCGCCCTTGAGCTCGTTCTGCGCGCGGAGGTTCTCGACCTCGGGCCAGTTGGGGTTGTTGAGGTCGACCGGGTCGTCGAACTGGGCGATCAGGGCGGCGAAGATCTCGTCCTGCTCGGCCTGGCTGCGCTCGGGCGCACGGCGCGGCCGGGGCTCGGCGGGGGCCTCCGCCCCCGCGGTGTCCTCGGCGGCGTCCTTCCCGGCTGCGGACGCCGACGCGGAAGCGGGCGTCACGGCCCCGTCCGCGCCGGTGTGCTCCGCCGGCGCACCGCCCAGGGTGCCGTCGTCGGTGCCGCCGTCGCCGGTGGCGCCGTCCCTCGTGCCGCTGTCCCTCGTGCCGCCGTCCTTCGTCGCGCCGTCCTCGCGGGGAGCCTCGTCCCCGCCGCCCGCCGTGCTGCTCTCGTGCACTTCCGGCCCTTCAGCCATGGTGATCATCCGATTCGACCCGGGTTGCGCCCGCCGCGTGCGCGGGGGCCAGCCGTCGGATGAAGTCCTGGCTGGCCGCGAATATTTCCGCCGCGTCGTGGTCCAGCGTCGCGACGTGGAAGCTGCGCTCGCACAGCCGCTCCGTCACGTCGGTCGAGGATATCCGGGCCAGCACCAGTTCCGAGTTGGCCGGAGAGACCACGTGGTCCTGCGGGCTGTGGAAGAGCAGCACCGGCTGGGTCACCTCCGGCAGCCGGCGCTGGACCTCCTGCCACAGCCGGCTCAGCGACCAGGCGGCGTGCAGCGGGGTCCGGTCGTAGCCGAACTCGGTCACGCCGTCCTTGGCGATGTCGTCGGCGATCCCGGGCAGGCTCGGCACCAGGTGGCGCAGCACCGGAAGCAGCACACTCGCGGGGGTGTCCGAGCGCACCGACGGGTTGACCAGCACCAGGCCGGACACCGTCGGACCGTGCAGCGCGGCGAGCCGCAGCGACAGCGCCCCGCCCATCGACAGCCCGAAGACGAAGACCCGCTCGCACTCGTCGGCCAGCGTCAGCAGCTCGCGCTCGACCTCGGCGTACCAGTCCTCCCAGCGGGTGAGCTGCATGTCCTGCCAGCGGGTGCCGTGGCCGGGCAGCAGCGGCAGCGAGACGGTGAACCCGGCCGCGGCCAGCTCCTCGGCCCACGGTCGCAGCGACTGCGGCGACCCGGTGAAGCCGTGACAGAGCAGGACCCCCACCGGTCCGCCGTGGTGGCGGTACGGTTCGGCACCGGGCAGCAACGACATGGCGGACTCCTTCGCGGGCGGGTGGCGCTGGGGGAGGGACGCTGGACGGGAAGCTGCTGGAATCCGCATCGTCCCACGCCCCGCGCCGGGTCGTACACCCCCGCCGGAGGCCGGGCGCAGGCCACTTCGGCGGGGCCGGGCACAGCGGGGGGTCGCGGGGCATTAGGATCGACCGGTCCGCATAACAGGAGGCCCGGGTTGTTCTACCGACTGATGAAGATGATCGTCGCGCCACTGCTTCGGATCTTCTTCCGGCCGTGGATCGAGGGTGAGGAGAACATCCCCACCGAGGGTGCGGCGATCATTGCGAGCAACCACCTGTCCTTCTCGGACTCGTTCTTCTTCCCCGCGCTGATCAAGCGCCGGGTCACCTTCATTGCGAAGGCCGAGTACTTCAACACCCCGGGCCTCAAGGGCCGGCTGACCGCCGCCTTCTTCAAGGGCGTCGGCCAGCTGCCGGTGGACCGCTCGGGCGTGCGCGGCGCCGGCGAGGCCGCGATCCGCAGCGCCATCGCGGTGCTGGACCGCGGCGAGCTGTTCGGCGTCTACCCCGAGGGCACCCGCTCGCCCGACGGCAAGCTGTACCGCGGCAAGGTCGGCGGTCTGGCCCGCGTCGCGCTGGCCACCGGTGCCCCGGTGATCCCGGTCGCCATGATCGACACCGAGAAGGTGCAGCCGCCCGGCCAGGTGGTCCCGAACTTCGGCATCCGCCCCGGCATCCGGATCGGCCGCCCGCTGGACTTCTCCCGCTACCACGGCATGGAGAACGACCGCTTCATCCTCCGTTCGGTGACGGACGAGGTGATGTACGAGATCATGCGGCTCTCCGGCCAGGAGTACGTGGACATCTACGCGACCGCTGCCAAGCGGCAGATCGCCGACGACAAGAAGAAGGCCGACGCCGAGCGCCGCGCCGCCGCCAAGGCGGAGAAGGCGGAGGCCGCCGAGGCCGAGAAGGCGGAGAAGGCCGCGGAGGCCGAGAAGGCCGCCGAGGCGGACAAGGACACCGGCTCGGCCTGACGGCCCGGCCGGGCCCGGGGGAGGGGCGGATGACGGACGGCGGCAGAGCCGGCGAGGTGGGCGGCACGGTGGCGGCCGGCGGCATGTCCGTCGAACTCCCGCTGTGGCGGGCCATCTCCTACTTCCGGGTGCTGGCCCTGTGCTACGCGCTGCTGCGGTACTTCAACTCGTACCTGCACTTCCTGCACCCCGTCGCCGGCTGGATCTTCCTCGGCGCGCTCACCCTCTGGACCCTCGCCACCACCCGGGCCTTCGCCAATCCGCAGCGCTGCACCTGGTACGTCCTGGGCGTCGACCTCGTCCTCGCCGTGACCGGCATCGTGATGAGCGGCCTGACCGACGCCCCGGCCCGGATCAGCCACGGCGCGCCCACCCTGCCCACCATCTGGGCCGCCGGTACGGTACTCGGCTGCGCCGCGAAGGGCGGCTGGCGCCCGGCCGCGGCCGCGGGCTCGGTGATCGGGGTCGCCAACATCCTGGGCCACGGCGGGCCGACCGGCGACAACATCCACAACATCGTGCTGCTGATGGTCGCCGGGTGCGCGATCGGCTACGTGATCGAGCTGGCCCGGGCCAGCGAGGCCACGCTCACCCGCGCGCTCCAGGTCGAGGCGGCCACCCGGGAGCGCGAGCGGCTCTCCCGGGACATCCACGACGGCGTGCTGCAGGTGCTGGCGCTGGTCCAGCGGCGCGGCGCCGAGCTGGGCGGGGGGACGGACGGCGGCACCGGCGGCGGCGCGGACTTCGCGGAGCTGGGCCGCCTGGCCGGCGAGCAGGAACGCGCGCTGCGGACGCTGATGACCGGCGGCCCGATCCCGGCCCAGCGCGGGCCGCAGCAGCCCGACGCCGCCGAGCCGCGCGACCTCACCGCGCTGCTGCGCCCGTACGCCGACGAGCGGATCACGCTCTCCGCCCCCGGCACCCCGGTGCTGCTGCCCGCCCCGGCGGCGGGCGAGCTCGCCGCGGCGGTCGGTGCGGCCGTCGACAACGTCCGCCGGCACGCCGGCGAGGAGGCCCGGGCCTGGATCCTGGTCGAGGACGAGCCGGAGGCGGTCACGGTCAGCATCCGCGACGACGGCCCCGGGTTCGCCCCCGGCCGGCTCGGCGAGGCGGAGCGGGCCGGGCGGCTCGGGGTCTCCCAGTCCATCCGCGGCCGGCTGCTGGACCTCGGCGGCTCGGCCGAGCTGTACTCGGCGCCCGGGGAGGGCGTCGAGGTCGAACTGCGCGTCCCGAGGAAGGCCACTCCATGACCGACCAGCTGATGACGGATCAGCCGACCACCGACCGGCCGGTGCGGGTGATGGTGGTGGACGATCACCCGATGTGGCGGGACGCCGTCTCGCGCGACCTCGCCGAGGCCGGGCTGGACGTGGTGGCCACGGCCGGCGACGGCGAGGAGGCCGTCCGCCGCGCCCGCGCCTGCTCGCCGCAGGTCGTCGTGCTGGACCTCAACCTGCCCGGGCTGCCCGGCGCCGAGGTGTGCCGCCAGGTGGTCGCGCAGGACCCGGCGGTGCGGGTGCTGGTGCTGTCGGCCAGCGGGGAGCACCAGGACGTGCTGGAGGCGGTGAAGTCCGGCGCGACCGGGTACCTGGTGAAGTCCGCCGGGCGTGACGAGCTGCTGGAGGCGGTGCGCCGCACGGCGGTCGGCGACGCGGTGTTCACCCCGGGCTTGGCCGGCCTGGTGCTCGGCGAGTTCCGCCGGCTGGCGGCCGAGCCGGCCCCGGCGTCGTCGCCGGCCGCCCCGCGGCTGACCACCCGGGAGACCGAGGTGCTGCGGCTGGTGGCCAAGGGCCTGTCGTACCGCCAGATCGCCGACCGGCTGGTGCTGTCGCACCGCACGGTGCAGAACCACGTGCAGAACACGCTGGGGAAGCTGCAGTTGCACAACCGGGTGGAGCTGGTCCGGTACGCGATCGAGCAGGGCCTGGACGACGAGATCTGACCGGCCCCGGGCGGGTGCGCCCGCCCGGGACCGGTCGACTCCTCAGCGCTGCGCGACCGCGGCCTCGCGCAGCAGGCCCGCCACGATGTCCACGCCCTCGCGGGTGAGCACCGACTCGGGGTGGAACTGGAGGCCGGCGAAGCCGGGCCCGCGCAGGGCGTGGACGTCGCCGGTGGTGGCGTCCCGGGAGACCTCGATGCCCTCGGCGGCGAGCCCGGCCGCGTCGGCCTCCGTGCAGCGCGCGGTGAAGGTGTTGTAGAACCCGACCGTCCGCTTGGTGCCGAACAGGTCGATGCTCTCCTGCGCCCCCTGGTACGGGACGGCCTTGCGGCCGAGCGCCAGTCCGAGCTCGGCGGAGAGCAGCTGGTGGCTGAGGCAGACCGCGAGCAGCGGCGCCGGCCGGGTGCCGGCGCGGGCGGCGGCCAGCGCGTCCGCGACGATCGGCCGCAGCACCGCCATCTTGGGGTCGTCGGCGAGGGCCGGGTCGCCGGGGCCGGGGCCGAGGACCAGCGGGCCGCGGTGCGCCGCGACCAGTGCGCGCAGCTCCGGCGTGTCGTAGCGGACGACCGTCACCCGGTGGCCGAGCGAGCCGAGCAGGTGGGAGAGCATCGAGGTGAAGGTGTCCTCGCCGTCCACGACCAGGGTCTGCTCGGTCTCGGTGACCTGGGCCGGCGTCTGCATCCGCAGCCAGAACGGCGCGAGGCCGGCCCGGCGGGCGCCCAGCGCGGCCTGCACCCGGTGGTCGTCGGCGAGCCGGGGGCCGGTGGGGTGGGGCAGCCGGGCGGGTGCCGGCCGGGCGCCGATCGCGGTGAGCACCCCGGCGGCCTTGGCGTGGGTCTCGGCGACCTCGGACTCCGGGACGGAGTGGCGCACCAGGGTGGCGCCGACCCGGACGACCAGCCGGCCGGTGGCCGGGTCGATGTCGGCGGTGCGGATGCAGATCGGCGAGTCCAGCAGCTGCCCGCCGCTGGCGGAACGTCCGATCAGGGCGAGCGCACCGGAGTAGTAGCCGCGCCCGGAGGGCTCGTAGCGCCGGATGACCCGGGTGGCGTTCTCGACCGGGCTGCCGGTGACGGTGGCGGCGAACATCGTCTCGCGGAGCACCTCGCGGACGTCCAGCGAGGTGCGCCCGCGCAGCTCGTACTCGGTGTGGGCGAGGTGGGCCATCTCCTTGAGCCGGGGCCCGAGCACCTGGCCGCCGAGGTCGCCGACCGTGCACATCATCTTGAGCTCCTCGTCCACGACCATGGTGAGCTCCTCCAACTCCTTCGGGTCGTGCAGGAACTGGAGCAGCGAGTCGATGTCGGAGCCGCCCGCCGGATAGCGGTAGGTGCCGGAGATCGGATTCATCACGACGGTGCCGCCGCTCTGCCGGACGTGCACCTCGGGGGAGGCGCCGACCAGGACGCGGTCGCCGGTGTGCACCAGGAAGGTCCAGTAGGCGCCGCGCTCCTGCTCCAGCAGCCGCCGGAACAGTGTGAGCGCGAGCTCCGGCCCGAAGTCCTCCAGGACGGCGTGGAAGTCGCGCCGGATCACGAAGTTGGCGCCCTCGCCGTTGCCGATCTCCTCCTCGATCACCCGGCGGACGATCGAGGCGTACGAATCGTCGTCCACGTCGAACGCGCCACCGGCAAGTGTCACCGGCAACTGCGGTAGGGCGGAGGTGAATTCGGCCAACGGGAGAACGTGCTGCTCGGTGACCGCGAGGGCCTGCAAGGGGGTGCCGTCGTCGTGCGCCTCGAAACCGCGCTCGCGGATCTGCCGGTACGGGACGAGCGCGAGCAGGTCGTGCACCGGGGAGCCGCCGGCCGGGACGCCGTCGGGCACCGGGAGGTCGGCGAGGTGCTCGTAGCTGCCGACGGTGCCCAGCAGCACCTCGACGGTGTCCGGGGCGAGGCGGGGGGTGCGGCGGTGCAGCACGGCGAAGGCGGGGGCGCCGGGGGCGGTGAGACGGGTGAGCAGGTCGGTGGCGGTGGTCACGGTACGGCTTCCTTCCGGGTGGATGGCGAGGGCGGTGCTGGTTCCGCTCCCGGAGGGCCGTCTGCTCAGACGCCGACGGCCGCCCCGAGGGGCGGCCGTCGTGTTCGTCTAGGAACGCGCGATCGGTGGGCCACCCTTGGGGGAGGCCCACCACCAGGAGTGGTTGTGCGGCGCGTGCATGGGTCGAGCGTAGCGGATTCGGCAGGACGGGTGAGCGAGCTCACGCCTTTGTCCGAGATGTGTCTCACCCCTCGGGCAATGGTCACGAATCGCTCGTGTCACCCCGTAGCCTTGGCCGTGTGACCGCTACGACTGACACTTCGAGGGCTGCCCACTCCTGGCAGTCCCTGCCCGCGGCGCAGCAGCCTGAATGGCCGGACCAAGAGGCTCTGCGCAAGACCCTTGCCGAGCTCGCCGCCTATCCGCCGCTCGTCTTCGCCGGCGAGTGCGACCAGCTGCGCGCCCGGCTCGGAGCCGTGGCGCGCGGGGAGGCCTTCCTCCTCCAGGGTGGTGACTGCGCCGAGGCCTTCGACGGTGTCTCGGCGGAGCACATCCGCAACAAGCTGAAGACGCTGCTGCAGATGGCCGCCGTGCTGACGTACGCGGCCTCGGTGCCGGTGGTGAAGGTCGGCCGGATCGCGGGCCAGTACTCCAAGCCGCGTTCCAAGTCGACCGAGACCCGCGACGGCGTGACCCTGCCGGTCTACCGGGGCGACTCGGTGAACGGCTTCGAGTTCACCCCCGAGTCCCGCATCCCGGACCCGGAGCGCCTGAAGCGGATGTACAACGCGTCCGCCGCGACGCTCAACCTGGTGCGCGCGTTCACCACCGGTGGGTACGCCGACCTGCGCCAGGTGCACGCCTGGAACCAGGACTTCGTCCGCAACTCGCCGGCCGGCCAGCGCTACGAGCAGCTGGCCCGGGAGATCGACAACGCCCTGGCGTTCATGAACGCCTGCGGTGTCGCGCCGGAGGAGTTCAAGACCGTCGAGTTCTTCTCCTCGCACGAGGCGCTCGTCCTCGACTACGAGACCGCGCTGACCCGCGTGGACTCGCGCACCGGCGAGCTGTACGACGTCTCCGGCCACATGGTGTGGGTCGGCGAGCGCACCCGGCAGCTGGACCACGCGCACATCGAGTTCGCCTCGAAGATCCGCAACCCGATCGGCGTGAAGCTCGGCCCGACCACCTCGGTGGACGAGGCGCTCGCCCTGATCGAGAAGCTGGACCCGGAGCGCGAGCCCGGCCGCCTGACCTTCATCACCCGGATGGGCGCGGGCAAGATCCGCGAGCACCTGCCCACCCTGGTCGAGAAGGTCACCGCCTCCGGCGCCAAGCCGGTGTGGATCTGCGACCCGATGCACGGCAACACCTTCGAGGCCTCCAGCGGCCACAAGACCCGCAGCTTCGACGACGTCCTGGACGAGGTCAAGGGCTTCTTCGAGGTGCACCGCGCGCTCGGCACCCACCCGGGCGGCATCCACGTGGAGCTGACCGGCGACGACGTCACCGAGTGCGTCGGCGGCGGCGACGAGGTCATGGTGGACGACCTGCACCAGCGCTACGAGACGGCCTGCGACCCGCGGCTCAACCGCAGCCAGTCGCTGGACCTGGCGTTCCTGGTGGCGGAGATGTACCGGGGGCAGTGATCCCCGCGCACGGCCGGCCCCCGGGCCGGATGTGACGAAAGCCCCTCCGGTTTCGGGGTTCCCGAGCCCGGAGGGGCTTTTTCGTACCCGGATCGCCGGGTAAGGTGAGGCTTAGTGAGCTAAGGCAAGCCTTAGTCAAGATCCACTCGACGCTTCACCCCGGGAGAGACCGCGATGTACGTGTGCATGTGCCATGCGGTCACCGAGGACCAGGTGAAGAAGGCGATCGACGGGGGTGCCAGCTCCCCCCGCCAGATAGCGAAGGGCTGCAAGGCCGGCACCGACTGCGGATCCTGCGTGCGCCGGATCCAGGCGCTGCTCGGCGAGCACGGCGCCCGGCCCTGCCCGACCGCCCGGCTGGCCGCCAAGCTCGGCCTCGCCGACCCGCAGTCCGCGCAGCCGCAGCCCGCGCCCGCCGCGCCGGCGCCCGCCTCCGGCCCGATCGCCCCGGTGCTCCCGCTGCGCGCGGCCTGAGGCCTCAGGATTCCGGCTGCTCGATCAGCTGGGCGAGGTAGAGCGGCTCGCCGAGCTTCGCCAGCAGTTCCAGCTGGGTGTCGAGGTAGTCGATGTGGTGCTCCTCGTCCGCCAGGATGTCCTCGAAGATGTTCGCCGAGGTGACGTCGTTCTTGGCCCGCATCACCACGATCCCGCGCTTGAGCCGGTCGATCGCCTCGACCTCGACCTGGCGGTCGGCCTCGAACATCTCCTGGACCGTCTGGCCGATCCGGACGTGGAACAGCCGCTGGTAGTTGGGCAGCCCCTCCAGGAACAGGATCCGGTCGGTGAGCGTCTCGGCGTGCTTCATCTCGTCGAAGGACTCGTGCCGGGTGTACTTGGCGAGCTTCGTCCAGCCGAAGTTCTCCTGCATCTTGGCGTGCAGGAAGTACTGGTTGATCGCGGTCAGCTCGGCGGTGAGCTGCTCGTTGAGGAACTCGATGACCTCGGGATCGCCCTGCATGGCGGTGCCTCCTGCGCTGGTCCTGGGGTGGGTCCCGTCCTGGGGTGGGTCCTGCGCTGGGAATCCTGGCACCGTGGCGGGAGGAAATTCCAGTAAGTTCACACTCACTAGGACATGTGTCGGAATATCCGATTTGGGCGAAGTGGGTGGGCGGGCGGCCGACCGTTGGCCCGTACGGGCGGGGCGTGAATCCTCACAAAGGGGCGCGCGCCGGGGCTCGTCCGCCGTCTGTCACCATGGATCCATGGGTCAGTCCAAACACGAACCGCTGCAGCCGTCTGACCCGAGGCTCCCCCCGGGCCAGCGCGTGCAACGCGGCTGGCCCGCCCTGCACTACGGCCCGGTACCCCGCTTCAAGCCGCTGACCTGGGACCTCCAGGTGTTCGGCGCCACCGCGTCGGCGGAGAAGCACAGCTGGGACTTCGAGGCCTTCAACGCCCTGCCGCGCACCACCGTCGTCGCGGACCTGCACTGCGTGACCAAGTTCTCGGTGCTCGGCAACGAGTGGACCGGCGTGTCGGCGGCCGCGGTGCTCGACCTGGTGCCCCCGGCCCCCGGCGTCACCCACGTGATGGTCTGGGCGGAGTACGGCTACAGCGCCAACCTCCGGCTGGCCGACTTCGCCGACCCGCGCACCCTGCTCGCCACCCACCGCAACGGCGAGGCGCTGACCGCCGAGCACGGCTTCCCGGTCCGGCTGGTCGTCCCGCAGCTGTACGCCTGGAAGGGCCCCAAGTGGGTCCGCGCGGTGGAGTACATGCGGGCCGACCGGCGCGGCTTCTGGGAGGAGCGCGGCTACCACAACCTCGCCGACCCCTGGCGCGAGCAGCGGTACTCCTACCAGGAGGAGCCGGGCGAGGGCCCGCTGCGCTGAGCCCGTCCGGCGGGGCCGCGGCGAGCCGCCCGGAGGCCGCGGCGGACCGCCGGGAGCCGGAAGCGGCCGGGGGCGGCTAGAAGAGCGAGAACCTGACCGTCACCGGGCTGTGCTGCGGGCGCCGCTCGCCGGCCGCCGGGGACTGGCCGTTGACCTTGACCGCGCCGAACACGTCCCAGCCGGTGGTCTGCATCGTGAAGCCCGCCGCCTGCAGCGCCTTCTGCGCCTCGTCCTTGGTCAGCCCGGTGACGTTCGGGACCGGCACCATGCCCTTGCTGACCACCAGCGAGACGGCGGCGTTCTCCTGCAGCTGCTGCCCGGCCGCCGGCGAGCTGCTGATCACCGAGCCCTCCGGCACGGTGTCGTCGTACGTCTCGGTCACACTGCCCCTGGACAGCTGGGCGCCGGCCAGGGCCGCCGCGGCGTCGGCGGCGCTCCTGCCGACGACGTCCGGCACCGCGATCCGCTTGGGGCCCTTGGAGACGGTGACGGTGATGCTGTCGCTGCGGCGGGCGCGCGCCCCCACCCCAGGGTCGGTGGAGATCACCTGCCCGGAGGGGACGGACTCGCTGAACGCCTCGACGAACCTGCCGTGCAGGCCCTCCTTGTCCAGGATCCGCTGCGCCTCGGCCCGGTCCTTGCCGAGCACTCCGGGCACCGCGCCGTACAAGCCCTCGGACAGCCCGTAGGTGGCGCCGCCGACCGCCAGCACCAGCGCGGTCAGCGCGGCGGCCCAGATCACCGCCTTGCGGGGGATCCGGCGCAGCACGCCGGGCCGGCGCTCGCGCACCGGGGCGGGCTCGTCGTACGGGCGCGGCTCGGTGAGCAGCTGGTCCATCAGCTCCGGCGGCACGTCCAGCACGCTGGTGCGTTCCGTCGGCGGGGCGTCGGCGGGCTGCGGCAGCGGCTCGATCACCGAGGTCGGCTCGCTGGTCGGGTAGCGCGGACTGGGCCGGGTGGAGGCCGGCGGCTCGGCGTCCAGCTCGGCCGGGGTGAGGGTGCGGCGGGCCCGCTGGAGCGCGGCGAGCAGCTCGACCGCGTCGTACGGGCGGCCGTCGGCGGCCCGGGCGCAGGCGGCGGCCACTATGGCGTCCAGCTCGGGGCCGACCGCGGGGGCGACCAGGGACGGGGCGGGGACGTCCTCGTGCAGGTGCTTGTACATGACCTGGACGGGGTTGTCGCCGGTGTGCGGGCGGCGGCCGGTCAGCATCTCGTACAGCAGGATGCCGGCCGCGTAGACGTCGACCCGCTGGTCGGTGGGGGCGTCCGGGAGGATCTGCTCGGGGGCCAGGTAGGAGACGGTGCCCAGGACCGTGCCGCCGGTGGCGGTGTCGGCCGAGGTGGGCGCGCCGTCGGCGGTGCCGAGCACCCGGACCAGGCCGAAGTCGGCGACCTTGACCAGGCCGCCCTCGGTGATCAGCACGTTCTCCGGCTTGACGTCGCGGTGGACCAGTCCGGCCCGGTGGGCGGCGCCCAGGGCGGCGAGCACCGGCTCCAGGACGTCCAGGGCGGCCCGGACGGAGAGCGCGCCGCGGTCGCGCAGCAGGTCGCGCAGGGTGCGGCCGGGGACGTACTCCATGGCGAGGAAAACGTTTCCGCCGTCCGCGCCCTGGTCGAAGACGTTGACCACGTTGGGGTGGGTGAGCTTGGCGACCGCCTTGGCCTCGCGGATGAAGCGGGCGGTGAAGCCCTCGTCGCCGGCGAGCGCCGGGTGCATCACCTTGAGGGCGACCACCCGGTCCAGCCGGGTGTCGGTGCCCTTGTAGACGGTGGACATCCCGCCGGTGGCGATGCGCTGCTCGACCCGGTACCGGTTGTCGAGCAGGGTGCCGATCAGGGGGTCGTGCAGTGCCATGTCCACCCGGCGAGTCTAGTGCCGGGCCGGGCGGCCGGACCCTGGGGACACCGCCTCAGGGCCCGGCTGTGCCCGGCTTGTGACACGCCGCCCGCCCGGGGCGCCGGCCGTTCAGAACGCCGGCCGTTCCCGGGTGTCCAGGTCGGCGCGGCCGGCCATCGCGGAGGAGGCCTCGGCGTGGAAGCGGCGCGGGATGCGGCCGGCGCGGTGGGCGAGCCGGCCCGCCTCGGCGGCGTGCCGCATCGCCTCGGCCATCAGCACCGGCTCCTGAGCCCTGGTCACCGCGGAGGCCAGCATCACCGCGGCGCAGCCCAGTTCCATGGCCAGCGCGACGTCGGAGGCGGTGCCGGCGCCCGCGTCCAGGATCACCGGGACACCCGCGCTCTCCACGATCAGCTGGAAGTTGTGCGGGTTGCGGATGCCGAGGCCGGAGCCGATCGGCGAGCCCAGCGGCATGATGGCGGCGCAGCCCACGTCCTCCAACTTGCGGGCCAGCACCGGGTCGTCGTTGGTGTACGGCAGCACCGTGAAGCCGTCGTCGACGAGGGTCTCGGCGGCGTCCAGCAGCTCGATCGGGTCCGGCAGGAGGGTCCGCTCGTCGGCGATCACCTCCAGCTTCACCCAGTCGGTGCCGAGCGCCTCGCGGGCCAGCCGGGCCGTCAGCACGGCCTCACCGGCGGTGAAGCAGCCGGCCGTGTTGGGCAGCACGCGGATGCCGTTGCGGGTCAGCACGTCCAGGACGGAGCCCTGGGTGGAGGCGTCGACCCGGCGCATCGCGACGGTGGTCAGCTCGGTGCCGGAGGCGAGCAGCGCGCGCTCCAGGACCTCCAGGCTCGGCGCGCCGCCGGTGCCCATGATCAGCCGGGAGGAGAAGGTCGTCCCGGCGATGGTGAGCAGGTCGTCGGCCATCTCAGCCTCCCTGCACGGCGGTGAGGATCTCGATCCGGTCGCCCGCGCTCAGCGGCGTCTCGGACCACGAACTGCGGGGCACCACGGCCTCGTTGAGGGCGGCGGCGACGCCGGTGTTGGCCCGGCTCACGGTGGCCACCAGCTCGGCGAGGGTGGTCGTGGCGGGCAGCTCGCGGGGCGTGCCGTTGACGGTCAGGACGATCCCGGTCGGCGCCGTCCCGGCGGGCGCGGATCCGCGCGGCGCGGGCTCGGTGGGTGCGGTCGCGGTCGCGGTCGTCGCGGGTGCGGTCTCGGCCGGTGCGGATCCGGTCGGTGCGGTCTCGGTCATGCCTGGGCCTTCGTGGTGGAGCGGTCGGGGGAGAACCGGGTGGGGGTGAACGGCCTTGCCGACTCCGGGAGTTCGCCGGTGGCCAGGTACTCGGAGAGCAGGTCGGCGGTCACCGGGGTGAGCAGCACGCCGTTGCGGTAGTGGCCGGTGGCGGCGATCAGCCCGGGAAGGGCGGTCGGGCCGAGCAGCGGTGCGTTGTCGGGCGAGCCGGGACGCAGCCCGGCCGAGGTCTCCGCCAGCGGGAGTTCGGTGATCCCCGGGACCAACTCGTGCGCGTCGCGCAGGAGTTCGTACACCCCTCCGGCGGTGACGGTGGTGTCGTAGCCCTGCTCCTCGGTGGTCGCCCCGATCACCAGCTCGCCGTTCTCCCGCGGCACCAGGTAGACGTGCCGGCCGCGCACCACGGCGCGGACGTTGCGGGAGAGGAACGGCCGGAAGGCGTCGGGGACGCGCAGGCGCAGCACCTGCCCCTTCACCGGGCGGATCGCGGGCAGCACGCCCTCGGGCAGACCGGCCAGCCGGTGGCTGTGCGGGCCGGCGGCGAGGACGACCTGGTCGGCGGTCACGGTCTCGTCGGTGCTCAGCCGGGCGCCGACCGCGCGGCCGCCCTCGACCAGCAGCTCCACCGCTGCGGCGGGCCGGACGACGACGCCCGCCCGCTCCCCGGCCAGCAGCAGGGCGGCGAGCATCCGCCGGCCGTCCACCTGGTGGTCGTCCGCGACGTGCAGGCCGCCGCGCACACCGGGGGCGAGCATCGGCTCCAGCCTGCGGGCCTCCCGGCCGGTCAGCCACGTCGAGTCCAGGCCGAGCCGCTGGTGGAAGGCGTGCAGTTCGCGCAGCTCCTCGCGGTCGTCGGAGTCCAGCGCCACGGCGATCGTGCCGCAGCGCCGGTAGCCGGTGTCCTGGCCGCCGCTCGCCTCGGTGAGCTCGGCGGCGAAGGCCGCGTACCGCTCGTTGGAGGCCATGCCGAGCCGCAGCAACGGCTCCTCGCCGTACTGGAGCTCGGTGACCGGGGCGAGCATCCCGGCCGCGACCAGGCCCGCCCCGCCGCCGGGGGAGGGGTCGACCACGACGGTCCGCAGCCCGCGCTGCGCCGCCCGCCAGGCGACGGCGAGGCCGATGATGCCCCCGCCGATCACCAGGACGTCGGCGCGGACGTCCGATGGCATGCGTGTCAAAGCTGCTCTTCTCCCTTCGCCGGTATGACCCGGATCAGGTTCGGACGGTCGCAGGCCGTGCCAGCCCGCCTCTCAGCCCGGTTCGCCGGGCTCCCGTGATGGTGCCCCCACCATAACGCCGGGGCCGGGGGCGGCCGAAGGGCCGTACGAAGGGTGGGACGGCCCCCGGGCCGCCGCGTGGTGCTGAGTACAGTGACGGGCGTGGCAGAGCTGAGCGGAACGGATCAGGTGGTCGTCGTCGGAGCCGGGCTGGCCGGGGCGCAGTGCGCCCTGAAGCTGCGGCAGGGCGGGTGGCGGGGGCGGATCACGCTGGTCGGCGAGGAGCCGCACGCGCCGTACGACCGGCCGCCGCTCTCCAAGGACGTGCTGCTCGGCAAGAGCGACAGCACCGCCCTGGACATCGACTACGCGCACCTCGGCATCGAGGTCCGCACCGGCGTCCGGGCCACCGGCCTCACCCCCGGCGTGCTGCACACGGACGGCGGCGACCTCCCGTACGGCTCGCTGGTGATCGCCACCGGCGCCGTCCCGCGGGCCCTGCCCGGTGCCGAGCGGGCGCACCTGCTGCACACCCTGGACGACGCGCTGGCGCTGCGCGCGCTGCTGCGCCCCGGTCTGCGGCTGGTGCTGGTCGGCGCGGGCTGGATCGGCGCCGAGGTGTCCACCGCGGCCCGTGCGGCGGGCTGCGAGGTGACCGTGGTCGAGGCGGGCCCGGCGCCGCTGCCCGGCGCGCTGCCGACCGTGATCGGCTCGGCGATGGCCGCCTGGTACACCGAGGCCGGCGTCGACCTGCGCTGCGGGGTCGGCGTGGCCGCCGTCGAGCCCGGCGCGGTGCTGCTGGCGGACGGCTCGCACCTGCCCGCCGACGAGGTGGTGGTCGGCATCGGGGCCCGGCCCGCGACGGAGTGGCTGGCCGGCTCCGGCGTCGAGCTGGACGGCTCCGGCGCCGTCGTGGTGGACGCACGGCTGCGCACCGGCCTGCCCGGGGTCTTCGCGGCCGGCGACTGCGTCAGCTACCCCTCGGCCCGGGCCGGGGCCCGGTTGGCCGTCCAGCACTGGGACCACGCGCTGCAGTCCGGCGAGGCGGTGGCCGCCGCCGTCCTCGGCGCGGACGCACCGCCGTACGACCCGGTGCCGTACTTCTGGTCGGAGCAGTTCGGGCGGATGGTCCAGTACGCGGGCCGGCACGCCGAGGGCGACGAGGTGCTGTGGCGCGGCGGCCCGCAGGACGACTCCTGGGCGGTGCTGTGGCTGCGGGGCGGCGTGCCGAGCGCGCTGCTGACCGTGGACCGGCCGCGCGACCTCACCCAGGGGCGGAAGCTGATCGAGCGCGGCACGGCGCTGGACCCGGCCCGCGCGGCGGACCCGGCGGTGCCCCTGAAGTCGGCGGTCGCCGGGTAGCGGCTGGTGCGCGACGGGCCGCCGAGGTGGCAGTCTGGTGACGTGAGCGAGATCGAAAGCAAGATTGAAGACCTGGTCCCCGAGTGGATGTACCTCCCCGACATCTCGGAGCAGTGGGGGGTGCGGGTCACCGAGGTGCGTGACCTGGTCCGCAGCGGCGGGCTGATCGCCGTCCGCCGGGGCCCGAACAAGTCGCTGCAGGTCCCTGCGGCGTTCATCGACGGCCCCGGGCTGGTCAAGCACCTGTCCGGCACCCTGACCGTGCTGCGCGACTGCGGGTACGACGACCTGGAGATCCTGGAGTGGCTCTTCACCGAGGACCCGTCGCTGCCCGGCAGCCCGATCCAGGCACTGAGGGAGAACCGCGGCACCGAGGTCAAGCGCCGTGCCCAGGCGATGCTGATCTGATGGCCGCGGACACGCTGCGCGCCCGCCTCTCGGACGCGCGCCTCTACCTGTGCACCGACGCCCGCCGGGAGCAGGGCGACCTCGCCGAGTTCCTCGACGCGGCGCTCGCGGGCGGGGTGGACATCGTCCAGCTGCGCGACAAGGGCCTGGAGGCCAAGCAGGAGCTGGAGGCCCTGGAGGTCTTCGCCGACGCCTGCCGCCGCCACGGCAAGCTGCTGGCCGTCAACGACCGCGCCGACGTCGCGCACGCGGCCCGGCCGGACGTGCTGCACCTCGGCCAGGACGACCTGCCGGTGCCGGCCGCCCGGGCGATCCTCGGCGAGGACGTGCTGATCGGCCGGTCCTGCCACGCCGAGTCCGAGGTGGACGCGGCGATCGCCGAGCCCGGGGTGGACTACTTCTGCACCGGCCCGGTCTGGCCGACCCCGACCAAGCCGGGCCGCCCGGCACCGGGCCTCGGCCTGGTCTCGTACGCGGCGAAGCAGGCCACCGACCGGCCGTGGTTCGCCATCGGCGGGATCGACCTCGGCAACCTGGACGAGGTGCTGGCCGCCGGTGCCCGCCGGATCGTCGTGGTCCGGGCCATCACCGCCGCGGAGGATCCGCGGGCGGCCGCCGCCGAGCTGTCCCGCCGCGTGCGGTCCAGCTGATCCCTGGCCGCCGCCGTCCTCAGTACTTGCGGACGGTGGCGGCCTCGGCCAGCGCCAGCAGGACCCCGCGGGCCCGCTCGTCCACCAGCGGGGCCGCCGCCAGGGCGGCCAGCGACTGCCGCATCAGCTCCTCGATCCGGCCCTCCACCAGCTCGGGCGCGCCGCTGCGGGCGACCAGCTCGCGCAGCCCGGCGACCTCCTCGGGCGCCAGGTCCGGCGCGCCGAGCCGCTCGTCCAGGTGCCGGGCGTCCGCGGCGGGCAGGCCGCGCATCGCGTGCGCGACCAGCAGCGTCCGCTTGCCCTCGCGCAGGTCGTCCCCGGCCGGCTTGCCGGTGACCGCGGGGTCCCCGAACACGCCGAGCAGGTCGTCCCGCAGCTGGAAGGCCTCGCCCAGCGGCAGCCCGAACGCCCCGAGGGCGTCCACCAGCTCCGGTCCGGCCCCGGCCAGCAGCGCGCCGACCTGCAGCGGGCGCTCGATGGTGTACTTCGCGGACTTGTAGTGCAGCACCGTCCGGGCGCGGTCCAGCGCGCCGTCGTCCGTCGAGTCGCCGGCCACCGGCTCCAGCACGTCCAGGTACTGGCCGAGCATGACCTCGGTGCGCATCAGGTCGAACACCGGCTTGGCGGCCAGGACGGCGGCCGGCTCCAGGCCCGAGCGCAGGAACAGCTCGTCGCACCAGATCAGCAGCAGGTCGCCGAGCAGCACCGCGGCCGAGGCGCCGTACTGCTCGCGGTCGCCGCGCCAGCCGCTGTCGCGGTGCAGCGCCTCGAAGCGGCGGTGGATCGAGGGCAGGCCGCGGCGGGTGTCGCTGCGGTCCATCAGGTCGTCGTGCACCAGGGCACTCGCCTGGAGCAGTTCCAGGGCGGCGGCCGCGTTGGCGATCCCGTCGCCCCCGGGGGGCGTGGCCGGGCCGCCGGCGGCGCGCCAGCCCCAGTAGCAGAAGGCCGGGCGCAGCCGCTTGCCGCCGTCCAGCAGGAAGTCGCGCAGCGCGTCGGAGGCGGGCACCAGCTGGGGCGAGATCTTGCCGAGCAGCGCGGACTGGCCGTCCATGAACGCGGCGAGCGCGGCGTTGACGCGTGTGCGGACGTTCTCCACGTCAATGGGGTTGGCCGGCCGGGTGCTGGACGAGGTCACGATGGGGCTCCGCTGGTTCTCTGGGGTGCAGCAAGCGTAGCGGGGCGGCCGGGAACGGGCGTGCGAGCGGGCCCGCGGGGGTGGTGCGACGGGGTCGGCGGACGCGGTGCGAGCGGCCCGGAAGGGACGGCGGGGGCCAACCGGAATGCCGTCCATCAGTTGTCTCAATCCGTGGAACCGAGTTGTCCGGCCTCCTCGAAGGCCGGATAGCCTGCCAGCATGGCACTCGGAATCGCTTCCACGAGAGCGGATCGCGCACTGACCGTCCGCGAGCTCCTGGCGGCCGGCAAGCGCTCCTTCTCCTTCGAGTTCATGCCGCCGCGCACCGAGGTCGGCGAGCAGAAGCTCTGGGACGCCATCCGTCGACTCGAACCGCTCGACCCGAACTTCGTCTGCATGACGTACGGCGCGGGCGGCTCCTCGCGCGAGCGCACGGTCAACATGGTCGGCCGGATCGCCACCGAGACCACGCTCACGCCGGTCGCGCACCTGACCGCCGTCGACCACTCGATCGCGGAGCTGCGCAACATCATCGGCCAGTACGCGGACCAGGGCGTGCGCAACGTCCTCGCGGTCCGGGGCGACCCGCCCGGCGACCCGATGGGCGAGTGGGTCAGTCACCCCGACGGCGTCACCTACGCGTACGAGCTGGTGGAGCTGATCAAGGGCATCGGCGACTTCTGCGTCGGCGTCGCGGCCTCGCCGAACATGCACCCGCGCTCGACGAACTGGGACGACGACATCCGGCACTTCGTGGCGAAGATCCGCTCCGGGGCCGACTACGCGATCACCCAGATGTTCTTCGAGGTGGACGACTACCTGCGGCTGCGCGACCGGGTGATCGCCGCGGGCTGCGAGACGCCGATCATCCCGGAGATCATGCCGGTCACCAACGCCAAACAGCTGGAGCGCTTCCCGCAGCTCAGCGGCTCGGCCTTCCCGGCCGACCTGGAGGCCCGCCTGCGGGCGGCCATCGACGACCCGGCGGCGCTGCGGGCCGTCGGCATGGAGCACGCCACCGCGATGGCCGAACGGCTCCTCGCCGAGGGCGCGCCCGGTCTGCACTTCATCACGCTGAACCACTCGACGGCGACGCTGGAGATCTACCAGAACCTCGGGCTGCACCAGCGCTGAGGTCCCGCGGCCGGCCCGAGCAGGCCGGGTCCGGTCGTCCGGGTGGTCCTTGCGACCGGCGTGCTGACGCTGGGCGTTCACGGGCCCGTCACCGTCCCGACGGTGGCGGGCTCGGTCGTGTGCGGTCGGTACCGGGTGCGCCGGGAACGCGATGCGGTACCCCGGCCGTTGAACCGGTACAGTCGCCGCACACCCGCGGCGGACACGTGCGGGCACGCGACTGGAGGTAGCGGGCGGATGGGCATCGGATACCTGCTGCTGTACGCCGCGTTGGCGGTGGTGGCGCTCTGGCTGGTCGCCGAGGTGCTGCTGCAGAACCGGGCGCCGGTGCACTGGCGGGTCCTGGCCCTGGTCGGCTTCCTGGGCGTGGCCGGCGGGATGGGCGCCGGGTCGGTCGTGGTGATCGGGGCCGGTGCGGCGCTGTTCGCGGTCGGCCAGACCTTCGTCACGCTGTCGGTCAAGCGCGGCTACCGCGACGGCTGGTCCCTGCGGAAGGCCGACGGCAGCCTGCCGGGCCCGCTCGCCAAGGTGCCGCTGCTCGGCGCCCTCACCGGCGGCGGGGCCGCGGTGGCGGCGGCCGTGGTCGCCGCGGAGCGGATCGGCGAGGTCAGCGCGGTCGAGGAGCCCCCGGCCTTCGAGCCGACGCCGACGCCGATGCCCGAGGACGAGCCGCAGGTCGAGCAGACCGCCGCGTTCGAGATGCAGGAACTCGCCCAGGACGGCATCTACGCCCCCGCCTACTACGAGCAGCAGCAGCCGCAGCAGCAGGTCCAGGACCCGTACGCCGCCACGGCCTACCAGGGCGGCTACGACCAGCAGCAGTGGCAGACCCAGCAGCAGCCCGCCTTCGCCTACGACCAGTCCTACGGCGGCTACCCGCAGCAGGACCTGCAGCAGGACCCGTACGGCGCCTACCAGCAGCAGGGCCAGCAGCCGGGCCAGCAGCAGGACCCGTACGCGGGCTACCAGCAGCAACAGCAGACCTGGGACCCGAACGCCCACCAGCACCAGCAGCAGTGGCAGCCCCAGCCCGACCCGCAGGCCCAGGGCATCCCGCAGCAGCAGGCGTACGACCAGAACTACGGCTACCAGCAGCAGAACACCTGGCACCAGGGCTGACGACCCGGGGTGGTCGGGCGGGCCCTTAGGCCGGCCCCACCAGGTTGGCGGCGATGCAGGCCGACATGCCGACGCGGGCCAGCCCGCCGCCGGGGTGGGCGGTGCCGCCGATCAGGTAGAGGCCGGGGACCGGGGACTCGTTGGCGGTCCTCAGCCAGCCCCCGTCCGCTCCGGCCAGCACCGGCAGGGCGACCGAGCCGCCCGGGGCGCCGGTCTCCCGGCGGGTGTCCTCCGGGGTGCGCACGACCCGCCACAGCACCCGCTCGCGCAGGCCCGGCACGGCCGCGTCGACGTGGGCGAGCAGCCGGTCGGCGTAGCGCTCGGCGACACCGGGGGCGGTCCAGTCGACGACGCCCTGCGCCGGGACGGTCGCGGTCAGCACCACGCTCTCGTGCGCGTCGTCGGGGCGCAGCGCGGGGTCGTCCGGGCGCAGCACCTGCACCGTGGGGCGCTCGCACAGCGGGCCGGCGCCGGTCAGGGCCCGCTCCTCGGCGGCGAGGTCGGGGGTGTGCACCACGGTGCGGTGGGCGGTGCCCTCCGGCCGGGCGCCGCGCAGGGCGAGCAGCACGCAGAATCGGCCGGGCGCCCCGGACGGCCGCCACGCCCCGGCCGGCTTCCCGGGCCACTCGGCCAGGCCGCGGCCGAACAGCGCGTCGGCGTCCATCGCCGAGAGCACCAGATCGGCCTCGATCCGGCCGTCCGGCGTCTCGACGCCGCGGGCGCGGCCGTCCTCGACGACGACCCGGGTGACGGGCGTGTCGAAGCGGAAGTCGACCTTGCGCAGCTCGCAGCGCCGGTACACCGCCTCCGCGAGGGCGCGCAGGCCGCCCCGGACGTACCAGACGCCGAAGGACTGCTCCATGTACGGCAGCACGGTGGCCCCGGCCGGGGCCAGGCCCGGGACGAAGCCGTAGCGGACCGCGGACTCGAACAGCAGGGCGGTCAGGCCGGGGTGCCCGTCCAGTTGCCGCGCCGCCACGTCGTGGAGGGTCCACGGGGCGGCGCGGCGCAGCCGGGCCAGGCCGGTGCGCGGCGGGACGGGGTACGGGTCGGTGCCCAGGAAGCCGGTGTCGGCGGGGAGCGGCTCTTCGAGCAGCGGGCGGCGGGTGGCCTCCCAGACCGTCCGGCCGTCGTTCATCACCGCGCTCCAGCGGGCGCCGGAGCCGGCCCCGAAGGCCGCGTCCAGGGCCTGGCTGACCCCGCCGCGGGAGGCGTTGGGCAGGGTGACGGCGGTGCCGTCGGGGAACAGGTGCCGGCTCTCCGGATCGACCGGGGCCAGCTCGACCAACTGCTCCAGCGGCTCCTTGCCGGTCTTCAGCGCGAGGTCGCGGTAGACCGCGGGGAGGGCGAGCAGCCCCGGTCCGGTGTCGAAGGCGAAGCCGTCGCGCTCGTGGCGGCCGACCATGCCCCCGTACGTACCGCTCGCCTCGCAGACCGTCACCCGGTGGCCGAGGGTCGCCAGCCGGGAGGCCGCCGCGAGCCCGCTCATTCCTGCGCCGATGATGACGATCCGTGCCATGGCACCCGATCCTAGGGGCCCCGGGGGCCCGGCTCAGACCCCCGGCTGCCGGGCGTACGCGCCCTGCACGCCCTGCGCGGCCTGCGCGGCCTTGGCGGCCCGGCGCTCGCGACGGCGGGCCCGGAAGGCGCGGATCCTGCCGATCACCAGGCGGACCAGCAGCAGCCCGGCCACCAGGACCACGGCGGCGATCGAGGCGGCCAGCCACGGGTGGAAGATCGCCAGGGTGACCAGGCCGGCCACCGAGAGGTCCTCCGCCATGCTGACCACGATGTTGCTGGCCGGCTCGGGGGAGGTGTTGACGGCCATCCGCAGCGAGGCCTTCACCAGGTGGCTGACCAGCGCCGTCGTCCCGCCCATCGCACTGGCCACGACCTCGCTCAGCGAGCCGGGGTCGTTGCTCGCGATCAGGACGCCCACGGTGGCGCCGGCGATCGGCCGGATCACGGTGTGCACGAGGTCCCAGACGCTGTCCACGTACGGGATCTTGTCGGCCACCGCCTCCAGCGCGAACAGCACGGCGGCCACGACCAGCACGTCCGTGCGCTCCAGCGCGTGCGGCACCGACTGCGCGTCGGCGAACCGGCCCAGCAGGCCGAGCAGCAGCACCACCGCGTAGGCGTTGATGCCGCTGGCCAGTCCGCTGGTGAAGATCAGCGGCAGGATCGTCATGGCCTCCCCCTTCTCGTGAACCGGGCCGGTTCCGCCCGGCCCCGCCGTACCGTACCGGGAGCCGGGACGCCGTACGGCCCGGGGCCGGTTCCGCGCGGGGTCTGAGTACGGATACTCAGATCCGCGGTTGAGTACGTCAGCGGATGGCCTCCGACCTGCGGAGACGGGAGAGTGGTGGCATCCGGGAGGAGCGGCGCGTCGGGCGCCGCCCCGCCCGGGTGGCGGATCCGTCCGTCCCTCCGGCCGTGAGTGCCGGGGGACGGCGGCGGAGATCCGCGAAACGGGGCTGGTCACGGTCCCCGCACCGCCGACACGGGGCGGCGGAGCGGGCCGGGGGGAGACCGGCCACGGGGGAAGTTCGTCACCGCCGCCCGTGGGGGGACGGCGGAGCGACGGCACACGGCGGCGGCGCGGACCGGGGGAGGGCCCGCGCCCGCCGCCGATCGCGTTTCCCGGGCTCCGTCCCGGAACGGACGGATTGTCAGTGGTGCCGTTCACGATGGAGGGGCACGGACCATCCGGTCCGCGCACTGCCTCGGAACGGGGGAGACCATGACCATCAGCCGTCCTGAGCCCGTCACCGCCCGCCTCCACTCCGCCGCCCACCCGTACACCCCGGACCAGCCGGGCGGACGCCCCGGCGGTGGGGACGTCCACCCCGTGGTCCGCCGGATCGCCGCGCCGCCGGCCGCCCTCGACCTGCTCGCCGACGCCCACCGCACCCTCGCCCGCGCCCGCGCGCTGGAGGACCCGCTGGAGCGCTACGCCACCGCGCACCTGGCCGCGCTGCGCACGGTGGCGGCCGTCCTGGCGGTGCGCGGGCGCCCGGAGAAGAACCCGCGCCGGCGCAAGGCCATCCGCAGTGCCTGGGAGGTGCTGCCCGAGGTGGCTCCGGAACTCGCCGAGTGGGCGCTCTACTACGGCGCCGGCGCCCGCCGCCGGGCCGCCGCCGAGGCCGGGATCCGGGGTGCCGCGTCGGCCCGCGACGCCGACGACCTGATCCGCAACTCCGCCCTGTTCCTGCGCCTGGTCGAGCGGCTGCTGGGCCTGCGGGCGGTCCCGCCCGCGCCCCGGCTGCCGCTGGACGGCGACGAGCCGCCGGGCGCCGCCGGACCGGCCACCCGTAAGGTGGAGGCAACCTGATCGAACTGCACGTGCCAAGGAGCCGCACCTTGTACCCGACGCGTCCCCGCAGTGCCCTGCGTACCGCCGTGGTGTGGGAGGTGGTGCGGGCAGCCCTGGAGAAGCGGGCGGCCGAGCTGGAGCAGCCGGTGCTCGACGTGGTCGACACCGGCGGCGGCACCGGCAACTTCGCCGTGCCGGTGGCCAAGCTCGGCCACCGGGTCACCGTCGTCGACCCGAGCCCGGACGCGCTGTTCGCGCTGGAGCGCCGGGCGGCCGAGGCCGGCGTGACGGACCTGGTGCGCGCCGTCCAGGGCGACACCCAGACGCTGCCCGAGCTGGTCGCCCCCGGCACCGTGGACGCGGTGCTCTGCCACGGCGTGCTGGAGGTCGTGGACGACCCGGCCGAGGCGCTCGGCAGCCTGGCGGGCACCCTGCGCAAGGGCGGTCTGGTCAGCCTGCTGGCCGCCAACCGCAACGGCGCCGTGCTGGCCCGCGCGCTGGCCGGCCACTTCAACGAGGCCCGCACGGTGCTCTCCGCCACCGACGGCCGCTGGGGCGAGAACGACCCGATGCCGCGTCGCTTCACCGGTGAGGAGCTGTCCGGCCTGGCCGAGGCCGCCGGTCTGCGGGTGGAGTCGGTGCACGGCGTCCGGGTCTTCGCCGACCTCGTCCCCGGGGTGCTGGTGGACACCGAGCCGGGCGCGCTGGAGGCGCTGCTGAAGCTGGAGGAGGCCGCCGCCGAGCAGCCCGCCTTCCACGCCGTGGCGACCCAGCTGCACCTGCTGGCCACCCTGGCCTGAGCCGCCCCCGCCGGGCCTCCGCGAGACCTCCGCGAGACCTTCGCCGCCGCACGGTTCGCACACCGTACGGCGGCGGTTCGCGTGCCCGTCGCCCGCCGGTTCCCCGGCCCGGCCGACCGGCCGGTTTCCGCTCTCCTGCGGCGAAGCTGCCCAGGTCCGGACCGATTCCAACGGATCGGGCACTTGTCCGGGGTGTGGCCCGTTGACACCGGTGCGGCCGGGCCCGGTCGAAGTGGCCCGTCCCACGCGGCGCAGACCACTCCGTAACAGGCTCACGGACCGTATGATCTGGGTAAAGCCGGAAAGCATGACAGCCGGATGCGTGGGGCATATGGACGACACGGGCCGGGCCCCCCGCACAGGCGTCCGACCGTGTTGCCCCAAGGCTGATTGGACTTGCCTCCCCGACCGGGGTGGGCGGACCGGTCGCACCCGCGACCGACGAGTAGGAGGACTCCGTGCCGCTCTCGGAGCACGAGCAGCGACTGCTCGACCAGATGGAGCGAGCGCTGTATGCCGAAGATCCCAAATTCGCGTCGGCGCTTGAGGGAACCGGGCTGCGCACCTACACCCGTCGGCGGGTCTACCTGGCCATTGCCGGATTCGTGGTGGGGATCGGGCTCTTGATGGGCGGCATGGTCGTTCCGGACCAGATCTGGGTCAGCGTCGTGGGCTTCCTGGTGATGCTCGGGTGCGCGGTGTTCGCCGTGACCGGCTGGCGCCGCGGGCCCGCGGCCCAGGGCTCCGGGCCCCGCCAGGCCGCCGCCCCGCGCCGCAAGGCCGGGATGATGGACCGGGTCGAGCAGCGCTGGCAGCGCCGCAGGGACGAGCAGACCGGCGGCTTCTAGCCACCGGGCCGTACGGCGCATCAGGACCGAAGACGCCGGGGGCGGGCAGTCGACCGACTGCCCGCCCCCGGCGTCTGCCGTGTCCGGGGCTAGGACTCCCGGGTGTCCGACCCGGGAGCGTCCGGCCCGGGGGTGTCCTGCCCGGGCCGCCGGGTGAGGACCCGCCGGACCGGGGCGGAGACCGCCTCGACCGCTCCGGCCACCCTGGTACCGACGGCCGTCCGGGCCGCCCGCAGCGCGTCGGAGATCCGCCACCACAGCTGCGCCGAGGACGGCGGCAGCAGCAGCGCCCGGGCGCGCCCGGCCCGGCCGACGCCCGCCCGCAGGCCGCGCCGGGCGGTGTGCACGTCGGCGGCCAGCGGCGCCTCGGTGACCTGTCCGGGCGGGGCGTACAGCACCCGCTCGGTGGCCAGCGCCAGCCGCCCGGTGGCGGCCGCGGCGTCCGCGTCCAGGTCCGCCTTCTCGGTGATCCGCCGGGCGGCCGACCGCGGCGTGCGTGACTCGTCCGGGGGAATTCCGATGTCCCAGGCGGAGTCGACCAGTTCGTCCCAGGCGGCCAGCACCTGGGCGTCGGTCAGCTCCGCGGGACCGCTCCCGCCGGGCCGGCGCCGCCCGCCGCCGCCGAGCCGACGACGGCGTACGGCCGTGCGCCAGAGCATCGGCGAGAGCAGCAGCGCGATCACCGCCAGCACCGCGGCGAAGGTGCCGAGCACCTGCCCGGACAGCAGCCAGGACTCCTCGGTGGGCTTGGCGGCGGTCTTGCCCTTGGGCCCGCAGTCGCCCAGCTGACGCTGCTTGGCGGTGCAGTCCGAGCTGCTGGACGGCGCCGGAGCGGCCGACGCGCTCTGCGGGGCCGCGGTCGCGTGCTGGGTCGGCGCGGTGGTCGGCGCGCTGGACGCCTCGGTGTAGTGGGTCGGAACGCCCCGGCTCGGGGTCGGCTCGAAGCGCAGCCAGCCGTAGCCCGCGAAGTACAGCTCGGGCCAGGCGTGGTACATCCGGCCGTTCACCGAGTAGACGTTGCCGCCCTTGGTGTCGCCGGGGGTGAAGCCCACGGCGACCCGGGCCGGGATCTTCAGCACGCGGGCCATCGCCGCCATGGTGGAGGCGAAGTGCACGCAGAAGCCCCGGCGGTCGCGCAGGAAGACCGTGATGGCGTTGCTGCCGGTGCCGGCCGCGACCGTGGTGTCGTACTTGAAGTCCGGCCCGGTGAACCAGTTCACCAGGGCCACCGCCCGGTCGTAGTCGTTCTGCGCGCCGCCGGTGACCGTCCTGGCCTGCTCGGCGACCACGCTCGGCAGGTCGGCCGGGACGGCGGTGTAGCGGTCCCGGATGTCCTGCGGTGCGGCGGCGGCCTGGCGCAGCTCGTTCGCGGTGGGCCGCAGGTCCAGGGCGCTCACGTGGTAGCGCAGGCCGTGCATCGCCTTGTCGTTGGCCGGCACGACGGTGCGGGTCAGCGGGTCGAGCTTCCACTCCCCGCGGTTGGGCAGCTGGACGGAGGCGGCCGGGTAGGGCATCGGCAGCCAGCTGTTCTGCAGCCGGTCGCTGACCTGGAAGTCACCCTCGATCCGGGGGACGTTGGCGTTGCGCAGGCCCTCGGGGTTCGGCATCGACACCGGGAGGTCGTTGACCGTGGTGCTGCTCAGCCGCCAGCTGGTGCCGTCGAACTGGTCCAGCGAGCCCGTCCGGAGGTAGGTCTGGTCGGCCACGTCGCTGTCCATGGTGTAGGTGAGCAGCTCGGCGTCGGTGGGCCGGGTGATCGCGGCCTCCAGGGTGACCAGCGGGTCGAGGGTGCTCGCCACGCCCCCGCCGGCGCCCTTGCCGGAGCTTCCGCCGGAGCCGGAGTGCAGCAGCCCGAGGTCCCAGTGCGGCAGGACGACGGGGAGCAGCATCGCCACGGCGAGCGCCAGGATGCCGACCTGCTGGCCGCCCGGGCTGACCCGGCCGGAGCTCACGGTGCCGCGCGGGGTGCCGCGGAAGACCCGGCCCCAGCGGGAGACCCGGTCCTGGCCCTCGGCGAAGAGCAGCACCAGGTAGCCGGCCGCGGCGAGCGCGAACCAGAACCAGCTGCCGTGGTCCCCGGCCAGGCCGTTGCCGATCGAGTAGAGCGCCAGCAGCGGCAGCCCGGCCAGCGCCGAGCGGCGGTAGGTCACCGCGACGGTGTCCACCGCGACGGCGATCAGGCCGACCGCGGAGACCAGGATCAGCCGCAGGCCGGGCGTGGGCGGTGCCGGGATCGCGTACTGCTGTATGTCGTCCAGACCGGAGGCGAAGACCTGGTCCAGGACCCGCAGCGCGGACGGACCGGGCAGCGCGGTGCCGGAGAAACCGACGATCATCAGCAGGAGCAGCACCAGCAGCTGCCCGACCGGCACCGTCCAGCGGTACAGCGGGGAGCGTCGCAGGCCGGCGCCGACCGCGGCGAGGACGGCGATCACCAGGACGGCGTGGGTCAGCCAGCTGCGCGAGGTCAGCAGCGGGAGCATGCAGAGCGAGGCGAGCACGGTGGCCAGCGCCGCGTAGACGGTCAGTTTGGCCCGGGTGGTCACGCGCCGGCCTCTTCTCGGTTGGGGGCGGTCGTCTTGGCGCCTTCGGCGGCCCGCCACAGGTCCGGAACGGAGTCCCCGGCGCGCACCGGGATGACCGTCCAGCCGGCCTCGCGCAGCTTCCGGACCCGGGCGCGGAACTCGTCGCCCCCCGTGTCCGGGGCGAGCATCCGCAGGCCGGCCCAGGTGCCGGTGTCCAGCAGGAAGGCGATCGCCCCGCCGGTGCGGCTGCGCAGCCGGCCCAGCCGGGCGGTCTGCGTGTCGTCCAGCTCGCCGAGGACGGCGACCAGCAGGCCCTCGCCGCCGGTGCGCAGCGGCTCCTCGGCGCGGGAGAGCGTGCCGCCGTCGGACAGGTCGGCGACCGCGAGGGCGTCCAGGATCAGCCCGGAGGTGTCGGCGGCGTTGTTGTGGCCGCCCGCGCCGGGACCGGGCACCGCGAGGCCGGTGTCGGTGAGCAGCTGGGTCTGGTAGCCGCGCTCCAGCAGGTGCGTGGCGACGGAGGCGACGCAGCTGACCGCCCACTCGAAGGAGGAGGCGGGGCCGCTGCCCCGGTGGCCGATCTCCCGGGTGTCCAGCAGGACGGTGGCCCGGGCCTTCTGCGGCTGCTCCTCACGGCGCACCATCAGTTCGCCGTACTTGGCGGTGGAACGCCAGTGCACCCGGCGCAGGTCGTCGCCGGGCCGGTACTCGCGCAGGATCACGTCGTCGTCGCCGGCCAGGGCCAGCGTGCGGCTGTGGCTCTCGCCCTGGCCGAGCCACTCGCCGCTGAGCCGGACGTAGGGCAGGGCCTGGACCAGGGGGACGACGGTGAGCACGTCGGAGGCGGTGAAGGCCCGGGTCACCTCGCACATCCCGAACGGGTCGGCCAGCCGCAGCTGCAGGGGCCCGAGCGGGTAGCGGCCGCGCAGGTCGGAGCGGACCCGGTAGGAGACCTCGCGGTAGCCGCGCGGCTCGACCCGGTCCAGCACGAAGCGCGGGCGCGGCCCGAGCACGTACGGGACCTTGTCCTCCAGGAGCAGCAGGCCGGTGGGAACCCGGGAGACGTTGTCGAGCCGCAGGTGGACCCGGGCCTCCTGGCCCGCGATCGCCCGGCGCGGGCTGAGCCGGCGGCCGCTGGCCACCCGGTAGCGGGTGTTGGCGACCACCACCACGGCGACCAGCGGGAGCGCGGCGAGCAGCACGCCCACCCGCAGCAGGGCGTCCTGGTCGAGCAGGTAGGCGCAGACCACCGCGGTGATCCCGGCGGCGAGGAAGGACCGGCCGCGCGTGGTGAGGCCGCGGAACCCGGCCCGCAGCCCTGACGCGGCGTCGGACTGGGCCACCTCAGCCCCTCCGGACGGCCGGGCCGCCCTGCGGGCGCGGCAGCGGCAGCCGGGCGACCAGGTCGGCCACGATCTGCTCGGAGGTGCGGCGGCTGAGCTGGGTCTCGGCGGTCGGCATCAGGCGGTGCGCGAGGACCGGGACGGCGAGGCGCTGGATGTCGTCCGGGGTGACGTAGTCGCGGCCGTCCAGCGCGGCGGCGGCGCGGGCGGCCCGGACCAGGTGCAGGGTGGCGCGCGGCGAGGCGCCCAGGCGCAGCTCGTGGCTGTTTCGGGTGGCGCCGACCAGGTCGACGGCGTAGCGGCGGACCGGGTCGGCGACGTGCACGGTGCGGACCAGGTCGACCAGCTTGAGGATGTCGGAGGCGTGCGCGACCGGCTGGAGGTCCTCCAGCGGGCTGGCGCCGGCGTGCACGTCCAGCATCGCGAGCTCGGCCTCGGGGCTGGGGTAGCCGATCGAGATGCGGGCCATGAAGCGGTCGCGCTGGGCCTCCGGGAGGGGGTAGGTGCCCTCCATCTCGACCGGGTTCTGGGTCGCCACGACCATGAACGGCGAGGGCAGCTCGTAGCTGGTGCCGTCGATGGTGACCTGGCGCTCCTCCATGGACTCCAGCAGCGCGGACTGGGTCTTGGGCGAGGCGCGGTTGATCTCGTCGCCGACCACGATCTGCGCGAAGATCGCGCCCGGGCGGAACTCGAAGTCGTGCCGCTGCTGGTCGTAGATGTTGGTGCCGGTGACGTCCGAGGGCAGCAGGTCGGGCGTGAACTGGATGCGGCGCACGGTGCAGTCGACCGAGCGGGCGAGCGCCTTGGCCAGCATGGTCTTGCCGACGCCGGGCACGTCCTCCAGCAGCAGGTGGCCCTCGGCGAGCAGGACGGTCAGGGCGATCCGGACGGCCTCCGGCTTGCCCTCGATCACGCTCTCGACGTTGGCGCGGACCCGGTCCACGACCGCGGCGAGTTCGGGGAGCCCGACCCGCTGGTGCCCGTCCGTCCTCTGCTCGCCCCCCGCAGGCCCGCCGAGACCGGCCTGATCGTTGTAGCTCGTCACCCGTTTACGCTCCCTGGCACCCTGTGCCCGCCCCGTCCCGAGGCCGGACCCCACCCCATGCTTGACGCGGCCGTCCCGGGGTCGGTTCCGATGGCGGATCCGGCGTCGGGGAGGCGGCCTGCGGCCCGGCCGCCCCAGGTGGTTCGGGGTCCGACCGGCAGGCGCATTCTCCCCCGCGCGGTGGCCAGAAGTCACCATTCGGCCGACCCCGAATGCCCGGGCACGGCTCGACCGCCCCCGGGCCCTCGCAGGCTGCCCTAGTCGATTTCGCGCAGCAGGCCGGTGTGGACGTCGAAGACGAAGCCGCGCACGTCGTCGGTGTGCGGCAGGAAGGGGGAGGTGCGGACGCGCTGCATGGACTGGCGGACGTCGCCGTCGAGGTCCACGAAGGACTCCACGGCCCACTGCGGGCGCTGGCCGACCTCCAGCTCCAGCTCGCGGCGGAAGTCCTCGGTGAGCCCGAGCAGACCGCAGCCGGTGTGGTGGATGAGCGCGATCGAGCGGGTGCCGAGGGCGCGCTGGCTGATGGTCAGGGACCGGATGGTGTCGTCGGTGACGACCCCGCCGGCGTTGCGGATGACGTGCGCGTCGCCCAGTTCGAGGCCGAGCGCCGCGAACAGGTCGAGGCGGGCGTCCATGCAGGCCACCACGGCGATCTTCTGCACCGGGCGGGCGTCCATGCCGCCGTCCTGGAAGGTCACCGCGTACTCGCGGTTGGACGAGACGAAGCGGTCGATGATCGTGGGGTGGGCAGGGGCGGCAGCGGCGTTCGGCGCGGGCCGGTCGGGGGTCACTGTCATGTCGGCGACGTTAGTGCCGATCCGGTGTCCGCGGTGGGGTGGAGAGCTACAGAACAGGCGGCTGTGATCGAGTGCATAGCCACAACCGGAGGGTTTGTCCGAGCTGGTCCCGGATGGGTCGTACGCGGTCGCGGGGCGGGGGGCGCGCGGCGGTCGTCGAGGGCCCCCGGGTCGGGCGGCCCGGGGGCCACCCCAACGGCCGCGACCTGCAGTGATCCGTACCGCCGCCCGGGTGGTGCGCCGGAGCGGACCATTGACTGGCAGGGCCCGGGCGATAGAGTTTGCGGCGCAGTGGAGCACACCCGTCGGGGCCCGTCAACCGGGCTTTCCCAGCCGGTGCGGCCCGGTCGACGCGGTCCGTGGCCTCCACCCGCTCCGTGCCCACCTGGCGCACCTTCCCCGGCGCCGGGCGGTCACGACCTTCCCCTTGAGCGGGCGGGGACCACGGGCCGCTTCGTCGTGCCGGGACACGGTGGGCGAGAATGGTCGCAGCTCCCGGACGTCGGGCTGCTCCGCACCGAGGAAGGGCGCCACCGCGCATGACCACCAACGAACCGGGCCCCAAGCACGTTCCGGTGATGCTGCAGCGGTGCATGGACGCACTGGCGCCGGCGATCTCCCGTCCCGGCGCCGTGGTGGTGGACGCCACCCTCGGCCTCGGCGGGCACAGCGAGGCGCTGCTCACCCAGTTCCCGGAGGTCCGGCTCGTCGCGGTGGACCGTGACCCGCAGGCGCTGAAGCTCTCCGGCGAGCGGCTGGCCCCGTTCGGCGACCGGGCGACCCTGGTGCACGCCGTCTACGACGAGATCCCCGAGGTGCTGGAGCGGCTCGGCATCGACCGCGTGGACGGCGTCCTGTTCGACCTCGGCGTCTCCTCGATGCAGCTGGACGAGGCGGACCGCGGTTTCGCGTACGCCCAGGACGCTCCGCTGGACATGCGGATGGACCAGACCCGGGGGATCAGCGCGGCGGAGGTGCTGAACACCTACAGCCACGGCGACCTGGCCCGGATCCTCAAGGTCTACGGGGAGGAGCGGTTCGCCGGGAAGATCGCCTCGGTGATCCTGCGGGAGCGGGAGAAGGAACCGTTCACCAACAGCGCGCGTCTGGTCGAGTTGGTGCGCAACGCCATTCCGGCGGCGACCCGCCGCACCGGTGGGAACCCGGCGAAGCGGACGTTCCAGGCGCTGCGGATCGAGGTCAACGGCGAGCTGGAGGTCCTGGACCGGGCGATCCCCGGGGCGCTGGACGCCCTCGCGATCGGCGGTCGGATCGTGGTGATGTCCTACCAGTCCCTGGAGGACCGCCTGGTGAAGCAGTACCTCGCCGCCGGGGCGACGAACACCGCCCCGCCGGGGCTGCCGTTCATCCCGGAGGAGCACCAGCCCTGGCTCAAACTGATCACCCGCGGTGCCGAGCAGGCCACCGAGGAGGAGATCGAGGAGAACCGGCGCGCCGCGCCCGTGCGGCTGCGGGTGGCGGAGAGGATCAGGGACCGACGCAAGCGGGGCTGACGAACCGGCCCGGCGGGGTCCGAAGGGCGGAGGGAAGGCAAGTGGGGCCGGTGGCCGGTGTGGTCCGGGCGGGGCGGGGAGGACTCCCCGGACAGGGCAGGGCACGCATCACGGTCCGGCCGGGTAAACGCCCGGTCCGGGGGCGCACGCCGTTCGCGGTGCTCGTCGTGGTGCTGCTGGCGGCGGGCCTGCTCGGGCTGCTGGCGCTGAACACCGCGCTCAACGAGGGCTCCTTCGAGCTGTCCCGACTGCAGAAGCAGACCACCGTGGCGACCGACGAGCAGCAGAGCCTGCAGCACCAGATCGACCAGAGCTCGGCCCCGGACGCGCTGGCCAGGCGCGCCGCCGAGCTGGGCATGGTCCCGGCCGGGGGGATGGCCTTCCTGGACGTCCCGAACGGCGGCAAGGTGGTCGGCACGCCCGGCCCGGCGCAGGACAGCCCGCCGGTCAAGCGTTCGACGGCCGAGCCCTGGCCGACGAAGCCCGTACCGGGCGGCGCCCAGCCGAGCGCCGGGCAGTCACCGGCCGCCCAGCCGCCGGCTCCGGCGGCCGCGCCGACCGCTCCGCCCGTCCCCGCCACTCCGACGACGGCGGCCTCGGCCGGTGACTCGGTGATCCAGCTCAATCCGGCCCCGACCGCGCAGCCGAGCGGGGGTGCCGGTCGATGACGACGCCCCGTCAGCCCTCCGGAGGCTCCGGCTCCGGCAACGGCCGCCGCCCGGTGCCCCGGGGCGCCGCGCCGCGCGGCCAGTCCGCCGCCGGCCGCACCCCGTCCGCCAAGGGCCAGCCCGCGAAGGGTCAGCCCGCCAGGGGCCAGTCCGCGAAGGGGCAGCCGGTGCGCGGCCAGTCGGCGAAGGCCCAGCCCGGCAAGGCCGCGGCCGGTCGGACGACCCCGCGCACGCCGCAGCCGCGAAGCCCCGAGGGCCGTCCGCCGGCCCGCAGTCAGGCAGCGGTGCGGCCGCGCCCCAAGAGCCGGCTGCCACAGCGCGCCAAGGCCCTGAAGCTGGCCGAGCCGAAGCGCCGGCTCCGGGTGATCACCGTGGTGATGTCGCTGGTGTTCTCCGTCTTCGCGGGCCGCCTGGTCCAGCTCCAGCTGGTCGACGCGGACGCGCTGGCCGCCGACGCCAACACCAACCGCTACCTGAACATCCCGATCACCGCCGAGCGCGGCTCGATAACGTCGGCCGACGGGGTGGCCCTGGCCGCCACCGTCGACGCGTACGACATCACCGCCGACCCGGCGATGTTCACCCCGGCCGCGACCGGCATCCCGGACGCGCCGGAGCAGGCGGCCGCCCTGCTGTCGCCGATCCTCGGCGTGCCCAAGGAGCGGATCGCCGCCGACCTGCACACCCCGAAGACCCGCTACAAGCGGCTCGCCGCCCAGCAGACCCCGGCCGCCAAGAACCAGATCAGCGACCTCAAGTCGAGCCTGGAGAAGCAGGCCGGCTCACGGGCCTGCCAGCTCCAGAAGAAGCAGCTCGGCAAGCCCGCCGACCAGGGCGGGCGCACCCGGGTGGACAACGAGTGCGCCAACCCGCTGGCCGGGGTGTTCAACCGGGAGACCCAGAAGCGCGTCTACCCCGCCGACGGGCTGGCCGCCAACCTGGTCGGTTTCGTCAACGGCGAGGGCGCGGGCGCCGGGGGCCTGGAGCTGCAGTACCAGCAGCAGCTGGCCGGCAAGGACGGCCACAGCAGCTATGCCCAGGCGGGCGGACGGCTGGTGCCCACCGCCGGGGGCTCGATGGACCCGGCCGTGCCCGGCAGCGATGTGAAGCTGACCGTCAACCGGGACATCCAGTGGGCCGCCCAGCGGGCGATCACCGACCAGGTGGCCAACTCCGGTGCGGAGAAGGGCTACGTGGTGGTCCAGGACGTGAAGACCGGCCAGGTCCTCGCGATGGCCACCGCGCCCGGCTTCAACCCGAACGACCTGAGCCTGTCCAAGCCGGCCCAGCTGGGCAACCCGGCCCTGGTCGACGCGTACGAACCGGGCAGCACCGCCAAGCTGATGAGCCTGGCCGCCGTCCTGGACTCCGGCAAGGCCACCTGGGACACCAAGGTCACCGTCCCCAACCGGCTGGTCCGGGCCGGCCAGCAGTTCAAGGACGACGTCAACCACGACCCCTGGTACCTGACCCTGGCCGGGGTGCTGGCCAAGTCCTCCAACATCGGCACCATCGAGGCGATCGAGACCCTCGGCGGCGGCGACCAGCTCCAGGCCAACAAGGTGCTGGACGCCTACATGCGCAAGTTCGGCGTCGCCCAGCCGACCGGCCTGAACTTCCCCGGGGAGGCCTCCGGGATGCTCAAGAAGCCGGAGGACCTGGTCGCCTCGGAGAAGTACAACATCTCCTTCGGCCAGGGGCCGCTGCAGATGAACGCGCTGCAGGCCACCTCGGTCTACTCGACCATCGCCAACGGCGGGGTGCGGGTCGCGCCCAGCATCGTGCAGGGCATCACCGGCCCGGACGGCAAGTACAGCCCGACGCCGGCGGGTGAGCAGACCCGGGTGGTCAGCGAGCAGACCGCCAAGACCCTCACCTCGATGCTGGAGTCCGTCGTCGACGACGAGCAGGGCACCGGCGGCAAGGCCGCCATCCCCGGCTACCGCGTCGCCGGCAAGACCGGCACCGCCGACCGGGGGGCCGCCAACGGCGTCGGCTACGACGGCTACACCGCCTCGTTCATCGGCTTCGCCCCGGCCGACGCCCCCCGGGTCACCGTCTCCTGCACCCTCCAGGGCCCGGTCAACGGCCACTTCGGCGGGCAGCTGTGCGGGCCGGTGTTCAAACAGGTGATGGAGTTCACCCTGAAGACCCTGCAGGTCCCGCCGAGCGGCAGCCAGGCGCCCAACCTGCCAGTCGAGTGGAAGCCGTGAGCGAGCATGAGCAACGAGCGGGCCGGGCTGGACGACGGCGCGGCGCAGGGCCGGTTTGGCCCTGGGCACCCTTCGGCGGATAGCCTTCGCGCCGTGCCGAAACCCGATCAAACCACCGTGAGTCCGCCCCGCCCGACCGGGACCGCCGCTCTGCCGCTCGCCGAGCTGGCCGTCCGGCTCGGTCTCGCGCCCGTCGAGGGCGGTGCCGTCACCGGCGTCACCCACGACTCCCGCGCGGTCCGCCCCGGCGATGTGTACGTGGCCTTCCCTGGCGCCAACCACCACGGCGCGGCCTTCGCCGCCAAGGCCGCCGAGTCCGGTGCGGTGGCCGTGCTCACCGACCGGGCCGGTGCCGACCTGGCGGCCGGTACGGGCCTTCCGCTGCTGGTCGTGGAGCGGCCGCGGGCCGTCATGGGCGAGCTCGCCGCGATCGTCTACGGCAGCCCCTCCGAGCGGCTGCTGATGATCGGGCTGACCGGCACCAACGGCAAGACCACCACCTCGTACCTGGTCGAGGGCGGTCTGCGCGGCGCCGGGCGCCACCCCGGTGTGATCGGTACCGTCGAGATGCGGGTCGGCGACGAGCGGATCAAGAGCGAGCGCACCACCCCCGAGGCCACCGACCTGCACGCGATCCTCGGCGTGATGGCCGAGCGCGGCGCCGACGCGGTGACCATGGAGGTCTCCAGCCACGCCCTGGTCTTCGGCCGCACCGACGGCGTCGCGTACGACGTCGCGCTGTTCAACAACCTCACGCCCGAGCACCTCGACTTCCACCCGGACATGGAGGACTACTTCCAGGCGAAGGCCCGGCTCTTCCAGCCCGGCAAGTCCCGCCGCGGTGTGGTCAACGTGGACGACGAGTACGGCCGCCGGCTCGCCGCCGAGGCCAAGATCCCGGTGACGACCTTCTCCGCGGCCGGCGACCCGCAGGCCGACTGGCGGGCCGTGGACGTCGTGCTCGGCCCGGTCGGCTCCACCTTCCGGGTGCTCGGCCCGGACGGCGCCGAGGCCGATGCCGCCGTCCCGCTGCCCGGCCCGTTCAACGTCTCCAACGGGCTCGCCGCGATCACCCTGCTGGTCGCCGCCGGGCTGCCGCTGGAGCAGGCCGTGGCCGGCGTCGCCGCCGTCCCCGGCGTGCCCGGCCGGCTGGAGCGGGTCGACGCCGGCCAGCCGTTCGTCGCCGTCGTGGACTACGCGCACAAGCCGGACGCCCTGCAGGCCGTCCTCGCCTCGCTGCGCGAGGTCACCAAGGGCCGGCTGCACGTCGTCGTCGGCTGCGGCGGCGACCGCGACCCGCACAAGCGCGGCCCGATGGGCGCCATCGCCGCCCGCCTCGCCGACACCGCCCTGCTGACCAGCGACAACCCGCGCAGCGAGGACCCGCTGGCGATCCTCGCCACTATGCTGACCGGCGCCGCCGGGGTGCCCGAGGCCGAGCGCGGGGACGTCCTGGTCGTCCCCGACCGGGCTGAGGCGATCCGGCTGGCCGTCACCCGCGCCCACGCGGGGGACACCGTGCTGGTGGCCGGCAAGGGCCACGAGCTCGGCCAGTACGTACGAGACGAGATCCGCCCCTTCGACGACCGGGAGGTGCTGCGCGAGTCCATCGCGCGGACCACCGCCGTGCGGGGCGACCGAGGAGTAGAGCAGCAGTGATCGCACTGACCCTCGCCGAGGTGGCCGCCGCAGTCGGGGGCACCCTGGACGGCGCCGATCCGGACACCCTGGTCACCGGCCCGGTCGAGGTCGACTCGCGCAGGGTGAGCCCCGGCGGCCTGTTCGCGGCCTTCGTCGGCGAGAACGTGGACGGCCACGACTACGCGGCCACGGCGATCGACGCCGGCGCCGTCGCGGTGCTGGCCTCCCGCCCCGTCGGCGTGCCCGCCGTCCTGGTCGACAGCGTGGTGGAGGCGCTCGGCAGGCTGGCCCGTACCGTGGTCGCCCGCGCCGAGGGCACCGCCGTGGTCGCGCTGACCGGCTCGGCCGGCAAGACCAGCACCAAGGACCTGATCGCGCAGGTGCTCCAGCGCCACGGTGCGACCGTCTACCCGCCGGGCTCGCTCAACAACGAGATCGGCCACCCGATGACCGCCCTGCGGGTCGAGGCCGGCACCCGGCACCTGGTCATGGAGATGGGCGCCCGGCACAAGGGCGACATCGAGTACCTCACCTCGATCACCCCGCCCCGGGTCGGCGTGGTGCTGAACGTCGGCACCGCCCACGTCGGCGAGTTCGGCTCCAAGGAGGCGATCGCCGAGGCCAAGGGCGAACTCGTCGAGGCACTGCCCGCCGACGGGGCGGCGATCCTCAACGCGGACGACCGGCTGGTGCGTGCGATGGCCTCCCGCACCAAGGCGAAGGTGGTCCTCTTCGGGGAGTCCCCCGACGCCCACGTGCGGGCGACGGACGTTCGCCTGGACGCCACCGGACGGCCATCGTTCACGCTCACCACCCCAGCCGGTTCCGCGCCCGTGCAGCTGCGCCTGTACGGTGAGCACCACGTCTCGAACGCCCTCGCCGCCGCCGCGGTGGCGGTGGAGCTCGGGATGTCCGTCGACGACACCGCCGCCGCCCTGGGCGAGGCGGGTGCGCTGTCCCGCTGGCGCATGGAGGTCGTCGACCGGGCCGATGGTGTCACCGTCGTCAACGACGCCTACAACGCGAACCCCGACTCGATGCGGGCCGCGCTGCGGGCGCTGGTCTCGATGGGGGGACGCGGTCCGGAGCGCCGCCGTACCTGGGCGGTGCTCGGCGAGATGCGGGAGCTCGGCGAGGAGAGCCTGGCCGAGCACGATGCCATCGGGCGGCTCGCCGTCCGGCTCGACGTCACCAAGCTGGTGGCGGTCGGCGGACGCGAGGCGGCCTGCATGGAACTCGGCGCGAGGAACGAAGGTTCGTGGGGTGAGGAGTCGGTGCTGGTGTCCGACGCGGACGCGGCGGTCGAGTTGCTGCGCAGTCAGCTGCGACCGGGGGATGTGGTCCTGGTGAAGGCGTCCCGTTCGGTGGGGCTGGAGAAGGTGGCCGAGGCCCTCCTGGCGGACGGTGCTGCCCGATGATGAAGCAGATCCTCTTCTCCGGGATGATCGGCCTGATCCTCTCGCTGGCCGGCACGCCCGCCCTGATCAAGCTGCTGGCCCGGCAGGGCTACGGCCAGTACATCCGCGACGACGGCCCCAAGGCGCACCACAGCAAGAAGGGCACGCCCACCATGGGCGGCATCGCCTTCATCCTGGCGACCCTGATCGCGTACTTCGCCACCAAGGCGATAACGGGCGAGTCCCCGACCGCCTCGGGGCTGCTGGTGCTCTTCCTGACCGCGGGCCTCGGCCTGGTCGGCTTCCTGGACGACTACATCAAGGTGGTCAAGCGCCGCTCGCTCGGTCTGCGGGCCAAGGCGAAGCTGGCCGGCCAGTCCATCGTCGGCCTGGCCTTCGCGGTCCTGGCGCTGCAGTTCCACGACGACCGGGGGCTCAGCCCGGCCTCGCAGTCGCTGTCCTTCGTGCGCGACTTCAAGTGGTCGATCGGCCCGGTGCTGTTCGTCATCTTCGCGTACTTCATGATCGCGGCGACCTCGAACGGCGTGAACCTGACGGACGGTCTGGACGGCCTGGCCACCGGCGCCTCGGTGATGGCCTTCGGCGCCTACACCTTCATCGGGGTCTGGGAGTACACGCAGAGCTGCGCCTACGTCTACACCGCCACCGGAGCCTGCTACGACGTCCGCGACCCGCTGGACCTCGCGGTGGTCGCGGCCGCCCTGATGGGCTCCTGCTTCGGCTTCCTGTGGTGGAACACCTCGCCCGCCAAGATCTTCATGGGTGACACCGGCTCGCTCGCCCTCGGCGGCGCCCTGGCCGGTCTGGCGATCTGCTCCCGCACCGAGCTGCTGCTCATCATGCTCGGCGGCCTCTTCATGATCATCACCCTGTCGGTGATCATCCAGGTCGGCTCCTTCCGGATGACCGGCAAGCGCGTCTTCAAGATGGCACCGCTGCAGCACCACTTCGAACTCAAGGGCTGGGGCGAGGTCCTGGTCGTGGTCCGCTTCTGGATCATCCAGGGCCTCTGCGTGGCCGTCGGCCTCGGCCTCTTCTACGCGGGATACCGGACCGGATGATCAATCCTGACTTCACTGAGCTGCCCGTCGTCGTCGCCGGACTCGGCGTCTCGGGCATCAGCGCCGCGCGCGTCCTGCACGGCCTCGGCGCCCGCGTCACCGTCGTGGACGGCGGCAGCGGGCCGGGCCTGGTCGCCCGGGCCGCCGAGCTGGAGGCGCAGGGCGTCGCCGTGCGCCTCGGCGACGGCGCGAGCCTGCCCGAGGGCACCGAGCTGATCGTCACCTCGCCCGGCTGGGCGCCGGACAGCCCGCTGTTCGCCGCCGCCGGGGCGGCCGGGGTGCCGGTCTGGGGCGACGTCGAGCTCGCCTGGCGGCTGCGCAAGCCGCTGCCGGGCACCGGCGAGCCCGCCCCCTGGCTGGCCGTCACCGGCACCAACGGCAAGACCACCACCGTCCAGATGCTCGCCTCGATCCTCACCGCCGCCGGCAGGCGCACCGCCGCCGTCGGCAACGTCGGGGTCTCGGTGCTGGACGCGGTGCTCGCCGAGGAGCCGTACGACGTGCTCGCCGTCGAACTCTCCAGCTACCAGCTGCACTGGGCGCCCTCGCTGCGCCCGTACTCGGCCGCGGTGCTCAACCTGGCGCCCGACCACCTCGACTGGCACGGCTCGATGGAGGCGTACGCCGCCGACAAGGGCCGGATCTACGAGGGCAACGTCGTCGCCTGCGTGTACAACCTGGCCGACCCGGCCACCGAGGCGCTGGTCATGGAGGCCGACGTCGAGGAGGGCTGCCGGGCGATCGGCTTCGGCCTCGGCGCGCCCGGCCCGTCGAACTTCGGCGTGGTGGACGGGCTGCTGGTGGACCGGGCCTTCGTCGAGGACCGGGCCAAGAACGCCGCCGAGCTCGGGGCCGTCGAGGACGTGAACCCGCCGGCGCCGCACAACATCGCCAACGCGCTCGCCGCGGCGGCGCTGGCCCGGGCGTACGGCGTCGAGCCGAAGGCCGTCCGGGAGGGCCTGCGGGCCTTCCGCCCGGACGCCCACCGGATCGCCGAGGTCGGCGTGGTCCGCGAGGTCACGTACATCGACGACTCCAAGGCCACCAACACCCACGCCGCGGCCGCCTCGCTGGCGGCCTACCGGCCGATCGTCTGGATCGCCGGCGGCCTCGCCAAGGGCGCGACCTTCGACGACCTGGTGCAGGGCGCGGCCGAGCGGCTGCGCGCGGTGGTGCTGATCGGGCAGGACCGGGCGCTGATCCGCGAGGCGCTGGAACGACACGCTCCGGATGTGCCCGTGATCGAGGCGGCCGAGGGCCAGACTGGCGCGGTGGCGATGGCCGAGGTCGTCCGCACGGCCGCGTCGCTCGCCCGATCGGGTGACACGGTGCTGCTGGCCCCGGCCTGCGCCTCGATGGACATGTTCACCAACTACGGCGAGCGCGGCGACATGTTCGCGGCGGCCGTCCGGGAGCTGGCGGACGCCGGGGAGTAGGGCTGCGGCACCGGCGGAGGAGCCGCAGCGGACGGAGAGCGGGGAGTGGTGGCGGGGCAGGGCAGGGCGGAATCCGGCGTGCGCGAGCAGGACGCCGCCGAGCCGTGGCGAGTGATCTCCGCCACCACGACCAAGTACAAGTCGGCCGGTCCGCTGGCCCGTGTCCAGGCCTTCCGGGCCCGGCTCGGGTACTGGCTGGACCGGCCGCTCACGCCGTACCTGCTGATCATCGGAAGCACCCTGCTGCTGGTCGTGCTCGGCCTGATGATGGTCTTCTCGGCCTCGCAGATCCTCGCCCTGAACCAGCACCACTCGGCCCAGTACTACTTCCTCAAGCAGCTGATCGCGGCCATCCTCGGCCTGGTCCTGCTGATCTGCTTCGCCTCCGTCCCCGTGGCGGTGCTGCGGGTGATCACCTACCCGGTGATGATCGGGGTGATCGGCGCGCTCACGCTGGTCGCCGTACCGGGCATCGGGGTGCGGATCAACGGCAACCAGAACTGGCTGGATTTCGGCTTCTTCCAGTTCCAGCCGTCCGAGTTCGCCAAGCTCGCGCTGGTGCTCTGGGGTGCCGACCTGCTCGCCCGCAAGCAGAAGGCCGGCACCCTGAACTCCTGGAAGCACCTGCTGGTGCCACTGGTGCCCGGGGCCCTGCTGCTGCTCGCGCTGATCATGTTCGGCGGCGACATGGGCACCTCGATGATCCTGGTCGCCATGGTGTTCGCGCTGCTCTGGATGGTCGGAGCGCCGCTGCGGCTGTTCGTGGCGACCGTCGGCGTGGCGGTGGTGGTCTGCACCGCCCTCGTCGTCACCGTCCCGCACCGGGCGGAGCGGCTGGGCTGCATCGGCGTGACCAAGCTCGATCCCGAGGGCGCCTGCTTCCAGGCCCTGCACGGGGTCTTCGCGTTCGCGAACGGCGGCGGCTTCGGCACCGGCCTCGGCGCCGGCGTCGAGAAATGGGGCCAGCTGCCCGAGGCGCACACCGACTTCATCTTCGCCGCGACCGGCGAGGAACTGGGCCTGGTGGGGACGCTGTCGGTGATCGGTCTCTTCGCGGCACTAGGCTACGCGGGTATCCGTGTGGCCATCGGCACGAAGGACTCGTTCGTCAGGTACGCCGCGGGAGCCGCCACCACCTGGATCATGGCGCAGGCCATGATCAACCTGGGGTCGGCGCTGGGACTGCTGCCCATTGCGGGCGTCCCGCTCCCGCTGTTCTCCTACGGCGGTTCCGCCATGCTGTCGGCCATGTCCGCGATCGGTGTGCTGCTGTGCCTGGCACGCAGCACCTCGGGCGCGAAGGCGGCCCTGGCCGCCCGGAGCAAGAACTCCCGGATCAGGAAGCGACTGGCCCGGGTGCTGCCACGACGACGAACCACAGCGCGCCCGGCCCCAGGGCCGGCACGCAGGGAGCGGTGAATTTCGGTGCATGTCGTACTCGCCGGCGGGGGGACCGCCGGTCACATCGAGCCGGCCATGGCCCTCGCGGACGCCCTCCGCAGGCACGACCCGTCCATCGGGATCACCGCCCTGGGCACCGAGCGCGGTCTGGAGACCCGACTGGTACCCGAGCGCGGCTACCAGCTGGAGCTCATCCCGGCCGTCCCGCTGCCCCGCAAGCCCACCCCGGAGCTGATCACCGTCCCCGGCCGGCTGCGCGGCACCGTCCGGGCCGCCCAGGAGATCATCGAGCGGGTCAACGCGGACGCCGTGGTCGGCTTCGGCGGCTACGTCGCGATGCCCGCCTACCTGGCGGCCAAGCGGGCCGGCGTGCCGATCGTGGTGCACGAGGCGAACGCCCGCCCGGGCCTGGCCAACAAGATCGGCGCCCGCTACAGCGACTTCGTGGCCGTCTCCACGCCCGACAGCAAGCTGCGCGACTCCCGGTACATCGGCATCCCGCTGCGCCGGACCATCGCGACCCTGGACCGCAACGCGGCCCGTCCGGAGGCCCGGCACTACTTCGGCCTCGACCAGCGGCTGCCCACCCTGCTGGTCTCCGGCGGCTCCCAGGGCGCCCGCCGGCTCAACGAGACGGTCACCGCGATCGCCCCGCGGCTGCAGCAGTACGGCGTGCAGATCCTGCACGCGGTCGGCCCGAAGAACGAGCTGCCGCAGGTCGCGGACGTCCCCGGGATGCCGCCGTACCGCCCGGTGCCGTACCTGGACCGGATGGACCTCGCCTACGCGGCGGCCGACATGATGCTCTGCCGGGCCGGCGCCATGACGGTGGCCGAGCTGGCGGCCGTCGGCCTGCCCGCCGCCTTCGTCCCGCTGCCGATCGGCAACGGCGAGCAGCGGCTGAACGCCCAGCCGATGGTCAAGGCCGGCGGCGGCCTGCTGGTGGACGACGCCGAGCTGACCCCGGACTGGGTGCTGCAGAACGTGCTGCCGGTGCTCACCGACCCGCAGCGGCTGTGGGACATGAGCCGGGCCGCCGCCGAGTTCGGCCGCCGGGACGCCGACGACCTGCTGGTCGGCATGGTCTACGAGGCGATCCAGGCCCACCGCGGCGGCCGCCGCCGTGGCTGACGGCCGGCCCGCCGACCCGCTCGAAGCGGAGCTGGAGGACGAGGAGTCCGCTCCTCGCCTCCGGCTCTCCCGGCGGGGCATCGTGGTGCTGGGGGCGCTCGGCGCCGCGGTGCTGGGCGGGCTGGCCTGGCTGGTGTTCTACTCGTCGGTGCTGGACGTGCGCAGTGTCGCCGTCCAGGGCGCGACCGACGACAAGCTGACGGCGGCCCAGGTCCGCGACGCGGTCGGCGGGCTCGGCGACGGCCCGCTGGCCCGGGTGGACCTGGACGACGTCCGGCGCCGGGTGGAGGCGATCCCCCGGGTGGCGAAGGCCGAGGTGTGGCGGGGTTGGCCGCACACCCTGCAGGTGAAGGTCGCCGAGCGCAAGGCGGTGGCCGCCGTCAAGGGGGAGGACGGCCGGTTCACCCAGGTGGATGCCGCGGGCGTGAGCTTCGCCACCGAGGCGGCTCCGCCGGACGGCGTGCCGGTGGTGGAGCTGCGACTCAGTCAGCAGGCGAACGACGTGGACGGGGTGATCTCCCGTTCGCAGCTGGTCCAGGGCGCGGTCTCGGTGGCCGCCGGGCTGCCGCCGGAGGTCGCCAAGCGGGCCGGCGCGGTGCTGGTGCACTCGTACGACGACATCGAACTGCAGCTCAGCGGGGGTGCGACGGTGCGCTGGGGGAGCCCGGAACAAATCGACCGGAAAGCCCGGGTGCTGGTGGCACTGATGAGTCAGAAGGGTACGAACTTCGACGTGACGGCGCCTGAGGCGCCGGCGGTGTCGGGATGATCCGGTAGGTTCTGTGCCAGAGGGAGGGGTTGACGCCTCGAAGTGTCGGCCCGACCCTTGGTGGTCACCCCGGTTTCCTAAGCCGGCTGATGATCACATAGGCTCAAAAGAAAAAGGGAAGCTCGGCGTGTGTCGTTGAAACACGTGCCCGGGGCCACCTAGTGTCCTGTGTCACCAGACTGTGTCCCTTGGTGATGTGACGGAGGCACAGTACTAACCCTAAAGGTCAAGTTTAGGGTTGGGGTCGGCGGTCGGCATTTCGGACATTCAGTCAGGAACCAGGCCTCCCTACCCATCGACATCCGTCGGAACGGACCCTCGCCGGGCCGGGCCGACCCGGAAATTCGAGGCGAGAGGCCTTCGACGTGGCAGCACCGCAGAACTACCTCGCAGTCATCAAGGTCGTCGGTATCGGCGGCGGTGGTGTCAACGCCATCAACCGGATGATCGAGGTCGGTCTCAAGGGCGTCGAGTTCATCGCGATCAACACCGATGCGCAGGCCCTCCTCATGAGCGACGCCGACGTCAAGCTCGATGTGGGCCGTGAACTCACCCGGGGCCTCGGCGCCGGCGCCAACCCCGAGGTCGGCCGCAAGGCGGCCGAGGACCACCGCGAGGAGATCGAGGAGGTCCTCAAGGGGGCCGACATGGTCTTCGTGACCGCCGGCGAAGGCGGTGGCACGGGCACGGGCGGCGCGCCCGTCGTCGCCAACATCGCGCGCTCCCTGGGCGCCCTGACCATCGGCGTGGTCACCCGCCCGTTCACCTTCGAGGGCCGGCGCCGGGCCAACCAGGCCGAGGACGGCATCGCCGCCCTGCGCGAAGAGGTCGACACCCTCATCGTGATCCCCAACGACCGGCTGCTGTCCATCTCGGACCGCCAGGTCAGCGTGCTCGACGCGTTCCGCTCGGCCGACCAGGTCCTGCTCTCCGGTGTCCAGGGCATCACCGACCTGATCACCACCCCGGGCCTGATCAACCTCGACTTCGCGGACGTCAAGTCCGTCATGTCGGACGCCGGTTCGGCGCTCATGGGCATCGGCTCGGCCCGCGGTGAGGACCGCGCCAAGGCCGCCGCCGTGATGGCCATCTCCTCGCCGCTGCTGGAGGCCTCCATCGACGGCGCCCGCGGCGTGCTGCTCTCCATCTCGGGCGGCTCCGACCTCGGCCTGTTCGAGATCAACGAGTCGGCCCAGCTGGTCAGCGAGGCCGCCCACCCCGAGGCCAACATCATCTTCGGTGCGGTCATCGACGACGCGCTCGGCGACGAGGTCCGGGTCACCGTCATCGCGGCCGGCTTCGACGGCGGGCAGCCGCCGGCGATCGTCCGCGAGCCGGTGGTCAAGTCCACCGCCGCGCCGGAGCGCCCGGCCACGCCGCCGGCCGCCCCGGAGCGCCCGGCCGGCCGCCCGTCGTACGGGAGCATCGGCTCGGTGACGTCCCGCTCCGAGGGCGAGTCCCCGGCCGCCTCGCCGAGCCGGTCGGCCGAGACTCCGGCCGCCACGACCGCGTCCGCCCCGGTGCCGCCGCAGGTCCAGCCGGTCCGGCAGCCGTACGTGGAGAGCCCGGCGGAGGAGCTCGACGTCCCGGACTTCCTTAAGTGATCGATCACGCAGTACACGCGGGTGCTCACTTCGCCTTCACCGACCGGTGGGGCGGGGTGAGCACTTCGCCGTACGGGGAGCTCAACCTCGGCGGCGCGGTGGGGGACGACCCGCAGGCCGTCCGGGAGAACCGGGCGCTCGCCGCCCGCGAGCTGGGGCTCGAACCGGCCGACGTGGTGTGGATGAACCAGGTGCACGGCGCCGAGGTCGCGGTGGTGACGGAGCGCCAGCCGCTCGGGGAGGCCCCGACGGTGGACGCGGTGGTCACCGACCGGCCGCTCGCGCTGGCGGTGCTGACCGCCGACTGCACGCCGGTCCTGCTGGCCGACCCCGTGGCGGGCGTCGTGGGCGCGGCCCACGCAGGCCGGCCCGGGCTGGCCGCCGGGGTGGTGCCCGCGGTGGTCCGGGCGATGGTCGAACTGGGGGCCGAGCCCGGGCGGATCACCGCCGCCACCGGCCCCGCGGTCTGCGGCCGCTGCTACGAGGTCCCGGCCGGGCTGCGCGACGAGGTCGCGGCCGTGGTGCCGCAGGCCTTCGCCGAGACCTCCTGGGGGACCCCGGCCCTGGACGTGCCGGAGGGAGTCGCGGCCCAGCTGGCCGCGACGGGGGTCAACGAGGTGGTGCGGTCATCCGTCTGCACCCTCGAATCCGCCGATCACTACTCCTATCGTCGTGAGCAGCGCACGGGCCGGCTCGCGAGCTACGTCTGGTTGGGCTCTGATCACTGATGACGAACGACATCTACGGACCGTTCCCGGGCGGGCCCGGCCCGTTCTTCCCCGATGAGAGGTGGCTGGCCGCACTGACCGGGGGCCGGCGGGCCCGGTACGAGGAGCTCGGGACCAACCTTGAGGTGGTCGAGCGCCGGATCGCGGCCGCCTGTGCGGCCGCCGGGCGCGCCCGGGACGAGGTCACGCTGATCGTCGTCACCAAGACCTACCCCGCCGAGGACAGCGCGCTGCTGGCCGGACTGGGTGTGACGGACGTCGCGGAGAACCGCGACCAGGACGCCGCACCCAAGGCGGAACAGTGCAGAAACCTTCCTCTTGACTGGCACTTCGTCGGTCAGCTGCAGACCAACAAGGTCCGCTCGGTCGTCGGGTACGCGAACCACGTGCACTCGGTGGACCGGCTGCGACTGGTGGAGTCGCTCTCCGCGGCCGTGCTGAAGTCGGAGCGTCCGGAGCTGGGCTGCCTGGTGCAGGTGGCGCTGGACAAGGAGCACGGCGAGGGGGTGCACCGGGCCGGGGTCGCGCCGGAGGACGTCGCGCGGCTGGCCGACGCGATCGCCGACACGCCCGGGCTGCGGCTGGACGGTGTGATGACCGTCGCTCCGCTGGCCGGTCCGCTGGCCGGGGACCCGGCCGCCGCCTTCGATCGGCTGGCGGAAATCGCAACCGCCGTACGGACGGACCATCCTGCTGCCACCATGGTCTCCGCAGGGATGAGCGGTGACCTTGAGCAGGCGATTGCCGCCGGAGCGACACATGTGCGCGTCGGAACGGCGGTACTCGGAGTGAGGTCACCCCTCAGGTAACGTCACCGAGTAAGTAGATCAGACTGCAGGACAAAATAGGACAGAATCTAGCAGCTCTCCGGAGCGCTAGCGAACCGTGGATCGCAGCTCCGCGGGTCCCACTCCACGAATCCTGACGGGCCGTCGGCCTGACGTGCCGTCGTGGATGGACCGCGGAGTCCGCAGGCAGGGCCGTACGGCCCGGGCCGCCGGGACGGAGCCGGTCCGCACGGAGCGAGCGAAGCGAGCGACCACCGGAAGGGACGCGGCTTCGCGGAGCAGCCACCGAGCGCCAGCGAGGTGGCCATGAGCGGAGGAGACAGGAGCATGGCCGGCGCAATGCGCAAGATGGCGGTCTACCTCGGCCTCGTGGAGGACGAGACGTACGACGGCCAGGGGTACGACCCCGACGACGACTACGACGCGGACCCCGAGCCGATCCGGACGGGACAGCGGACCGAGGACATTCCCCGGCCGGCCGCCGCGGCCGCCGCCACGCCCGCACCGGTCTCCTCGATCACCCCGCAGCCGGTGCCGGCGGCGGTGCCGATCCGGCAGGAGACCCCGAGGATGGCCCCCGTGTCGTCCATCACACCCGAACGCCGCCACAACCTGGAGAAGAGCGCCCCGGTGATCATGCCCAAGGTAGTGAACGAACGAGAGCCCTACCGCATCACCACGCTGCACCCGCGGACCTACAACGAGGCCCGTACCATCGGGGAACAGTTCCGTGGCGGCACTCCTGTGATCATGAATCTGACCGAGATGGACGACACGGACGCGAAGCGGCTCGTAGACTTCGCCGCTGGACTCGTCTTCGGTCTGCACGGCAGTATCGAGCGCGTGACGCAGAAGGTGTTCCTGCTGTCGCCTGCTAACGTCGATGTCACGGCGGAGGACAAGGCTCGGATCGCCGAGGGTGGGTTCTTCAACCAGAGCTGACCCGGCCACGACTTTACGTGTGGATCTGATCAACAGTGGTTGGCGACAGGTGACGAGCGGCGGGCCCCAGGGCTCGGGACCGGGGAGAGGGAAACGCGATGGACATCGTGTGGGCGGTGCTCTACTACGCCCTGACCGTCTTCCTGGTGTTCCTGCTCGTGCGGCTGGTCATGGACTGGGTCTTCCAGTTCGCGCGTTCGTGGCGGCCCGGCAAGGCCATGGTCCTGGTCCTGGAGGCCACGTACACTGTCACGGATCCGCCGCTCAAGCTTCTTCGGCGGCTCATTCCGCCGTTGCGTTTCGGGGGCGTGGCGCTCGACCTGTCCTTCTTCGTACTGATGATCATTGTGTATGTCCTGATCTCGCTTGTGCACCCCTAGTCGTAGGTGAGCGATGCGACAGGATGCCGGTGTGCCGACGATCACGTTGAGGTGAAGAGATGCCATTGACCCCCGAGGACGTTCGGAACAAGCAGTTCACGACCGTCCGCCTGCGTGAAGGCTATGACGAGGACGAGGTCGATGCCTTCCTCGACGAGGTCGAGGCGGAGCTGACCCGCCTCCTCCGGGAGAACGAGGACCTGCGCGCCAAGCTGGCCGCCGCGACTCGTGCCGCCGCGCAGAACCAGGCCAACCTGCGCAAGGAGCCGCCGCAGGAGGCCCCCCGCCAGGGTGGCGCCCCGGTGCCGGCCGCCATATCCGGCCCGCCGGTCCCCGGCCAGCAGGGCCCGGGCGGCCCGCAGCAGATGGGCCCCGGCGGCCCGCAGCAGATGGGTCCGGGTGGTCCGCAGCAGATGGGCCCCGGTGGCCCGCAGCAGCAGATGGGCAACCAGCCCCTCGGCCTGCCCGCCGGCTCCGCGCCGCAGCTCCCGCCGGCCGGCGGCCCGCAGCAGCAGATGAACCAGACCATGGGCGGCCAGCAGCAGCTGGTCCAGCCGATGGGCGGTCAGATGCTGCAGCCCATGGGCGGCCCCGGTGGCCCGCAGCAGATGGGCAACCCGATGGGCCAGGGCATGGGCCAGGGTATGGGCCAGGGCATGGGTCAGCAGCAGATGCAGCAGATGGGCGGCCCCATGGGCGGCCCGCAGCAGATGGGCGGCCCCATGGGCGCCCCGATGCAGCAGCAGGGTCCCGGTGGCGACAGCGCCGCCCGCGTCCTGGCGCTCGCCCAGCAGACCGCCGACCAGGCGATCTCCGAGGCCCGTTCCGAGGCCAACAAGATCGTCGGCGAGGCGCGCAGCCGCGCCGAGGGCCTGGAGCGCGACGCCCGTGCCAAGGCCGACGCCCTGGAGCGGGACGCGCAGGAGAAGCACCGCGTCGCGATGGGCTCCCTGGAGTCCGCGCGGGCCACGCTGGAGCGCAAGGTCGAGGACCTGCGGGCCTTCGAGCGTGAGTACCGCACGCGCCTGAAGTCGTACCTGGAGACCCAGCTGCGCCAGCTGGAGTCGCAGGCCGACGACTCGCTCGCTCCGCCGCGGATCCCCGCCACCGCGTCGCTGCCGCCGGCGGCCTCGTCGATGACGCCGGCCGGTGCGGGCTCGATGGGCAGCGGTGCGCCGAGCTTCGGTGGCAACCAGCCGTCCTTCGGTGGCAGCTCGCCGTCCTTCGGCGGGAACACCTCCTTCGGTGGCAACGCCCCGGCGCCCAGCTTCGGGCAGTCCAACGGCGGCAACAGCGGTGCTCCGCAGATGCAGCCGGCCGGGATGACCCAGCCGATGGCGGCCGTCCGGCCGCAGCCGCCGCAGCCGATGCAGCAGGCTCCGGCGCCGATGCGGGGCTTCCTGATCGACGAGGACGGCGACAACTGAGGTTGTAGCAGGACCTTCCGAGGGCGCCCCCTCTCCGACTTCCGGGTCGGGGAGGGGGCGCCTTTCGTATGCCCGGGGGAGGGGGTGGGGAGGGGGCGCACCGGGGTCGCCCCCGCGCCCCCGGCGGGGTGGCGAGGGGGAGCGGGGGCGTCGCGGCGGGGCGGGTACGGCGAAGCCGCCGTCCCCCGGGCGGGGACGGCGGCTTCGTCGGGGGTCAGGCCTTGCGGAGCTGGAAGGCGAGGCCCAGGGACTCGTCGGTGAAGGTCTCGGAGTCCCAGTCGGCCGTACCGGCGGCGAAGTCGGTGGCGAGGACCTCCTCGGCGACCAGGGGACCGTGTTCGGCGATGGCCTCGGCGGTCTCCTCCGTGGTGGCGCGCCAGCGCAGAACGATGCGGTCGGCGACGTCCAGGCCGGAGTTCTTGCGGGCCTCCTGGATCTGGCGAATGGCGTCGCGGGCGACGCCGAGGCGCTTGAGCTCCGGGGTGATGGCCAGGTCGAGGGCGACGGTGGCGCCGGACTCGTTGGCGACGGCCCAGCCCTCGCGCGGGGTCTCGGTGATGATCACCTCGTCCGGGGAGAGGGTGACCGTCTCGCCGTTCAGCTCGACCGAGGTCCGGCCGTCGGCGCGCAGTTCGGCGGCCAGGCGGGCGGCGTCGGTGGCGGCGACCGCCTTGGCGACGTCCTGCACGCCCTTGCCGAAGCGCTTGCCCAGCGCGCGGAAGTTGGCCTTGGCGCTGGTGTCGACCAGCGAGCCCCCGACCTCCGCCAGGGACTCCAGGGTGGAGACGTTGAGCTCCTCGGCGATCTGCGCGCGCAGGTCGGCGGGCAGCTCCTCCCAGCCCTGGGCCGCGATCAGCGCGCGGGAGAGCGGCTGACGGGTCTTCACGCCGGACTCGGCGCGGGTGGCCCGGCCGAGTTCCACCAGGCGGCGGACCAGCGCCATGTGGCGGGAGAGGTCGGCGTCGATCAGCGACTCGTCCGCCTGCGGCCAGGTGGCCAGGTGGACCGAGGCCGGGGCGTCGGCGACGACCGGGACGACCAGGTCCTGCCAGACCTGCTCGGTGATGAACGGGGTGAGCGGGGCCATCAGGCGGGTGACGGTCTCCAGCGCCTCGTGCAGGGTGGCCAGCGCGGCGGCGTCGCCCTGCCAGAAGCGGCGGCGGCCGCGGCGGACGTACCAGTTGGACAGGTCGTCGACGAAGCCGGAGAGCAGCTTGCCGGCGCGCTGGGTGTCGTACGCCTCGAAGGCCGCGTCGACCTCGCGGACCAGGGTGTTCAGCTCGGAGAGCACCCAGCGGTCCAGCTGCGGGCGGTCGGCCGGGGCCGGGTCGCTCGCGGACGGCGCCCAGTTCGAGGTGCGGGCGTACAGGGCCTGGAAGGCGACGGTGTTCCAGTAGGTGAGGAGGGTCTTGCGGACCACCTCCTGGATGGTGCCGTGGCCGACCCGGCGGGCGGACCAGGGCGAGCCGCCGGCCGCCATGAACCAGCGGACGGCGTCCGCGCCGTGCTGGTCCATCAGCGGGATCGGCTGCAGGATGTTGCCCAGGTGCTTGGACATCTTGCGGCCGTCCTCGGCCAGGATGTGGCCCAGGCAGACGACGTTCTCGTAGCTGTTCCTGTCGAACACCAGGGTGCCGACCGCCATCAGCGTGTAGAACCAGCCGCGGGTCTGGTCGATCGCCTCGGAGATGAACTGCGCCGGGTAGCGCTTCTCGAACAGCTCCTTGTTCTGGTACGGGTAGCCGTACTGGGCGAAGGGCATCGAGCCCGAGTCGTACCAGGCGTCGATGACCTCGGGCACGCGGGTGGCGGTGCCGCCGCAGTCGCGGCAGGCGAAGGTCACCGCGTCGATGTACGGGCGGTGCGGGTCGAGGCCGCTCTGGTCGGTGCCGGTGAGCTCGGTCAGCTCGGCCAGCGAGCCGACGCAGGTGAGGTGGCCCTCCTCGCAGCGCCAGATCGGCAGCGGGGTGCCCCAGTAGCGGTTGCGGCTGAGCGCCCAGTCGATGTTGTTGTTCAGCCAGTCGCCGAAGCGGCCGTGCTTGACCGTCTCCGGGAACCAGTTGGTGGCCTCGTTCTCGCGGATCAGCGCGTCCTTGACGGCGGTGGTCCGGATGTACCAGGACGGCTGCGCGTAGTAGAGCAGGGCGGTGTGGCAGCGCCAGCAGTGCGGGTAGCTGTGCTCGTACGGCAGGTGGCGGAAGAGCAGGCCGCGCTCCTTGAGGTCCGCGACCAGGGCCTCGTCGGCCTTCTTGAAGAACTGGCCGCCGACCAGCGGGACCTCGGGGGCGAAGGTGCCGTCGGCCAGCACCGGGTTGACCACCGGCAGGCCGTACTTGCGGCAGGTCGCGAGGTCGTCCGCGCCGAAGGCGGGGGACTGGTGGACGATGCCGGTGCCGTCCTCGGTGGTGACGTAGTCGGCGTTGAGGACGTAGTGCGCGTTCTCGATCTCGACCAGGTCGAAGGGGCGGCGGTAGGACCAGCGCTCCATCTCGGCACCGGTGAAGGACTCGCCGGTGGCCTCCCAGCCCTCGCCGAGGGCCTTGGCGAGCAGCGGCTCGGCCACGACCAGCTGCTCGTCGCCGTCGGTGGCCACCACGTAGGTGACCTCGGGGTGGACGGCGGCGGCGGTGTTGGAGACCAGGGTCCACGGGGTGGTCGTCCAGACCAGCAGCGCGGCCCGGCCGGCCAGCGGGCCGCCGGTCAGCGGGAAGCGGACGAAGACCGAGGGGTCGACCACGGTCTCGTAGCCCTGGGCCAGCTCGTGGTCGGACAGGCCGGTGCCGCAGCGCGGGCACCAGGGGGCGACCCGGTGGTCCTGGACCAGCAGGCCCTTGTCGAAGATCTGCTTGAGCGACCACCAGACGGACTGGACGTACGACGGGTCCATCGTCCGGTAGGCCTCGTCGAGGTCGACCCAGTACCCCATGCGGGTGGTCAGCTCGGCGAAGGCGTCGGTGTGGCGGGTCACCGAGTCGCGGCACTTGGCGTTGAACTCGGCGATGCCGTACGCCTCGATGTCCTGCTTGCCGGAGAAGCCCAGCTCCTTCTCGACGGCGAGCTCGACCGGGAGGCCGTGGCAGTCCCAGCCGGCCTTGCGGGCGACGTGGTAGCCCTTCATCGTCCGGTAGCGCGGGAAGACGTCCTTGAAGACGCGGGCCTCGATGTGGTGGGCGCCGGGCATGCCGTTGGCGGTCGGCGGGCCCTCGTAGAACACCCACTCGGGGCGGCCCTCGGACTGCTCCAGACTGCGCTGGAAGACCTTGTTGTCCTGCCAGAACGACAGGATCCGGTGCTCCAGGGCAGGCAGGTCCACCTGCGCCGGGACGGGGTGGTACAGAGGTGCCGCGCGCAGCGCGTCGTTGGAAGGGCGGTGGTGGGTGACGGGTTGGGAGCTCATCGCGGGCGTCTACCTCCGGCGGATGCTGTGACTGGATCCTCCGGAGGGACGAGACGGCCGGGCCGCCCCGCGGTACCACCCTCCTTGGCCGCGGTGGTGCGTTCGCGGCCCTCTTGTTTGGGCTTGCTGCCGGGTCTAGTGGACCGCTGCGGGCTCCGCGGCGGCCGTTCTTCCGGCGGCTCCGGGGTGATCTTCCCGCCGTGCACACCCCCGGGCTCGCACCGTCCCCGGGTCGCTGGTGGCTGCGTACGTCGGTACTCGTCCCATCTGCGCCTTGCAGGGCCAGTGTATCGGCCGGGCGAGTCGGTTTGTCCAAACCGTTTCGGGCGGGCGGCTGTCCGGGCGGACGGCGGGGCTGGTCAGGGCGGTCGTCGGGGTCGTGGTTAGGCGGGGGTGATCTGGGCACAACCCTGTCAGCGCGGGGCGTGGCGGCCGTGGCGGCTGCCTGGGTGGGATCGTTGCGAGGCGTCGGTATGTCATGTTGTGACCGGTTTTGATCGGGATTATCGTTCCGGCACTGGAAGCCGCCGGGAACCGGCGGCTCGATTCGTTCGTAGATGGGGTCGAAGCCATGGCTGAGAAGGGAACCGGCGCGGGTACCGCCACCAAGCGGGCACGCAAGGCCGTGGCGGTCGATCCAGGGGAGGGGACCGTGACCACTACCGCACCGAAGTCCAGCACCGACACCGTCACCGTGCCGCGCGGGGCCGAGTCCGTGGACCCGGCCACGCTGCCGGTCCTGCCCGGCGAGGACCCGTGGACCACCGAGGAGGTCCACGAGCTGCACGACGAGCTGATCAGCGAGCTGGAGCGGCTGCAGAACGAGATCGGAGCCGCCGAGGCGGCCATCTCCGGCCTGATGCGCGACTCCAACGACGGGGCCGGCGACGACCAGGTGGACGCCGGGACGAAGAACATCTCGCGGGAGAGCGAGCTGGCGCTGGCCAACAACGCGCGCGACAGCCTCGCCCAGACCGAGCGCGCGCTGGGTCGGCTGGAGGGCGTCGGCTTCGGCACCTGCGAGTCCTGCGGCAAGGCCATCGGCAAGGCCCGGATGCAGGCCTTCCCGCGGGCGACGCTGTGCGTGCCGTGCAAGACCAAGCAGGAACGCCGCTGAACCGGCCGCCGAACCGGGCGGCCGGAGCGACGCGCGGGGTCGGGCTTGCCGTACGCTCGACCCCGTAGTGTCGCCTGACGCGTCCGCACCGGCTGCGGACGGGCCCAGGCCGTCACCGGCCCACCACCCTCCCCCACCTACGGCCGGGGGAGCTCCATCGGCAGCGGAGCGGATCATCAGTACGCAAGGTTCCCCCCAGACCCGGGACGAAGCCGTCCCGTCCCCCGCCGATGCCGTGGAGGTGCCCGTGGCCGAGCCGACCGAGGCGGCGTCCGTGGACGAACCGGCGGCGGCGGAGAAGCCCAAGGGGCCGCGGCGGATCGGTGTGCTGCTGGTCGTCGCGGTGCTCGCCTTCCTGATCGACCTCGGCAGCAAGCTGCTGGTCGTCGCCCGACTGGAGAACCACTCGGCGATCAAGGTGATCGGGGACGTCGTCACCTTCCAGGTGATCCGCAACTCCGGCGCGGCCTTCGGGATGGGGCAGGCGCTGACCGTCGTCTTCACGATGATCGCCTCCGCCGTCATCGTGGTGATCTGGCGGATCGCCCGACGGCTGTACAGCCTGCCGTGGGCGATCGCGCTCGGGCTGCTGCTGGGCGGGGCGCTCGGCAACCTCACCGACCGGCTGTTCCGCTCGCCGGGCGTCTTCCGCGGGCACGTCGTGGACTTCATCTCCGTCCAGCACTTCGCCGTCTTCAACCTCGCGGACTCGGCGATCGTCTGCGGCGGGATCCTGGTCGTGCTGCTCTCCTTCCGGGGCAGCAACCCGGACGGGACCGTCCACCAGCAGGGCGGCAAGGGCGAGTAGCCCCCCGGCGGGCGGGGAGCACGGCGCGCGGGGGCGGGCCGTGTTTCCGGCATACTCGTACGGGTGAGTACCGCAGCGCAGATCCGAAGCCTCCCCGTTCCCGACGGCCTGGAGGGCGAGCGCCTCGACGCCGCCCTGTCCCGGATGTTCGGCTTCTCCCGGACCAAGGCCGCCGAACTGGCCGCCGAAGGCAAGGTGACGCTCGACGGCGCCACGGCCGGCAAGTCGGACCGGGTGACCGCCGGTTCCTGGCTGGAGGTCGAGATCCCCGCCCCCGCCGCCCCGGTGCAGGTCGTCGCCGAGCACGTCGAGGGCATGCGGATCGTCCACGACGACGAGGACATCGTGCTGGTCGACAAGCCGGTCGGCGTCGCCGCGCACCCCAGCCCCGGCTGGACCGGCCCCACCGTGATCGGCGGGCTCGCCGCGGCCGGGTACCGGATCTCCACCTCGGGGGCGGCCGAGCGGCAGGGCATCGTGCACCGGCTGGACGTCGGCACCTCGGGCCTGATGGTCGTCGCCAAGTCCGAGCGCGCGTACACCGACCTCAAGCGGCAGTTCCACGACCGGATCACCGACAAGCGGTACCACACGCTGGTCCAGGGGCACCCGGACCCGATGAGCGGGACCGTGGACGCGCCGATCGGGCGGCACCCCAGCTCGGACTGGAAGTGGGCGGTGACCCGGGAAGGCAAGCCGTCCGTCACGCACTACGACCTGATCGAGGCGTACCGGGCCGCGTCGCTGCTGGCGATCAAGCTGGAGACCGGGCGCACCCACCAGATCCGCGTCCACATGTCCGCGCTGCGCCACCCCTGCGTGGGCGACCTGACGTACGGCGCCGACCCGACGCTGGCCAAGCGGCTCGGGCTGGGCCGGCAGTGGCTGCACGCGGTGTCGCTCGGCTTCGAGCACCCGGCGGACGGGCAGTGGGTCGAGTTCTCCAGCGAGTACCCGGCCGACCTGCAGAACGCCCTGGACGTCATCGCGGCGGAGAGCTGACATGGGCGCCGAGTCGGGCGTCGCCATTCGGGTGGCCGAGGGCGAGGCGGACCTGGCGCTGGTGCGGGAGGTCCGGCGGGAGGTGTTCATCGTCGAGCAGAACGTGCCGGAGGAGCTGGAGTACGACCGGTACGACGGCACCTCGGTGCACCTGCTCGCGGTCGGGCCCGGCGGGGCCGGGCTGGGGACCGGGCGGCTGATCTTCGGCGAGCAGGCGCGCGAGCTGACCGGCGGCGTCGAGGGGCGGGTGCTGCTCGGGCGGCTCGCCGTACTGCCCGTGGCCCGGGGGACCGGGCTGGGCGCGGAGCTCGTGCGGGCGATCGAGGCCGCGGGCGCGGAGCGCGGGGCCTCGGAGGTGGAGCTGCACGCGCAGGTGCAGGCGCTCGGGTTCTACGAGCGGCTGGGATACGTGGCGGAGGGCTCGGTGTACGACGACGCCGGGATCCCGCACCGGACGATGACGCGGCAGCTGTAGGCACGCGGGGCGGCGGCGCCGGACCTTCGGGGCCCGGCCCGGCAGGCCCCGTCCGCTGTGCGCTGATCCCCGCGCCCCTCTTCGGAGCGCGGGGATCCCTGCGTTCGGGGCCGGCGGTTCGGGGGTCGGCGGTTCGGGGGTGACGCTTCGGGGCGGCGGAACGGGGGCCGCGTTCGCGGGGTGTTCGTCGCCCGGCCCGGCGAGCGCTGCCCGCCCTTATTCGGCGCCTACCCGGGCGGCGGATACGATCAGCGCCCATGGAGTTCGGTGGGGCATGGCGTCGGTGGCGCGGCCGGGGCACGACCGTCAGGCGCAGGGTGCTGGCCGGTGCGGTGGCCCTGGTGGCGGTGGCCGCGGTCGGTACGGCGACGGTGGCGTCCGGCGGTGAGCAGACGGTCCGTGAGGAGGACCGTTTCCTCAGCATGCCGGAGACGCCCGGCAGCGCGCAGCAGGTCCAGCTGGACACCTCGTTCTTCACCGCCGGCAGCGGTCCGCGCCCGGCGGTGCTGCTCGCGCACGGCTTCGGCGGCTCCAAGGAGGGCGAGCGCGATCGCGCCCGGCAGCTCGCCCGGCAGGGCTACGCGGTACTGACCTGGTCGGCGCGAGGGTTCGGACGCTCGGGCGGCAAGATCGGCCTCAACGCGCCCGACCGCGAGGTCGAGGACGTCCGGCACCTGGTGGACTGGCTGGCCCAGCGGCCCGAGGTGAAGCTGGACGGCGCGGGCGACCCGAAGGTCGGCATCACCGGGGCCTCGTACGGCGGGGCGATCTCGCTGCTGGCCTCCGCGTACGACCCCCGGATCGACGCGGTGGCCACCCAGATCACCTGGTGGAACCTGGCGGACGCGCTGTTCCCGCAGGGTGTGCAGGGCTCGGGCGCGGCGGACGGCGTGTTCAAGAAGCTGTGGGCCGGGATCTTCTTCACCACCGGCTCGGCGGCCCCCGGTTCGGCGGGCAGCCTCGGGCCGTCCGGCGGTGCGCCGCGCGAGAGCGGCGAGCCGAAGCCGGTGGCGGACGGGGACGCCGGCTGCGGGCGGTTCCTGGAGTCGCTCTGCCGGATGTACGACCGGGTCGCGACCGCCGGGCACGCCGACCCGGAGGCCGTCGCGCTGCTGGACCGCTCCAGCCCGTCCTCGGTGGCGGACCGGCTCAAGGCGCCCACGCTGGTGGTGCAGGGCCAGCAGGACTCGCTGTTCCCGCTCGACCAGGGCGACCGGATCGCGCAGGCGATCGCCGGCAACGGCGCGCCCGTGGCGGTGGACTGGTTCGCCGGCGGGCACGACGGCGGGACGGACACCAGCGCGCGGGTCGACGACCGGGTGACGGCCTGGTTCGACCACTACCTCCGGGGACAGGGGAACGACACCGGGCCGGACTTCCGGGTGACCCGGACCGGCGGGGTCGACTCGACCGGCTTCCAGGCCGTGCTGCGCGGGGCCACCGCCGACCGGTACCCGGGACTCGGCGGGACCGGCTCGCGTTCCGTCGAGCTGGCCGGCGGGGAGAAGACCGTGGCCAACCCGCCCGGCGGGGCGCCGCCGGGGATCTCGACGCTGCCGGGCATCGGCGCGCTCAGCCAGGCGGCCTCGCTGGGCGCCGGACTGTCGCTGGACTTCCCCGGGCAGAGCGCCGCCTTCGACTCGGCGCCGCTGGACTCGCCGCTGCACCTGACCGGGCAGCCGACCGTGCCGGTACGGGTGACGGCGGACCGGCCGGACGCGGTGCTGTTCGCGAAGCTGTACGACGTCGGGCCGGACGGCAAGGCGGTGCTGCCGCAGCAACTGGCCGCGCCGCTGCGGGTCACCGGCGCGGACGCGGGGCGGACGGTCACCGTGGCGCTGCCGACGGTGGACCACACCTTCCCCGCCGGACACCGGCTGCGGCTGGTGCTGGCGAGCACCGACCTCGCGTACGCCTCGCCCGTCGAGCCCGCCACCTACCGGGTCGCGCCGGCCGGGGTGGTCACCGCGCCGACCGTCGAGGAACTGGTCACCGAGGCGGCGCCGCTGCCCGCGCGGACCTGGCTGCTGCCGGTGGCCGCCGTGGTGGTGGCCGCGGGCCTGGTGCTGGCGCCGCGGCTGCGGCGTCGGCGGGCGGCCGGCGGGCCGGAGTTCGATCCGGAGCTGGCCGCCGTGCCGCTGCTGATCAGCGGGCTGAGCAAGCGCTACAAGGGCTCCCAGGACCGCTACGCCGTACGGGAGCTGGGCTTCCGGGTGGAGCAGGGGCAGGTGCTCGGGCTGCTCGGACCGAACGGCGCGGGCAAGACCACCACGCTGCGGATGCTGATGGGTCTGATCCGGCCGGACGCCGGGGAGATCCGGATCTTCGGGCACCTGGTGCGGCCCGGTGCGCCTGTGCTGTCGAGGGTCGGGGCGTTCGTGGAGGGCGCGGGCTTCCTGCCGCACCTCACCGGGCGGGCCAACCTGCGGCTGTACTGGCAGGCGACCGGGCGGCCGGAGGCCGACGCCCGCTTCGACGAGGCACTGGCCATCGCGGGGCTCGGCGAGGCGCTGGACCGGGCGGTCCGGACGTACTCGCAGGGCATGCGGCAGCGGCTGGCGATCGCGCAGGCGATGCTCGGGATGCCGGACCTGCTGATCCTCGACGAGCCGACCAACGGGCTGGACCCGCCGCAGATCCGCGAGATGCGCGAGGTGATGATCCGCTACGCGGCGGGCGGGCGGACGGTGATCGTTTCGAGTCACCTGCTGTCCGAGGTCGAGCAGAGCTGTACGGACCTGGTCGTGATGGACCGCGGGCGGCTCGTCACGACCGGCGCGGTCGGTGAGATCGTCGGGTCGTCGGAGCTGCTGATGATCGGCGTCGCCGGTTCGTACGACCCGGAGTCGGCCGCCGAGAAGGTCGCCGCGCTGGCCGGCGTCGGCTCGGCGGAGGCCGTCGAGGGCGGACTGCTGGTCCGGCTGGACGGGCTGGCGGCGAGCGAACTGCTCGCGGAGCTGGTGCGGCTGGGGGTGCCGGTGGAGAGCGCCGGACCGCAGCGGCGGTTGGAGGACGCGTTCCTGTCGTTGATCGGAGGTGGTGCGGGATGAGTGCGGTCTCTGAGACTTCCGCGGTCTCGAAGGACCACGCGGAGGGGTACCGGGCGGGCCGGACGCTGCCGCTGCGGGTGGAGGCGATGCGGCAGCTGCGGCGCCGCCGCACCCTGGTGATCGGCGCGGTGCTGGCCGTCCTGCCGTTCGTCATCCTGGCCGCGTTCCAGATCGGCGGCAGCCCGGGCCGACCGGACCGGACCACCTTCATCGAGCTGGCCACCGCGTCGGGGGCCAACTTCGCCGTCACCATGCTGTTCGTCGGCACCGGCTTCATGCTGGTGATCCCGGTCGCACTGTTCTGCGGGGACACCGTCGCCTCGGAGGCCAGCTGGTCCTCACTGCGGTACCTGCTGGCCGCGCCGGTGCCCCGGGCCCGGCTGCTGGTGCGCAAGTTCGCCGTCGGGCTGGCGTTCTCGGCGGTCGCGATCGTCATGCTGCCCGCGATCGGACTGGTCGTCGGGACGGCCGCCTACGGGTGGGGCGACCTCAAGCTTCCCGCCGGGGCCAGCCTGCCCGCGGGGGAGGCGCTGCCCCGGATCGCGATCGCGGTGGCCTTCGTCTTCCTGAGCGAGATCGTGATCGCGGCGCTGGCGTTCTGGCTGTCCACGGCGACCGACGCGCCCCTGGGCGCGGTGGGCGGCGCGGTGTTCGCGTCGATCATCACCGGGGTGCTGGACGCCGTCACCGCGCTCGGGGACCTGCGGGAGTGGCTTCCCGCCCACTGGCAGTACGCGTGGGCGGACGCGCTGCAGCCCCAGCTGGAGTGGGGCGGGATGCTGCAGGGCGTCTCGCTGTCGCTCTCGTACGCGGCGGTGCTGCTGGCACTGGCGTTCCGGGGCTTCGCCCGCAAGGACGTGGTGTCGTAACGGCGGGTCGGGCATGGGGGATCATGGGTGGGTAGCCGACTCACCTGCCGAAGGACCCGGAACCGTGGCCCAGATCGTCCTCTTCCACTCCGCCTACGGGCTGCGCCCCGCCGTGCACGCCGCCGCCGACCGGCTGCGCGCCGCCGGGCACACCGTGCACACGCCGGACCTGTTCGAGGGGCGGACCTTCGACTCGATCGAGGACGGGCAGGCGTACCAGGAGGAGGCCGGGGGCAGCGAGGAGATGCTGCGCCGGGCGGTGACGGCCGCCGCGCCGCACTCCGAGACCGGGCTGGTGTACGCCGGCTTCTCGCTCGGCGGCGCGATCGCGCAGAACCTGGCGCTGGCCGACGAGAAGGCGCGCGGGCTGCTGCTCCTGCACGGCACCTCGGACCTGCGGGAGGACGCCGCCACCGAGATCCCGGTGCAGCTGCACATCGCGGAGCCGGACCCGTTCGAGCCGGAGGACTGGCTGAACGCCTGGTACCTGCGGATGCGGCGGGCCGGCGCGGAGGTGGAGGTGCACCGCTACCGGGGCGCCGGGCACCTGTTCACCGACCCGGAGCTGCCGGACTACGACGCGCAGGCGGCGGAGCGGGCCTGGGCGGCGTCGCTGGACTTCCTCGCGGAGCTGGACGGCCAGGAGGGCTGACGGCCCGGGTGGGGGCCCGGGCGAGCGGACGGGCTGAGCGGATGGGCTGAGCGGCCTGGGTGAGCGGACCGGTTGAGCAGCCCGGCGGCGGGAACGGTGGCCCGGCCGCGGGTGCCGCTGGGAGGGCCGGATCGAGGCGGAGGGCCTCGGTCCGGCCCTCGGTGTTTCCGGGGCGGACGTCGCAGGGCCGGGCGTTGCCGACGGTGCGGTGCTGATGGTGCGTCATGTTGCCTGTGGTGCCGGTGTGGTGGGGCGGCGGCGGGACGGCCGGGAGGCGGCGGAAGTGCCGGTCGGGCGCCGTCCGTGGACCGGAAAGACTGTTTCCGGACAGCTACCCACAGTGATCAAGGGGGTTGTGGTCCAGACCTCTTGTCGGGCATATGCCATCCGGCCAGCAGGGATGATCACGCTACGAACTGTTGTTAACCAGACGGCCGTCCCGGCGTCACCGTCCGACGGCCGGTCAGGTTGACCGGATTCCCCACGGCGTCGTTGATCTCCCGGGAAACCTCTCCATAGAGTCGCGGTGCACTCCAGCCTCACCAGCTCGCAAATCCGTGGAAATGCCGTCGGGCCATTTCCCGCGACTCAAGCATCGGAGCGGCACATGCTCGTTCTCGGAATCACCAACAACGACCTGGCCGGCGCCTGCCTGGTCCAGGACGGTACGGTCGTCGCGGCCGTCAGCGAGGAGCGCTTCTCCCGGGTCAAGGACCACAAGACCTGGCCGGAGCAGTCGATCGACTACGTCCTGAAGGAGGCCGGCGTCAGCCTTTCCGATGTCGACCGGGTGGCCTACGGATGGCAGGCGGGATTCAGCGCCGAAAAGCACCTGTTGCTCTACGTGGACCGAATTTCGGAGGAGGCCAGGCTTCGCCCGGAGGCGCTTCCGCACCTCCGCAAGCGGATATCCGACGAAATTCTGAACGACCGCGAGAAGCGCGGCGAGTTCGATGCCTTCATCGAGGAGAACGGACTGCGCGGCAAGGTGGTTCACGTCGACCACCACGAGTCGCACGGCCTGGGCGCCTTCCTCTGCTCCCCGTTCGACGACGCCCTCGTGGTCACCTGCGACGGCCGCGGGGACTTCCAGTCCCTGACCGTCACGCACTACTTCCCCGGCGGCGAGGAGGTGCTCCAGCGCGAGACCTCGATCGACAGCCTCGGCTACTTCTACGGCCGGATCACCAAGCTGCTCGGCTTCCGGCCCAACCGCCACGAGGGCAAGATCACCGGCCTCGCCGCCAACGGGGACCCGGAGAAGCTGCTCCCGCTGATGCGGCGCATGATCGACGTCGAGGAGAACGGCGCCATCCGGGCCCGCTGCGGCGACTGGTACCAGCCGTCCTACCAGGGCTACTCCGAGGAGTTGCTGGCCGAGATCTCCACCCACGAGCCGGCCGACGTCGCGGCGGCGGCCCAGCGGCACGTGGAGAACCTGCTGACCGCCGTGGTCGCGCGGCACATCGGCCGGGCGCCGAGCGGGAACGTCTGCCTGTCCGGCGGGGTGTTCGCCAACGTCAAGCTCAACCAGCGGATCTTCGAGACCGAGGGCGTGCGGAACGTCTACGTGCTGCCGCCGATGGGTGACGGCGGGCTGCCGCTGCAGACCGCCGTGATCGTGGCCCACCGGGAGACCGGCGAGCGCCCGCGGGTGCCCTCGATGGCGCTCGGGCCGGACGCGGCGATCTCCGAGGGCCGGTTGGACGAGATCCTGCGGGACTACCCCGAGCTGCGCTACCGCCGGCTCGGCGAGTCCATGCAGGACGTCCTGCTCGCCGCGCTGGACGCGGACCAGGTCATCGGCACCTACCGCGGCCGGATGGAGTTCGGCCCGCGCGCCCTCGGCCGGCGCAGCGTCATCTACGGCACCGCCGACGTGACCATGAACGACTGGCTCAACAAGCGCCTGAACCGTACCGAGTTCATGCCCTTCGCGCCGATCACCGCCGAGGACCTGGCGGCCGACTGCTACGTGGGCTGGGAGCCGGAGCAGCCGGCCGCGCTGTTCATGACCATCACCTACGACTGCCACGAGCCGTTCGCCAAGGCCTGCCCGGCGGTGGTGCACGTCGACAACACCGCTCGGCCGCAGATCGTCCGCTCCCAGGACGACCCGTTCCTGCACGGCCTGCTGATGGCCTGGTACGACCGCAGCGGCCAGGCGGCGCTGGTGAACACCTCGTTCAACAAGCACGAGGAGCCGATCGTCGGGTCGCACCGGGACGCGCTGGACCCGCTGGCCGACGAGGTGATCGACCTGCTGCTGGTGGACGACGTGTACCTGGTCTGGAAGGACTCCGCCGACGGCTTCATGGCGCGGCAGGCGGGCTAGGCCGGCGGGCCGGAGCCCGGAGCCCGGAGCTCGGAGCCCGGAGCCCGGAGCCCGGAGCCCGGAGCTCCGGGGTCCGGGTGGCCGGGGCCGGGTCGGTCGGGTGGGCGGATTCTCGCTGTGAGGTCTAGTCCAGTTGACCGTCCGGCCGATGGGAGTTGAACTGTCGTCAGACCGTATGGCGCAAAAGCCGAGTGAGGAGACCGATGCAGCCGCAAGCGGGAACGCGGTACGAGGTCGAGGCCGTCGTCTTCGACATGGACGGGGTCCTGATCGACTCAAGGCCCGTGATCGAGGAGGCGTGGCGGACGGTGGCCCGGCGCCACGGCCGGGTGCTGGCCGACCCGGAGGTCGAGGAGTACGTCCACGGGCGGACCGGCGACCAGACGGTGCGGCTGATCTTCCCGGACCACTCGGACGCCGACCGGAAGGCCATCTGGGCCGAGGTGGACACCGTCGAGGAGGAGGCCCCCTACCGGGCCGTCGCCGGTGCGGACGGGCTCGCCACCCGGCTCTGGCGCGCGGGTGTGCCGATCGGCCTGGCCACCAGCAGCTGGACCCGGAAGATCGACAACGCGCTGGGCGGGCTCGGCCTGCTCGACGTCTTCCGGGTGCGGGTCACCCGGGACGACGTCGAGCGGGGCAAGCCGCACCCGGACCCGTACCTGGCGGCCTGCCGGGGACTCGGGATCCGGCCGCAACGCGCGCTGGTCTTCGAGGACTCGATCAGCGGGGTGCGCTCGGCCGTCGCCGCCGGGTCGGTGTGCGTCGGGATCGGCGGGCCGGCCCTGGTCGAGGCCGGCGCGGTGGTCGCGGTGCCGGACTTCACCGCGTTGCTGGTGGAGCACGGCGGCGCCGGCGGGGCGATCACGCTGACCGACCCGGACGGGCGGGTCACCGTGGCGCTCGCGGTCGGACCCGACGGTGACTGAGCTGCGCCGGGCCGAGTCCACCCCCGCCCTCGTCGACACCGCGCCGGGACCGGCGGCGGAGGAGGAGCCGGCCGCGACGCCGGTGATGGCCGGGTCGGCGGCGGTCTCGGCGTTCTGCGTCTTCCTCGTCCTGGGTGTGCTCACCGCCTCGCTCGGCGCCTCGCTCCCGTTCCTGCGGGAGCGGTTCGGCGCCGAGCACGAGGTCGGGCGGGTGGTCTCCGCGTACAACCTCGGGGCGCTCGCGGCGACGGTCTGCATCGGGCTGCTCGGGCGGCGGCTGAACGTCCGGGCGGCCCCGCCCGTCCTGCTCGCGGTCTTCGCGGCGGGCGCCGCGGGGATGGCGGCCAGTCCGGGCTGGACCGCCTACCTCTGCTGCGCGGCGGTCACCGGCATCGGCTACGGCGGGCTGGCGCTCACCCTGAACACGGCGTTCGCGCGCGGGTTCGCCGGGAACAGCGTGGTGATGGTCAACCGGCTGAACGCGGTCTTCGGGATCGGCGCGATGCTGGGCCCGCTGGCCGCGGGGGCCGTCGGGCACACGGACATCCGGCTGCTCGCGCTGGCGGCGGCGGTGTGCGCGCTGCCGTGCTTCCTGGTCGGACGCGCGGGGGCGGTGCTCGCGGCGCCCGGAGCCGCGCCCGGAGCCGCGACCGGTGCGGACGGTGACGCGGGCGGGACCACAGGCGGGGACGCGGGCGGGGACGCGGGCGGGGACGCGGATGGTCGCGGGGGCCAACGTGCCTGGATCGGGCTGGAGTTGCTCCCGTTCCTGCTGGTCGGCCTGGTGTACGCGGGCATGGAGACCAGCATCGGCACCTGGCAGTCGACCCAGCTGGTGCGCGACGGCTGGAGCACGCAGGCCGCGACGACGGCGGCCTCGGGATTCTGGGCCGGGATGGCCGTCGGGCGGCTGGTCGTCCCGCAGTTGACCAGGCGGCTGCCGGGCCGGACCACCTTGCCGGCCTACCTGGCCGCCGGGCTCGGCGCGCTCGCGCTGGCCGCCGTGCCGCACCTCGCGGTGGTGGCCTACCCGCTGGCCGGGCTGGCGCTGGCGCCCGTGCTGCCGACCCTGATCGCCTGGGTCTCCGGCGTGGCCGCGGTGCCGCAGCAGGCGACCTCGGTGCTGACGCTCTGCTGCATGCTCGGCAACGCCGTCGTACCGGCGGTGGTGGGGGCGCTCGGCGGGTCGGGCGGGGCGGTGGTGATCCCGCTGGTGCTGGCCGGGGCGTGCCTGCTCTGCCTCGGGCTCGCGCTGTGGCTGCGGGCCGCCCGGCGGTAGGCCGTAGGGCGGCCGTAGGGGTACGTGGGCGGACGGGCGGTGCCGGTGCGCAGGAGGTCGGACGGGCCGACTTCCTGCGTATCGCGCATCGCGCGCCGGGCACCGAACTCCGGGGCGCCGGGCCTCAGCGCGGGCGGGTGCGCTTGTGGATCGGGCCGCCCGGGATGAACCAGCCGGCCTTCTTGCGGACGGTCGGGTTCGGATCGCCGTCGTGCGAGGCCTGCAGCGCGGCGAGGGCGCGCGGATCGGTGTGGACGAACTTGCCGACGAGTTCGGCGGCCATCGCGCGGACGTGCGGGTCCGGGTCGGTGGCCAGGTGTCGCAGCGCCGGGGCGAGCACGCGGTCCGCGCCGGGGGCGCAGGCGTCGTCCTTGCAGCGGTCGCAGGCCAGGGCGTGGAAGGCGGCGGTCCGGACGCGGGCGTCCGGGTCGTCGGCCATGGCGATGAGCAGGTCCATCGAGTCCAGGTCGACCAGGTGGTCGAGGAGGCGGCAGCAGCCCTCCCGGATGGCCGGGTCGGCGTGGGAGAGACCGGTGCGGATGGCGTCCAGCGCGTCGGCCCCGCGGCCGAGCAGCGTGTGGTAGGCGGCGACGGTGCGCTGGGGGTCGCCCAGGCAGGAGACGAGGGCTTCGTTGTCGGTCCGTGTGAATCCGAGCATGGGGCGAGTGTCCGCCGCAAAGGGCGGCGGGGCAAAGGGATTTCGGGCCGGGGAGCCGGTTCGGGGAGCCAGGGGTTCAGGGGCTCAGCGGGGGCGGCGGGCGCGGCCGTGGACGAAGAGGGAGAGGCAGGTGACGGCGGCGATCCCGCAGGCGACCATGCCGAGGCCGAGGAGCATGATCGTGCCGTCGTCCAGGCCCTGGACGAAGTCGTGGGCGGTGTTGCCGTTGGCGTCGACGGTGACCTTCTCGCCGTCCGGGTGGCCCGAGATGTAGGTGACCATCGCGATGATCGCGCCGACGCAGAGCGCGGCCGCCAGGAGCAGCCAGCCGCCCGCCTTGCGGGTCCACTCCTCGCCGGTGAGCAGCCGGGCGTTCGGGCAGTGGTCGATCACGGCGTTGCCCAGGGCGGGGGCGCTGGTGGCCAGGCCGTCGATCCGGACCCGCTTGCCGCCGACCAGGGTCAGGATGCAGCGGTAGTCGTTGCCGAAGCGGTGGGCGAAGGCGCCGACCGAGTCCCGGCGGGTCGGGACGGTGACGGCGACGACCTCGGGCCAGCGCCAACTCCCCTTCGGGCCGCGGGCATTGCCGTGGACCAGGCCGTGCTCGTGGACGTCGAAGTACTCGCCGCCGCCACCGCGCAGTGCCCGTACGGCCTGGGTGAGGCCGATGCCGAGCCCGCACACGCCGAGGCCGAGCGCCACGCCGAGCCCCTGGCCGCCGCCGGAGGAGCCGTCGTCGCTGCTCCCGAGCAGGGCCCACAGGCCCAGCCAGGAGGTGAGGACGCCGATCGGCAGGGCCCACGCGGCGTTGACCCAGCGCGTGCCGTTGGCGACCCGGTGGCGGCTGAGGAGGGCTCCGAGGGCTTCGGTGGTGGCGGTGGTGTCGGTGGCGTCGGTCACGGTGGTCAGTCAAGCAGGAGTGGTTCGTTCACCTCAAGGGTGTTGACGTGGGCGGAAGTTGGCGCGGACGGGTGAGGGCCGGGGCCCGCCCGCCCGAGTGGTCCGGACGGGCGGTCCCCGGCCCGGGGGGTGGGGTTGGGCTACATCGGGCCGGGCTTGATCATGGCGAAGGGGGCGCCCTGGGGGTCGGCGACGACGGTCATCCGGCCGGCCACCATGTCGAAGGGCGGGGCGAGGACGGTGCCGCCGCGCTTGACCAGGGCGTCCACGGTGGAGTCGACGTCGTCGACCGCGAAGTAGGTCAGCCAGTGCGCCGGGGTGCCGGGCGGGTCGTTGGCGAGGAGGGTGGCGCCGCCGACCGCGCGGCCGCCGACCCGCAGCTCCCAGTAGGAGTCCGCGCCGGCCAGCGGCTCGATCTCGATGCCGAACGCCTCGCCGTAGAAGGCGGTGGCGGCGGGGATGTCGCCGGTGTGCAGCTCGTTCCAGGTCAGTGCTCCGGCCTCGTTGACCACTCGGGCGCCGAAGAACTCGCCGGGCTGCCAGGCGCCGAAGACCGCGCCCTGCGGGTCGGCGGCGATCAGCATCCGGCCCAGGTCGCCGACGTCCACCACCGGGACGAGCAGGGTGCCGCCGGCGGAGACGATGGCGTCCTGGGTGGCCTGGGCGTCGGTGGTGGACAGGTAGCTGTTCCACACGGTCGGCGGCTCCGGCATCCCCTCGGGGGACATCGCCGGGCCGATGCCGGCCGCGGCCTTGCCGGCGAGCTCGCAGACCGCGTAGCCGCCGAACTCGGCCGGGCCGGGCTGGCCCTGCCAGCCGAAGAGGTCGCGGTAGAAGTCCAGCGCGGCCTGCTGGTCCTTCGCCATCAGGTCGACCCAGCAGGGCGTGCCGGTCGCGTACGGGGTGGTGACTTCAGGCATTTTGACCCTTTCCGGTGGGTTTTGCTGCCGGTCACGATTTCGTCGCCGGAGGGGAATCGCCACTCGACACGCCGCCGCGGCGGTGGTCCGCCGGGTGGCGGGTGAGGGTCGGGGCGCGCGGCCTGATCGGCCAGGCCTCGGCGCCCGGGGGCCGAGGGCCTGCGGCCGTCGGGCCTGCACCACGAGGTCCACCTCGGCGACCCGCGCAGGACGGCGCCCGGGAAGCTGAAGACCGTCGTGCGCCAGCCGGTCGACCGCCTGGGCTGAGGGATCGCCGGTGCCGGTCCGCGATCCGCCGGAGGGCGGCGCCGGAGGGTGTTGTCCGGGCGATCGGGGGCTGCGGCACGATGGACCACGTGACACAGCGGAGACACGAGTACGCACCGCCGAACACCCTCCCCGGGCTGCTGCAGCGCGGTCGCGGCCTGGGCGCCACGATGGCGGCGGAGGACCCGGCGGCCGCCGCCGACCTGGTGTACGGCTGCATCCGCTGGGAGTGGCGCTGGGACGCCGCGCTGGACGACCGCCACCTCTACCTCGCCCGGCTGGTCCGGGACCTGGAGCTGCCGCTCGCCCCCGTCGTCGGGATGCTGGCCGGGGACGAGGGGACCCGCGACCGGGCGGCCGGTGTGCTGGCGCTGCTGGCCCGCGGCGGCTCGGCCGAAGCCCGGGACGCGCTGCGGGCGCACCTGCCGCCGGAGACACAGGAGACACCGGAGGCACCGGAGGCACCGGAGGCGCAGGAGGCGGGGCAGGGGGAGCTCCGCGTCGTGGCGCCGCCGGACGGGCCGGGAGACGAGCCGGACGTCCCGGCGCTGCTCGCCGAGCTGGAGCGGGACTGGGTGGACGGCACCTGGTGCGGCCCGATGCGCACGGCGCGCGGGCTGGCGCGGGCCGGTGCGCAGGCCGCCGGGGCGATCTCCCTCCTGCGCCGCTTCTGGCTGTGGACGCCGCACTCGCACGAGCGCCCGTCGTACCTGGAGGCACTGGCGGCGCTCGGCTCCGCGGGCACGGCCGAGGCGTACGCCGAGTCACTCTGGGACTGCGAAGCGCGAGCCCGGCTGCTCGGCGTCGAGCACGCCCCCGACCGCCCCGACGTCCGGGACCGCCTGGCCCGCCTGCGGGACGACCCGATGGAGCACTCGGCCGTCCGGAAGGCCGCCGCGACACGGCTCGGCGGCGGCTCGACGGCGGGCTAGAGTAGACGCGTGAACGTGTGAGTGATGGTCCGGACCCCGTGAGACGGTCCGGGCCACATCCATTTCCAGGGCTTCCCCTCCCTGTGACCCGCGCGTTCGCCGGCCCACCAGACCAGCACCAGAGCCTCCGGAGGCCCCGCCTTGAGCGACCAGCCGTTCGCGCATCTGCACGTCCACACCGAGTACTCGATGCTGGACGGTGCCGCCCGGCTGAAGCAGATGTTCAAGGAGGTCGAGCGCCTCGGTCAGACCCACGTGGCGATGACCGACCACGGCAACATGTACGGCGCCGCGGAGTTCCACCGGCAGGCCACCGACGCCGGCATCACCCCCGTCATCGGCATCGAGGCGTACGTCGCCCCCGAGTCGCGCTCCAACACCAAGCGCATCCTGTGGGGCCAGCCGCACCAGAAGAAGGACGACGTCTCCGCGTCCGGCGCGTACACCCACAAGACCATCTGGGCCCGCAACAAGGAGGGCCTGCACAACCTCTTCAAGCTGACCTCGCGCTCCTACGCCGAGGGCTGGCTGGTGAAGTGGCCCCGGATGGACAAGGAGCTGATCTCCGAGCTCTCCGGCGGCCTGATGGCCACCACCGGCTGCCCCTCCGGCGAGGTGCAGACCCGGCTGCGCCTGGGCCAGTTCGACGAGGCCGTGAAGTCCGCCGCCGACTACCAGGACATCTTCGGCAAGGAGAACTACTTCCTGGAGCTGATGGACCACGGCCTCGACATCGAGAAGCGGGTCCGCGACGGGCTGCTGGAGATCAGCAAGAAGCTGAACATCCCCCCGGTCGTCACCAACGACTCGCACTACACCACCGAGGCCGACGCCGGCGCGCACGACCTGCTGCTCTGCGTCCAGACCGGCAAGAACCTCTCCGACCCGGACCGCTTCCGCTTCGACGGCACCGGCTACTACATCAAGTCCGCCGCCGAGATGTACGCGCTGGACTCCTCGGACGCCTGGCAGGAGGGCTGCCGCAACAGCCAGCTCCTCGTCGCCTCGCGCGTCGACACCGAGGGCATGTTCAAGTTCAAGAACCTCATGCCCCGCTTCCCCATCCCGGAGGGCTTCGAGTCCGAGGCGGACTTCTTCAAGTCCAAGGTCTGGGAGGGCATGGACTGGCGCTTCCCGGGCGGGTACGACGAGGAGCACAAGAAGCTCGCCGAGTACGAGATGGACACCATCATCCAGATGGGGTTCCCGGCGTACTTCCTCGTGGTCGCCGACTTCATCATGTGGGCCAAGAGCCAGGGCATCGCGGTGGGCCCCGGCCGTGGTTCGGCGGCCGGCTCGCTGGTCGCGTACGCGATGGGCATCACCGACCTCGACCCGATCCCGCACGGCCTGATCTTCGAGCGCTTCCTCAACCCCGAGCGCATCTCCATGCCCGACGTCGACATCGACTTCGACGAGCGCCGGCGCGGTGACGTGATCCGCTACGTGACGGAGAAGTGGGGGTCCGACAAGGTCGCCATGATCGTCACGTACGGCACCATCAAGGCGAAGGCCGCCATCAAGGACTCCTCGCGGGTCCTCGGCTACCCGTACGCGATGGGCGACCGGATCACCAAGGCCATGCCGCCGGACGTCATGGGCAAGGGCATCCCGCTGTCGGGCATCACCGACTCCTCGCACCCGCGCTACAGCGAGGCCGGCGAGATCCGCGGCCTGTACGAGACCGACCCGGACGTCAAGAAGGTCATCGACACCGCGCGGGGCATCGAGGGCCTGATCCGCCAGCCCGGCGTGCACGCCGCCGGCGTCATCATGTCCGCCGAGCCGCTGACCGACCACATCCCGGTCTGGACCCGGCACACCGACGGCGTCACCATCACGCAGTTCGACTACCCCACCTGTGAGGGGCTCGGCCTCCTCAAGATGGACTTCCTCGGCCTGCGCAACCTGACGATCATGGACGACGCCGTCAAGGCGATCGAGAAGAACAAGGGCATCAAGATCAACCTGCTTGATCTGCCCCTGGACGACAAGCCGACCTACGAGCTCCTCTCGCGCGGTGACACGCTCGGCGTCTTCCAGCTCGACGGCGGCCCCATGCGCTCGCTGCTGCGCCTGATGAAGCCCGACAACTTCGAGGACATCTCGGCCGTCCTGGCGCTGTACCGACCGGGCCCGATGGGCGTCAACTCCCACACCAACTACGCGCTGCGCAAGAACGGCCAGCAGGAGATCACCCCGATCCACCCGCAGCTGGAGAAGCCCCTGGAGGAGGTGCTCCGGCCGACGTACGGCCTGATCGTCTACCAGGAGCAGGTGCAGAAGGCCGCGCAGATCCTCGCCGGCTACTCGCTCGGCCAGGCCGACCTGCTGCGCCGCGCCATGGGCAAGAAGAAGAAGGAGATCCTGGAGGCGGAGTTCGTCCCCTTCCAGAAGGGCTGCCGCGAGCGCGGCTACTCCGACGCGGCCATCCAGGCGGTGTGGGACGTCCTCGTCCCCTTCTCCGGCTACGCGTTCAACAAAGCCCACACCGCGGGCTACGGGCTGGTCTCGTACTGGACGGCCTACCTCAAGGCCAACTTCCCGGCCGAGTACATGTCCGGCCTGCTCACGTCCGTCAAGGACGACAAGGACAAGTCCGCGGTCTACCTCAACGAGTGCCGCAAGATGGGCATCAACGTCCTTCCGCCGGACGTCAACGAGTCGGACTCGGACTTCACCCCGCACGGTGACGACACCGTCCGCTTCGGCCTCACCGCCATCCGCAACGTCGGCGGGCCGGTGGTCGACTCGATGATCCGGACGAGGAAGACCAAGGGGAAGTTCTCCTCCTTCCCCGACTTCCTGGACAAGGTCGAGTCGGTGGTCTGCAACAAGCGGACCGTCGAATCGCTGATCAAGGCCGGGGCCTTCGACTCGCTCGGGCACACCCGCAAGGGGCTCAGCGCGCAGTTCGAGCCGATGATCGACAACGTCGTCGGTGTGAAGCGCAAGGAGGCCGAGGGGCAGTTCGACCTCTTCGGCGGCGACGCCACGGCCGACGAGCCGAGCTTCGGGCTCGACGTCGTCTTCTCCGAGGAGGAGTGGGAGAAAGCCTTCCTGCTCACCCAGGAGCGGGAGATGCTCGGCCTGTACGTCTCCTCGCACCCGCTGCACGGCATCGAGCACGTGCTCGCCGACAAGGCGGACTGCGCGGTCGCCGACCTCGCGGAACGGCCGGACGGCACGATCGTCACCATCGGCGGCATCATCTCGGGCCTCCAGCGGAAGATGACCAAGCAGGGCAACGCCTGGGCCATCGCGACCGTCGAGGACCTGGCGGGCTCGATCGACTGCATGTTCTTCCCGGCGAGCTACCAGCTGGTGTCCTCCCAACTGGTCGAGGACGCCGTGGTGTTCGTGCGCGGCAAGCTCGACAAGCGGGAGGACGTGCCGCGGCTGATGGGGATGGAACTGTCCGTCCCCGACCTGTCGAACGCGCACGCCGAGGCACCGATCGTCATCAACATCCCGAGCGGGAAGGTCACGCCGCCGCTGGTGGCGCGACTGGGGGAGGTGCTGGGGAGCCACCGGGGCACCACCGAGGTCCGGGTGCGGCTGGAGAGCCGCACCAAGACGACGGTGCTGCGGCTCGACCGGCACCGGGTGAAGTCGGACCCGGCGCTGTTCGGGGACCTGAAGCAGCTGCTCGGGCCCAGCTGTCTGGTGGTGTGAGGCCCCTGCGGGTGCGCCCGACCGGCGGATCCTGAGTGCGGGCGGCGGCCTTCCGCTGCGCGTGGTTCCCCGTGCCCCTTCCGGGCGCGGGGAACTTCTACTCCCGGCTTCAGGAGCCGCTGCCGAGGCCCGGCGGTACCGCGGTGTGGAGCGCCGAGACGAAGGCGGAGATGGCCGGGTGGGAGCCGGCGCCGGCCCGGAAGGCGGCGCGCGTGCGGCGGTACATCGGGAGTCGGGTGAGGACCACGCCGGGCGGGGGCTGGGCGGTGCCGAGGTGGGGGACGAGGGCCACGCCCTGCCCGGCGGCGACCAGGGCGAGGACGGTGGTGAAGTCGTCGATCTGGTGGCGGATCCGGGGGGCGAAGCCGGCCGCCTCACAGGCGCGGACGGCCATGGTGTGGCAGAGCGTGCCGGGCGGGGACATGATCCAGGGCGCGCCGCGCTGTTCGGCGATCGTCCCCGGGGTGCGGGCGGCCAGGTACATGGGTTCGGTGAAGACCGGGCGGGTCGCCGCGAGGCCGGGCTCGGGGTCGGCCGGGACGAGGTCGTACTCGTGCACCAGGGCCACGTCCAGCTCGCCCGCGCGCAGGGCCGCGCCGACGGCCGCCGGGTCGACCTCGGTGACCATCGGCTCCAGCCCGGGGTGCCAGGCGGCCAGTTCCGCCATCACCGCCGGGATGATCGCGCGGGCCGCCGAGGGGTAGGTGCCGATCCGCAGCGGACCGGCCAACCCCCGCTTGGCGTGGGCGAGTTCGGCGCCCGCCTGCTCCAGCAGGGCGAGCACCGACTCGGCGTGCCGGACCAGGTTGCGCCCGGCCGGGGTGAGGGTGACCCGCCGGCCGGTGCGCTCCAGCAGCGGGACGCCGGCCTCCTTCTCCAGGACGGACAGCTGCTGGGAGACCGCGGAAGGGCTGAAGGACAGCGCCTCGGCCACGGCCGCGATGGTGCCGAGGTGGGCGAGTTCGCGCAGCAGGCGCAGGCGTCGGACGTCGAGCATCGGCTCAGCTTACGAGAAGCGTCGGAAATGTGAACTGGACCTGCGGTGACGGCGGCCGCAGGATCGTGGACATGGAACTCAAGGGCATCTACGTCCCCCTCGTCACCCCGTTCGCCGCCGACGGCAGCGTCGCCCTCGACTCGCTGGAGAAGCTCGCCCACGAGCTGCTCGACGCCGGTGCGGCCGGACTGGTCGCGCTCGGCACCACCGGTGAGCCGGCCGCGCTGAGCGCGCAGGAGCGGGACGCGGTGGTGGACGTCGCCGCGGCCGCCTGCGCCACGCGCGGGGCGCAGCTGATCGTCGGCGCGCACGGCGGGGACACCGGGGCGACCGCCGAGTCGCTGGCCGCGCTCGCCGCGCGGGTGCCGCGGGCGACGGCCGCGCTGGTCACCGTCCCGGCGTTCGTACGGCCCGGCGAGGCGGGGACGGTCGCGCACTTCCGGGCGCTGGCCGCGAGCAGCCCGCTGCCGCTGGTCGTCTACCACATCCCGTACCGCACCGGGCAGCAGCTGTCGGCCGCCGCGCTGCGCGAGATCGCCGCCATCGACGGCGTGGTGGGCGTCAAGTACGCCACCGGCGGGCTGGACCAGGCGGGCGTGGAGCTGCTCGCCGCCGCCCCCGCCGGGTTCGCGGTGCTGGCCGGGGAGGACGCCTTCCTCTCGCCGATGATGGCGCTCGGCGGGCCCGGCGGCATCCTCGCCTCCGCCCACCTGGCCACCGGCCGGTTCGTGGAGCTGGCGCAGGCCTGGCAGGCCGGGGATGTCGACCGGGCACGGGCCCTCGGGCACCGGCTGACCGGCCTGGCCCTGGCCGCCTTCGCGGCGCCGAACCCGGCGGTCACCAAGGGCGTGCTGCACGCCCAGGGGCGGATCCCGACCCCGGACGTCCGGCTGCCGCTGCTCCCGGCGGGAGCGGCGGAGGTCCGCGCTGCGCTGGACCTGGTGAATGGTCTGGACCGCTAACCTCCGCCCGTCCGGAGGGCCTCCCGCGTGGTGGCCCCCCTCTCAAGCAGTGAAACGGCAGGTCGCCCCGCCCGCGGGACAAGGCATGATGGGCAGAGTGCGGCTGTGAACAGCACCATTCAGAGGAGTAGTCGGAAATGAAGATCGGCATTGTCGGTGCCACCGGCCAGGTCGGCAGCGTGGTCCGCGAGATCCTGGCGGACCGTGACTTCCCGGTGGAGCAGCTGCGGCTGTTCGCCTCGGCCCGCTCGGCCGGGCGCACCCTGCCCTGGCAGGGCACCGAGGTCACCGTCGAGGACGCGACCACGGCCGACTACACGGGCCTCGACATCGTGATCTTCTCCGCCGGCGGCGCCACCTCCAAGGCCCTCGCCCCCAAGGTCGCCGCGGCCGGTGCCGTCGTCATCGACAACTCCTCCGCCTGGCGCCGCGACCCCGAGGTCCCGCTGGTGGTCTCCGAGGTCAACCCCGAGGCCGTCGCGGACCGCCCCAAGGGCATCATCGCCAACCCGAACTGCACCACCATGGCCGCCATGCCCGTGCTGCGCCCGCTGCACGAGGAGGCCGGCCTGGCCGCGCTGGTCGTCTCCACCTACCAGGCCGTCTCCGGCAGCGGCGTCGCCGGTGTCGCCGAGCTGCAGGGCCAGGCCTCCAAGGTCATCGACGGCGCCGCCGGGCTCGCCCACGACGGCGACGCGGTCGAGTTCCCCGAGCCCAAGGTCTACCAGCGCCCGATCGCCTTCAACGTGGTGCCGCTGGCCGGCTCCATCGTCGAGGACGGCTCCAACGAGACCGACGAGGAGCAGAAGCTCCGCCACGAGAGCCGCAAGATCCTCGGCATCCCGGAACTGAAGGTCGCCGGCACCTGCGTGCGCGTCCCGGTGTTCTCCGGCCACTCGCTGCAGATCAACGCCCGCTTCGAGCGCCCGATCAGCCCCGAGCGCGCCGTCGAGCTGCTCACCGGCGCCCCCGGCGTCGAGCTGTCCGACATCCCCACCCCGCTGCAGGCCGCGGGCAAGGACCCGAGCTACGTCGGGCGCATCCGGGTCGACGAGACCGTGGACAACGGCCTGTCGCTGTTCGTCTCGAACGACAACCTGCGCAAGGGCGCCGCGCTCAACGCCGTCCAGCTGGCCGAGCTGGTCGCCGCCGAGCTCAAGGCCTGAAACCCCGGAACTCGGAGCCCGGGGACGGACCCCGGGCCCGAGGGCCGGTGCACCGCCGCGTGACCCCGGGCGGGCTCCGTCGTTGAACGGGGCCCGCCTTCGCGTTCTTTGCGCGCCGTTGGGGCGGCTGTTGCGGTACCGGGACATCCGGCAAGGTTCGGCGGGCGAACCCCGGGTAAAAGGTGACCCAACGATCGGGCGACGACGGGGGCCCCTCACCTCGGCACGCCCGTACGGAGGGCGGACCGCCCACCCCGAACGACCCACCCGACTGACTCCGAGGGCGAGCGGAAAGAGGTGCGCGATGGACCGCTGTGTCGTCCTGGTGGACGCCGGATACCTGCTGGGCGCCGCCGCCAGCCTGCTCGCGGGGGATCCGTCGCGGTCCAAGGTCACGGTGAACCACACGGCCCTCATCACCGCGCTACGCGAACGCGCCGAGGCCGAGACCGGGCTGCCGCTGCTGCGCATCTACTGGTTCGACGCCGCACCCGACCGGCGTCCGATGCCCGAGCACCGCCGGCTGCGCGTGCTGCCCCGGGTCACCGTACGGCTCGGTGCGCTCACCCGGGCGGAGGGGCGGTGGGTGCAGAAGGGCGTGGACGCCGCGATGCACGCCGAGCTCTCCGAACTCGCCCGCAACCGGGCCTGCGCCGACGTCGTACTGATCACCGGCGACGGTGACCTGCTGCCCGGCATGATGACCGCCAAGGAGCACGGCGTCGCCGTCCACCTCTGGGCACTGCAGGCCGCCGACGGTGACTTCAACCAGTCCGAGGACCTGGTCGGCGAGGCGGACGAGCGGCGGGTGCTGGACCGGGAGTGGATCGAGGGCTCGTTCTCGCTGCGGGACAACTCCAACCTCTTCCCGGCACCCGGGGCGCGGCAGGAGATCGCCAAGATCCTCGCCGCCCCGCCGGCGGCCCCGGCCGCGCTGCCCGGCGTGGCTCCGGCGGTCCGCCCGGCGGCGGTGGCGGCGGCGACCGCCCCGGCCGGCGACGAGCGGCCGCAGTCGGCGGCCGCGCTCAAGGTCGTCCCGACCCCGAAGGACCTCGCCGGGCGGGCCCCGTCCGTCACACCGATCACCCCGGCGGCGAACGGGCACGGGGCGGTCGGCCACGCGGTCAACGGGCACGGCGGCCACGCTACGAACGGGCACGGCACCAACGGCCACGGCGCGAACGGGCACGGCACGAACGGGCACGGCGCCGTCGCGCAGGCCGGGCCGGTGCTGCGGTGGTCCTCCGACCGCGGCTGGGTCGACCGGCCCGCCCCGGAGCCCGCCGTCACCGCCGGCGACAACCTGCCCACGCTCGCCCAGCTCACCACCGCCGAACAGCGCTGGGCCGACCGCGAGGAGGACATCACCTCCATCGGCGGGGACGCCCACGAGGTCGGGCAGGTCTTCGCCCGCCGCTGGAGCGACCGGATCGGCGACTTCGAACGGCTCACCGTGCTGTGGCCCGACTACCCGCGCATCCCGCACCGCGTCGACGGCGAGCTGCTCCGCTACGCCGCCCGCTTCGGACTGCTCGCGCACAAGGACGACCAGATCGACGAGCACGACCGCTACGCCATCCGGGCGGGGTTCTGGAAGGAGATGGCCGCGAGGGTGCCCGGCGGATCGATGGTCGTCGACGACTGAGGCGGCGACCGGGGGGCCGAGGGCGGCGACCGGAGTGCCCGGGGCGGCGACCGGGACGGTGACGGACGGGCACCCGACCGGCGGCCGGGCGTGACCGAGGCCTCCGGCGACCGGGCCCCGTGTCCGGTTCGCCCGTATGAGCGCGTAGAGTCTCCGGTCGTGAGTGAGACGGCCGGGCGAGCACCCGAGGAAACCCCGCCGTGCGTCGTCGTGCGCGACCTGGTCAGGACCTACCGCAGCGGGCGCGGCGCGGCCGCCACCGAGATCCGGGCCAACGACGGGATCAGCCTCACCGTCCGGCAGGGTGAGATCTTCGGGCTGCTCGGACCCAACGGCGCCGGCAAGTCCACGCTGGTCCGCCAGATCACCGGTCTGCTGCGCCCCGACTCCGGAACGGTCGAACTCCTCGGCCACGACGTCGTGCGGCACCCCGAGCGGGCCGCCCGGCTGCTCGGCTACCTCGGGCAGGAATCCACCGCGCTGGACGAGCTGACGGTCGCGCTCGCCGCCGAGACGACCGGACGGCTGCGCGGGCTCGACCGGGCCCGGGCCCGGACCGAGGCCGGGAACGTCCTGGACGAGCTCGGGCTGACCGCCATCGCCGCCCGGCCGCTCGCCAAGCTGTCCGGCGGGCAGCGGCGGCTCGCCTGCTTCGCGGCCACCCTGGTCGGGGACCGGCCGCTGCTCGTCCTCGACGAGCCGACCACCGGCATGGACCCCGTCGCCCGGCGGGCCGTGTGGAGCGCCGTCGACCGGCGCCGCGCCGAGCACGGGACGACCGTGCTGCTGGTCACCCACAACGTGATCGAGGCGGAGACGGTGCTCGACCGGGTCGCCGTGGTGGACGACGGCCGGGTCATCGCCTGCGACACGCCCGGCGGACTCAAGGCGCTCGTGGACGGCGACGTCCGGCTCGACCTGGTCTGGCGCGACGAGGCGCCGGTCGGCGTGCCCGCCGTCGCCGCGCTGCGCGAGCGGGCCGAGTGCACCGGCCGCCGCTGGACCGTCCGCACCACCCCCGAGCAGGCCCGCGAACTGGTCGCCGCCGTCACCACCGGCCCGGCCTTCGCCGCGCTCGACGACTTCACCCTCGCCACCCCGAGCCTTGAGGACGCCTACCTCAAGCTGGGCGGCCGCCACGGAGGACTGGCCAAGTGACCCTGCTCTCGGCGCCGCCGCGGACCGGCCGGACCTCGGCCGGGCCCGCCCCGCTCGCCCCCGCGGCCCGGCTGCTGCCGGCCCTCGCCGCCGTGTACCGGGCGCAGCTCGCCCGGGCGCGGGTCGCGCGGATCCCGCTGCTGTTTGTCGCCACCTTCCAGTCCCTCGGCATCCTGGTGATGATGCGGGGCGTCGTGGAGGCCGGGCAGTCCTCGGCGGCGCGGTCGGTGGTCGCCGGGTCGAGCGTGCTGGTGGTGGCGTTCGTCGCGCTGAACCTGCTCGCCCAGTACTTCGGGAAGCTGCGGGCCACCGGCGGCCTGGACCACTACGCGACGCTGCCGGTGCCGGCGGCGTCGGTGGTGCTCGGGGCGGCCGCCGCGTACGCCTCGTTCACGCTGCCGGGGACGGTGGTCACGGCGGCCGTCGGGGCCGTCATGTTCGGGCTGCCGCTCGGGCAGCTGTGGGTGCTGCTGGCGGTCGTGCCGCTCGCCGGGGCCGCGCTGTCCGGGCTGGGGGCCGCCTGCGGGCTGCTGGCGCCCCGGCAGGAGCTCGCGACCATGCTCGGGCAGCTCGGGATGTCCGCCGCGCTGCTGCTCGGCGTGCTGCCGGTCGACCACCTGCCGCAGCCGGTGCTGTGGCTGCGGGACCTGCTGCCTTCCACGTACGGGGTGGAGGCCTTCGCGCGGACCTTCACGCCGGACCCGGACTGGGCGATGGTGCTCGCAGACCTGGGCGTGTGCGCCGGGGTGGGCGTGGTGTCGCTGGCCGTGGCCACCTGGGCGTACCGGCGGGCCGTCTCCCGGTAAGGGCCGAACGGGTGGTTGGGCCCTTCCGGGGGCTGTCGTGAAACGATGGGGCCTGTGACCGTACCGAACACACCTCCGGATCCCGCCCACACCGATGTGCAGGCGGCGCCGGAAGACGCCGTGCCCGTCGCCGCGCCCGGCACCGCGCCCGACCCGTACGCGCCTCCGCAGGGGGTCGCGTCCGACGCGTCCGGCGCCCAGGGGACCTCGCTGGTGCAGCGGCTGCTGCCGGAGGTGCGGATCGGGGCCGGGATCGTCGTCGCCTGCCTGGTGGCCGGGCTGGTGATGGCCGCGCTGTGGGTGTGGCTGGCGCCGAAGGTGCCGCTGGTCGTGGACGGCGACCGGATCCTCTACGCGGACCCCGAGGGCGAGCAGCGGGCCGGGGCCGACGCGGTGTTCGCGATCATCGGCCTGGGCGCCGGGATCCTGACCGCGCTCGGCGCGTTCCTGGTCACCCGGCGGCGCGGGGGCGGCATCGCGGTCGCGCTCGGGCTGGTCGTCGGCGGACTGCTCGGGTCGGTGGGGGCCTGGCGGATCGGGCGGTGGCTCGGGCCGAGCAAGGACCTGATCGCGGAGGCCCGGCGGGTCGGCAACGGCGGACACTTCGACGCGAACATCGACCTCGGGGCGCTGGGAGCGCTGCTGGTGTGGCCGATGGCGGCGATGGTGCTGCTGCTCGCGCTCTCGGCGGCGGTCGGGAAGCGGGAGGAGGACCCGCCGCCGTACTGGGCGCCCACGGCGCAGGCTCCGATGGGGCCGCAGGGTCCGGCGGGGCCGCAGAGCCCGCAGAGCCCGCAGGGGCCGCAGGACCGGGTCTGAGGCTCGGCGCAGGGCGGAGGGTCGGTGGTCCGGTACGGGCCCCGGGCTTCCGCCCTGTGGCGTTTCCGGGGGCGCGGGCTCCCGGTTCGTCCAGTGCCCTCTCGGGGAGTGGGCTGTCAGCGGGCGATGGGGGCGGTCCGGGCCCCGGTGAGGGCGATGAGGTCGGTGGGGGCGAGCTCCACCTCCAGGCCCCGGCGGCCCGCCGAGACGTAGACGGTCGCGTGGGCGAGGGCGCTGGCGTCGATGACGGTGCGCAGCGGGCGGCGCTGGCCCAGGGGGGAGATGCCGCCGCGGACGTAGCCGCTGCTGCGTTCGGCGGCGGCGGGGTCGGCCATCGCGGCGCGTTTGCCGCCGACCGCCGAGGCCAGCGCCTTGAGGTCGAGCTGCCCGGCGACGGGGACCACGCCGACGGTGAGGGTGCCGTCCACGTCGGCCACCAGGGTCTTGAAGACGCGCTCGGCGGCCACGCCGAGGACCTCGGCCGCCTCGCCGCCGTAGGACGCGGCGGCCGGGTCGTGGTCGTAGGCGTGCACGGTGAACGGGACGGCGGCGGCTTCCAGGGCGACGGTGGCGGGCGTGCCCTGGCCGCCCTTCTTGGTCTTCTTGGCCATGCGGGGTCCGGGGGCTCCTGGGTCAGTTGGGGCTGAAGGACTGGCGGGTGAGGTCGACGGCGGGCAGCGAGGGCAGCCAGGTGAGGACGGCGGTCTCGCGGCGCAGCAGGTCGAGTTCGGTGCGCAGGCGCTGGGCGGTGTCCGGGCAGGCGAGCAGCTGCTGCTTGACCGGGGTCTCGAACACCGAGGCGGCGGCGACCAGGTAGGAGAGCACCTGCGGGTCGTCGGGGAGGTCCTGACGGCCGACGGTGCTGGCCTCGCGGGCGCCGGCGAGGCGCTTCTGGTACACCCGGAACGCCCGCTCGACCTCGGCGGCCAGGGCGCCGGAGCCCTCGCCGGGGTGCTCCTCGATCGGCTCGATCTCGCCGGTCAGGTACGGACCGGAGGCGTCCACCGAGTGGAGCCGGAACCGGGTGGTGCCGGTGACCAGGAGCTCGTAGCGGCCGTCCGGCTGGTGCTGGGCGGAGGCGACGTCGGCGACGCAGCCGACCGGGAAGATCGCCTCCAGCGGGTCCCCGGTGACGGTGCCGAGGCCGTCGAGCGGTCCGGCCGGGCCCTCCTCGGCCCGGACCGGGGCGACCTCGCGGCCGTCCTTGATCGCGAGGATGCCGAAGCGCCGCGGCGTGTCCTCGGGCTGTTCGAGCAGGTCGGCGACGAGACGGCGGTAGCGCTCCTCGAAGACGTTCAGGGGCAGCACCAGGCCCGGGTAGAGCACGGTGTTCAGCGGGAAGAGCGGAAGCCGTTCTGTCACGGCGGACAGCGTAGTTCCCCCGACCCGCCGTTCGTCGCTCGCCCGCGACGATCGGTGCCATCGGCGCCGTCGGCGCCGCCCGAACCGCCCGGGGCGCCGAGCCGTCCGGGCTGCCCGGGCCGTCCGGGCTACCCGCGCTGCAGCATCCGGGTGGCGCCCGCGACGACGGTGGAGGCGAGCAGCCAGCCGATGATCACCAGCGCGGCGGAGATCCACTGGGACAGGCCGCCCGGGTTCCAGCCGCCCTGGTTGAGGTCCACGATCGGCAGCAGCTGGTTGAGGGTGTAGAGCACCGGGCTCCAGTGCGGGCGCTCGTCGGCCTTGAGCGGGTCCAGCGGATGGGTGGAGAACCAGAGGCTGCCGACGATCCAGGCCAGCAGCAGCCACAGGCCCGCCCGTCCCGGGCGGTAGCCGTAGCCGACGGTGAGGTCCTGGACGGCGCCCCAGGTCCGGGCGGGCAGCGGCAGGGTCCGGCGGCGGCGGCGCTGCTTGGCGTACAGCACCTCGCGGGCGTCGTCGTCGGCGCCGTCGCGGCGCAGTGCGGCGGCCAGCTGCTCGTAGGACTCCGGCTGGAACTCGACGGAGGAGCCCTCCAGCCACGCGATCCGCTCGTGGACCGGGAAGGCCGTGCTCGGGCGCAGGTTCTCGTAGACGAAGCCGGTGAGGCCCAGGTGCTTGCCGAGCGGCCAGGCCTGCGGGGTGTCGACCAGGTTGCCGACCCGGGCGCGGGAGAGCGAGACGGTGCCGGTCGGGCGGAACCTGCAGGTGAAGCGCAGCTCGGGGGTGTGGATGCGGCGCAGCGAGAGCTCGTCGTCATCCTCCAGGTGGAACTCGCCGGAGATCAGGCAGGCGCCATCGAAGCGGCTGTCGGAGAGCCGGACCCGCCCGAAGGCGCGGAAGGGGGTGACGGGGCCGTCGGGCGGAGGGGTCTCGCCGTAGCCGGAGCCGTAGTAGCCGCGGGAGCCGACCCAGCCGAGGTCCGCCGAGCCGGTCAGGTAGAGGGTGTGGCCGACGGTGACCCGGACGGCGTTGAGACAGGTGTGGTTGAGCCGCCGGTCGGCGCGCAGCTGGGCGCCGCGGAGCGAGAGCCGGCCGCCTATGCGGGCCGTGCGGATGCTCAACTCGCCCGTGGTCTCCATCCGTTCGGCCTCGAAGTCCTGGTTGACGGTGATCCCGTCGGCGGAGACGGCGCGGCCGTAGCGGTCGCCGCCGATGACGGCCTGGTTGAGCAGCAGGTCGGTGCCGATCCGGGCGTCGGTGAGCCGGATGCCGTCGGGGAAGCGGCAGCGGGCGAGGTGGAGGTCGCCGGTGGTGGAGAGCCGGGAGGCCTCCAGGCGGGGGACCAGGCAGTTCACGAAGCGCAGCGTGGAGGTCGCCGCCTCGGAGATGAGGATCTTGTGCTCGAAGCGGCAGTTGTGGAGCTCGACGTAGGCGCCGATGGCGGCGCCGGCCAGGTTGAGCGCGCCGGTGACCAGGACGCCGCTGAGGCGCAGCGAGGCGACGTGCCCGGGGGCGGGCTCCGGGCCGGCCAGCAGCAGGTGGGCGAGCACCTCGGCGCGGACGGTGCGCCGGGCGCCCCAGACGGCGTCGCCGAAGGGGTCGTCGGTGTCGGCTTCGCCACTGCGGAGGTCCAGGATCTCGCCCTGGTGGTAGGCCTCCCACACCTCGCGTTCGGTGTCGGTCCAGCCCTCTGGAGCGCGATCCGCCATGGTTTCCCCCGTCCCCCGGTCGTCTCGCCTTTCGTATCACGGACTGAAATGAGGGACCAGCGATTCCGGTCACTCCTTACACTGGGTGGCGTGATCTCTCGAATCGACCTCCGCGGCTCGCTCGACGACCCGCGTGACCTGCTGCCCCGTGCCGAGTTCGACGTGGCGGCCGCACTGGAGAAGGTGCGGCCGATCGCCGAGGACGTACGCCATCGCGGGGTCGCGGCGCTGATCGAGATCACCGAGCGCTTCGACGGCGTGCGGCTGGAGTCGACCCGTGTCCCGGCCGAGCAGCTGACCGAGGCCCTGGAGACGCTGGACCCGAAGGTGCGCGCCGCGCTGGAGGAGTCCATCCGCCGGGCCCGCGCCGTGCACGCGGACCAGCGCCGCACCGGGCACACCACCCGGGTGGTGCCGGGCGGCACGGTCACCCAGCGCTGGGTGCCGGTCGAGCGGGTCGGTCTGTACGTGCCGGGCGGTCTGGCGGTCTACCCGTCCTCCGTGGTGATGAACGTGGTGCCGGCCCAGGAGGCGGGCGTCCGCGGCATCGCGGTCACCTCCCCGCCGCAGAAGGAGTTCGGCGGGCAGGTCCACCCGACCATCCTGGCGGCCTGCGCGCTGCTCGGCGTCGACGAGGTCTACTCCGTCGGCGGCGCCCAGGCGGTCGCGATGTTCGCGCTGGGCACCGAGGAGTGCGCCCCCGTGAACATGGTCACCGGCCCGGGCAACATCTACGTGGCCGCCGCCAAGCGCTACTTCGCCGGCCGGATCGGCATCGACTCCGAGGCCGGTCCGACCGAGATCGCCGTCCTCGCCGACGACAGCGCGCTGCCGTCCGACGTCGCCGCCGACCTCATCAGCCAGGCCGAGCACGGTCCGACCTCCGGCTCGGTGCTGGTCACCGACTCCCCGGAGCTGGCCGACGCGGTCGAGGCCGAGCTGGCCGTGCAGGTCGCCAGGACCAAGCACAGCGAGCGGGTCGCCGAGGCGCTCGGCGGCAAGCAGTCCGGCATCATCCTGGTCGACGACCTGACCCAGGGCCTCGCCGTGGTCAACGCGTACGCGGCCGAGCACCTGGAGATCCAGACCCGCGACCCGCACGCGGTGGCCGAGCGCGTCGTCAACGCGGGCGCGATCTTCATCGGCCGCTGGACCCCGGTCTCGCTGGGCGACTACGCGGCCGGCTCCAACCACGTGCTGCCGACCGGCGGCTGCGCCTGCCACTCCTCCGGACTGTCGGTGCAGACCTTCCTGCGCGGCGTCCAGGTCGTCGAGTACGACCGGGACGCGCTGGCGGACGTCGCCGCGCACGTGGTCAACCTGGCCGAGGCGGAGGACCTCCCCGGCCACGGGGACGCCGTCAAGGCCCGCTTCGACTGGACGGTACCCGGCTCGTGACGGACATCGACGACCTCCCCATCCGGGACGAACTGCGCGGCCAGTCCCCGTACGGCGCCCCGCAGTTGGACGTCCCCGTCCAGCTGAACACCAACGAGAACCCGTACCCCCTGCCCGAGGAGCTGGTGGCCCGGATCGCCGAGCGCGTCGCCGACGCCGCCCGCGGGCTGAACCGCTACCCCGACCGGGACGCGGTCGAGCTGCGCGAGGGCCTGGCGGCGTACCTCGGCAGGACCACCGGCTTCGCCGTGACCCGCGAACAGGTGTGGGCCGCCAACGGCTCCAACGAGGTGCTCCAGCAGCTGCTGCAGACCTTCGGCGGCCCCGGGCGCAGCGCGCTCGGCTTCGAGCCCTCGTACTCGATGCACGCGCTGATCTCCCGGGGCACCGGCACCGCCTGGATCTCCGGCCCGCGCAACGACGACTTCACCATCGACGTGGACGCCGCCCTCGCGGCCATCGCCGAGCACCGGCCGAACGTCGTCTTCGTCTGCTCGCCGAACAACCCGACCGGCACCGCCGTCGAGGCCGACACCGTGCTGCGGCTGTACGAGGCCGCCCAGGCCGCCCGGCCCAGCCTGGTCGTCGTCGACGAGGCCTACGTCGAGTTCTCGCACCGGGACTCGCTGCTGCCGCTGATCGAGGGCCGCCCCAACCTGGTGGTCAGCCGCACCATGTCCAAGGCCTTCGGCGCGGCCGGGCTGCGCCTGGGGTACCTGGCCGCCGACCGCGCGGTGGTGGACGCCGTCCAGCTGGTCCGCCTGCCCTACCACCTGTCCGCCGTCACCCAGGCCACCGCGCTGGCCTGCCTGGAGCACACCGACACCCTGCTCGGGTACGTCGGCCGGCTCAAGGAGGAGCGCGACCGGCTGGTCGACGCGCTGCGCGGGATGGGCCTCGACGTGACCGACTCGGACGCCAACTTCGTCCAGTTCGGCCGCTTCGTCGACACCCACGCCGTCTGGCAGGCCATCCTCGACCAGGGCGTCCTGGTCCGCGACAACGGCGTGCCCGGGTGGCTGCGCGTCACCGCCGGCACGCCCGCCGAGAACGACGCCTTCCTGGACGCCGTCCGCACTGTGATCAAGGAGCTGTAACCCCGAATGTCCCGCATCGGACGCGTCGAGCGCACCACCAAGGAGACCTCCGTCCTGGTCGAGATAGACCTGGACGGCACGGGTCGGACCGACATCTCCACGGGCGTCGGCTTCTACGACCACATGCTCGACCAGCTCGGTCGGCACGGTCTGTTCGACCTCACCGTCAAGACCGACGGCGACCTGCACATCGACACCCACCACACCATCGAGGACACCGCCCTCGCGCTCGGCGCCGCCTTCAAGCAGGCGCTCGGCGACAAGGTCGGCATCTACCGCTTCGGCAACTGCACGGTGCCGCTGGACGAGTCGCTCGCCCAGGTCACCGTGGACCTCTCCGGCCGGCCCTACCTGGTGCACACCGAGCCCGAGAACATGGCGCCGATGATCGGCAGCTACGACACCACGATGACCCGGCACATCCTGGAGTCCTTCGTGGCCCAGGCGCAGATCGCGCTGCACGTCCACGTGCCGTACGGGCGCAACGCCCACCACATCGTGGAGTGCCAGTTCAAGGCGCTGGCCCGTGCGCTGCGCTACGCCTCCGAGCGCGACCCGCGCGCGGCCGGCATCCTCCCGTCGACCAAGGGTGCGCTGTGAACAACATCGCGATGATCCTCATCTTCGTCGGCCTCTTCCTGGCCGGCGGGGTGATCTCCTTCTGGAAGCAGAAGCAGTCGAAGAGCGTCATCCTGGTGCTGGCGTTCGGTGCCGTGATGTGCCTGGCCTCCGGCCTCATGCGCCTGTAAGACCCGCCGTAGAGAGACTGGACACCTGAACATGGGCAAGAACGTCGTCGTCCTCGACTACGGCTCCGGCAACCTCCGATCCGCGCAGCGCGCCCTGGAGCGGACCGGGGCGAACGTCACGGTCAGCTCCGACTACGACACCGCGATGGCCGCGGACGGCCTGCTCGTCCCCGGCGTGGGTGCCTTCGAGGCCTGCATGCGCGGGCTGAAGTCGGTCCGCGGGGACTGGATCATCGGCCGCCGCCTGGCCGGCGGCCGCCCGGTCATGGGCATCTGCGTCGGCATGCAGATCCTCTTCGAGAAGGGGGTCGAGCACGGCGTGGAGACGGCCGGCTGCGACGAGTGGCCGGGCACCGTCGAGCCGCTGGAGGCCCCGGTCGTCCCGCACATGGGCTGGAACACCGTGGACGTGCCCGAGGGCAGCCGGATGTTCGCCGGCCTCGACCCGGAGACCCGCTTCTACTTCGTGCACTCCTACGGCGTGCGGCACTGGGACCTGGAGGTCCACAGCGCGCGGATCAACCCGCCGCTGGTCACCTGGGCCACGCACGGGCAGCCGTTCGTCGCGGCCGTCGAGAACGGTCCGCTGTGGGCCACCCAGTTCCACCCCGAGAAGTCCGGCGACGCCGGCGCCGCCCTGCTGACCAACTGGGTCAACACCCTCTGACTGTCTGAGAGTTGCTACTGATGAGCCGCCTCGAACTGCTTCCCGCCGTCGACGTCCGCGACGGCCAGGCCGTCCGTCTGGTCAAGGGCGCCTCCGGAACCGAGACCTCCTTCGGCGAGCCGCTGGCCGCCGCCCTCGCCTGGCAGAACGCCGGCGCCGAGTGGCTGCACCTGGTCGACCTCGACGCCGCGTTCGGCACCGGTTCCAACTACGAGCTGCTGCGCGACGTCACCGGCCGGCTGGACATCAAGGTCGAGCTGTCCGGCGGCATCCGCGACGACGAGTCGCTCGCCCGCGCCCTCGCCACCGGCTGCACCCGGGTCAACCTCGGCACTGCCGCCCTGGAGGCCCCCGAGTGGGTCGCCAAGGCCATCGCCGAGCACGGCGACAAGATCGCCGTCGGCCTGGACGTGGTCGGCACCACCCTGCGCGGCCGCGGCTGGACCCGCGACGGCGGCCAGCTCTTCGACGTGCTGACGCGCCTCGACCAGGAGGGCTGCGCCCGCTACGTCGTCACCGACGTCAACCGCGACGGCACCCTGACCGGCCCCAACCTGCAGCTGCTGCGCGACGTCTGCGCCGCCACCGACCGCCCGGTCGTCGCCTCCGGCGGCGTCTCCTCGCTGGACGACCTGCGCGCCATCGCCACCCTGGTCGGCGAGGGTGTCGAGGGCGCCATCGTGGGCAAGGCACTCTACGAGCAGAAGTTCACCCTCGAAGAGGCCCTGGAGGCGGTTTCAGGATGACGGACGGTCGGATCGTACGCGGGCGGGTCGGCGGGTTCTCTCCCTGGGAGGACGAGTTCGGCTACTCCCGGGCCATCGCCGCGGGCGACCACGTGCACGTGGCCGGCTCCACCGCCTGGGTGGACGGCCGGATCGAGCACGAGGGCGACCCGTACCGGCAGACCCTCGCCGCGTTCGGCGTCGGGCTCAAGGCCCTGGCCGCGTACGGTCTGACCGCGGACGACGTGGTCCGCACCCGGATGTACATCACCCACGTCCGCGACGCCGAGGAAGTGGGCCGGGCCCATCGCGAACTCTTCGACGCCGCACGCCCGGTGGCCACCATGGTGGTGGTCGAGGGACTGATCGACTCCCGGATGATGGTCGAGATCGAGCTCGACGCGTACCGCTCCGGGCTGGCAAAGACCCTGGAAGGCAAACAGCCGTGACCCTCGCCGTACGAGTCATCCCCTGTCTGGACGTGGACGCCGGGCGGGTGGTCAAGGGCGTCAACTTCCAGAACCTGCGCGACGCCGGCGACCCGGTCGAGATGGCCAAGCTCTACGACGCCGAGGGCGCCGACGAACTGACCTTCCTCGACATCACCGCCTCCTCCGGCGACCGCGAGACCACCTACGACGTGGTCCGCCGCACCGCCGAGCAGGTCTTCATCCCGCTCACCGTCGGCGGCGGCATCCGCGCCGTCGAGGACGTGGACAAGCTGCTGCGGGCCGGCGCCGACAAGGTCGGCGTCAACACCGCCGCGATCGAGCGCCCGGAGCTGGTCCGGGAGATCGCCCGGCGGTTCGGCCGGCAGGTGCTGGTGCTCTCGGTCGACGCCCGGCGCTGCCCGCCCGGTACGGAGACCGCGTCGGGCTTCGAGGTGACCACCCACGGCGGGCGCCGGGGCACCGGCCTGGATGCCGTCGAATGGGCGGGCCGCGCGGCCGAGTTGGGCGCCGGGGAGATCCTGCTCAACTCGATGGACGCGGACGGCACCAAGGACGGCTACGACCTGGAGATGATCCGGTCCGTGCGCAAGGCCGTCTCGGTGCCGGTGATCGCCTCCGGCGGCGCCGGCAAGCTCGCCGACTTCGCGCCCGCCGTCGACGCGGGCGCGGACGCGGTGCTGGCCGCCAGCGTCTTCCACTTCGGGGACCTGCGGATCGGCGAGGTCAAGGGCGCGCTGCGGGAGGCCGGACACCCGGTGCGGTGACCCGTGCGCAACCCGGGGCCCGCGGTTCTCGGAACCGCGGGCCCCGCTCGCGTGCTCAGGACTCCTGCGGCTCGCCCTTGATCAGGGCGAACGGGGCGCCGTTCGGGTCCGCCAGCCAGGCCAGCCGGCCGACGTTCTCCACGTCCGAGGCCGGCATCAGCACCGTGCCGCCCGCCGCCGTCACCCTGGCGATCACCGCGTCCACGTCGGCCGCCGCGAAGTACGGCGTCCACGCGGAGGGCTGCTCCGGGGTCATCGTCGGGGCGATGCCGCCGAAGCTGGTGGCCTGCTGGTCGCCCTCGGCGGTCGAGATCACCCGGTAGGTCATCCCCGGCGACGGCTCGAAGTTCTCCACCCGCCACCCGAACAGCCGCTGGTAGAAGCCGAAGGCCCCGTCCTGGTCCGAGGTGTGCAGCTCGGACCAGACCAGGGTGTCGTCCTCGGACACGACGTCCAGCCCCTTGGTGTTCCCCGCCTGCCAGAGCGCGAACTCGGCGCCGTGCGGATCGGTGAGCGCGGCGAACCGGCCCTCCTGCATGACGTCCGTCGGTGGCACCCGGACGGTGGCGCCGGCCTGCTCGGCGGCCTTCACGGTGGCGTCCACGTCCTCGGTGCGGAAGTACGTCGTCCAGGCCGACCGGGCGCCCTCGTCCAGGTTGCCGAGGGCGGCGACGGTCTTGCCGCCCCGCTGGAGGAAACCGTAGCCACCGGTCTCGGGGACCTCGTGGAAGGCCCAGCCGAAGACCGAGCCGTAGAACGAGGCGGTGGCCCGGATGTTCGGGCTGCCCAGGTCGATCCAGCAGGGGGAGCCGGTGGGGAAGTCGGTGGTGAGCATGGAGTGGTGCCCCTTCGACGGAGAGTGACCGGGGCGGTTCCGTCGGGCGCGCACACGCCCCCTCCCCGGCCACCTGCGAGTCTGCACCCGGGCACTGACATCCGCACCCGGGCACGCGCGTTCCCGGGCGGTCGGCGGTCGGCGGTCGGCGGTCGGCGGTCGGCGGTCGGCGGTCGGCCGCCTGCAGCGCGGGTGGCACCGAGCGGCGGGCGGCGGACCCGCCTACAGCCAGCCGCGCTGCGCCGCCTTGAGGCCGGCCTCGAAACGGCTGGCGGCATCGAGCCGCTCCATGAGGGCGGACATCTGGCGGCGCACGGTGCGCACCGAGATGCCGAGCCGCTTGCCGGCGGCCTCGTCGGTCAGGCCCGTCCCGAGCAGCCGGAGCAGGTCGCGTTCGGCCGCGGTGAGGCCGGTGTCGTGGTGGGTGGGCTGGTCGGCGCCGAGCGGTACCGCGGTGGACCAGGCCTGTTCGAACAGGGCGACGAGCGAGGCGACCAGCCCGGGCTCGCTGGTGCAGAGCGCCCCGAGCCTGGTCTGCGTCGGGTCGATCGGGACGACGGCGGTGTGCCGGTCGAAGACCAGCAGCCGGGGCGGCAGCAGGGGCGCCGTCCGCACCTGGCCGCCGAGCCCGGTGAGCCACTGGGCGTACGCGTGGGTGGCCTGGTCGTTGCGGACGCTGTCCTGGTAGAGCGTCCGCATGGCGACGCCGCGCTCCAGCGCGTCCTGGTCGAGCGGACGGGCGGCGTCCATGCTGGCCTGCGACTGCGCGCCGCCCGAGATCGCGGCGAGGAACTCCTCCCGGAGGTCGCGCGCCAGCATTTCGAGCTTGGCCTGGATCGCGTCCATCCCGACCAGGCGCTCGGTGGCGTCCGAGGTGGTGTTGGGCACCAGGTCCGCGTAGGCGGCCACGGCCCGGGCCACGGCGGCCTTGCTGGCGGCCAGCTCCTGCTGGCGGCGGGCGAGGTCGTCCTCCTGGCGGCGGATGACGGCTTCCAGGCCGATCGCCGGGCTGACCGGGCGCAGCGCACCCGAGACCTCCTGGGAGGGGCGCAGCAGCGTCAGGTCCGCGAGTTGGTCGAGGGCCTCTCTGACGGCGGTCTCGGAGAGGCCGAGCCGGCGGCACAGGGCGGTGACCCCACACCCGGGCTCGACCAGCAGGGCCGCGTAGACGGCCTCCGCCGTAGGGTCCAGTCCCAGCACTTCGAGCACGATTCCCCCCGGACTCGGCGATGCGCGCGGCCAGCTCATGTCAAGGCCGTCGGCAAGATTCTCACAGTTCGCAAATGTGTGTGCAAGGAGATCTGACGATGCGTCGGTGATGTGACCGGGGCGACAGGGGCGGTCGGTGCGGCCGGGGTGGCAGGTGCGGCAGGGGCGGTCGGGGTGGCGACATGCTGCCTGGCCTGATGATGCCTCGGGGAAGGCCTTCCGGAGCACCGCCCGGGGCTTGCAGGATGTGAAGCACCGAACGGGGGGCGCCGAGCCCCCGGGCCGGTGGGACGGCGGGAACCAGCCGCCGTCCGACGCACCGACCGACCATCGACCAGGGGGTTGTTCTCCATGCGGATCACCGCTCGCGTTCCCGGTGTCCTCGCGGCTGCGGCTGTGGTGGCCACGCTCGCTCTGCCGACCGCCACCGCCTTCGCCGCCGCCGCACCGGCCACCGTGACGGGCGTGTCCGCGGCGAGCGACCCCGGCAAGGGCGACCCCGGCGACCCCGCCCACAAGGGGGACGGCAAGGGCGGTCTGGGCGACCCGGGCAGCATCAGCTGGGACAACAAGAAGTGACCGCCGCCGTCGGCGCCGGCCGCTCGAACCGAGCCAGATGCACATTGTCCGTCTCACCCTGACGAGCCCCGACCGGCGTCCGCCGACCGCTGCCGACGCCCACGTCCTGAAGGACGTGCTCTGGGCCCACGCCGATCCCTTCGGCGGCCTGGAGCACGTCCAGTCGAGAGCCCGTCAGGACTCCATCGACCTCGTCGTCTTCACCAGCGGCGGGAGTGGCGACAACGCCCCCGCCCATTCGCTGGCCATCTGTTCCGCCGCCATCGCGCGGTCTCCGGCCTTCCAAGCCTGGCACGTCTCCGTCGCCGGCTGACGGCCGTCCGCTTCCTGCCGGGTTTCCTCCGGCTCTCCCCTTTCCGGTGATCCGGGCGCCCTCGCGCCGCGCCGGTCCTTTCGATGCCATTTTCAGGAGTGCGCATGTCCCGCAAGGCCTATCTCCGCACGTCCGCCGCCGCCCTCGGGCTGGCCGGCTCGCTGTCGCTCGGCCTGGTCGTCCAGGGCGGTACGGCGTTCGCCGCCGAACCGGCCCCCGCCGCCACCGCGGTCGCGGGCGGCGAGTACGGTGGCGCCGGCCAGCCGGTCGGGGTCGCCCAGGCGCCCGCCGCTGACGGTTCGTCGGCCGCCGCGTCCGTCCTGGCCCCGACGGTCACCCGCACCGAGGCGGTCCGGCGGGCCAAGACCTGGGTCGGCATCGGCCTCGACTACAGCTGGACCGGCTCGCACAACGGGTACCGCACCGACTGCTCGGGCTACGTCTCGATGGCCTGGAAGCTCGACGACTCGCTGACCACCGACACCTTCGGCCCGCGGGGCGTCACCGAACACATCGCCAAGGGCGACCTCAAGGCCGGCGACGCGCTGCTCAACGACGACAGCGGGGCCCACGGCCACGTGGTGCTGTTCGAGAAGTGGACCGACTCCAGCCACTACATGGGCTACGAGTTCACCGGCAGCGGCGTCCACTACCGCGAGATCCCCTACCCGTACTTCTCCGGCTACGGCACCTTCGTGCCGGTCCGCAACAAGTCCATCCGCGATGACGGCCCGACCGACCCCGGGATGACGAACCTGACGGCGGGTGACTTCAACGGGAACGGCAAGAAGGACCTGGTCGCCGTGGAGGTGTCGACGGGGAAGCTGTGGTCGTACCCGGGGACGGGGACGGGGACGTTGGGGAGCCGGGTGCTGATCGGCAACGGTGGCTGGAACGGGATGAGCAACCTGGCCGTGGGTGATCTGAACCGGGACGGCAAGGACGACATCGTGGCGACGGAGAAGTCGACGGGGAAGTTGTGGCTGTACCCGGGGACGGGCAGCGGTGTGGGGGACCGGGTGGAGATCGGTTCCGGTGGCTGGAACGGCATGAACAACACCGCGGTGGGTGACTTCAACGGTGACGGCAAGGACGATGTCGTGGCGAGTGAGAACTCGACGGGGAAGTTGTGGCTGTACCCGGGGACGGGCAGTGGTCTGGGGAGCCGGGTGGAGATCGGTTCCGGTGGCTGGAACGGGATGAACAAGATCGTCAGCCCGGGTGACATGAACAAGGACGGCAAGGACGACGTCGTCGCGACCGAGGTGTCGACGGGGAAGCTGTGGCTGTACCCGGGCACCGGCCACGGTCTGGGCGACCGGGTCGAGATCGGCACCGGCGGCTGGAACGGCATCTCGGACTACGCGGGTGCGGACTTCACCGGTGACGGCATCGGGGACCTCGCGGCGGTCGACTCGGACCCGGGGCAGACCGGGAAGCTCTACCTCTACAAGGGCACCGGCAGCGGTCTGAGCTCCCGCACCGAGATCGGCTCCGGCGGCTGGTAGACCCCGCATCGGCTCAGCCTGGTGCCCCCGGCTGAGCCCCCCGGCTGAGCCCCCCCGGGCTGACCCCTGGGCCGGCCGTTGAAACCGGGGGCGGGGGCCCCCCCCCCCCCCGCGGCCCGCCCCCCCCCCCCCCCCCCCCCCCCCCCCCCACCCCCCCCCCC
>NZ_JBIWNL010000007.1:334072-346676 GCF_044767225.1 Kitasatospora sp. NPDC101447
GGCCGGGGCGGGGGGGGGGGGGGCGCGGGGGGGCCCCCCCCGCGCGGGGGGGGGGCGGGGGGGCGGGCGGGGCGGCGGGGGGGGGGGGGGGGGCGCCCCCCCCCCCCCCCCCCCCCCCCCCCCCCCCGCCCTTCCCGCTCACCTTCCCACTCACCTCCCCCGACCTGCCGTGCGCGCCGCCCTGCCCGGATCCGTCCCCGGGCGGCTCCGCCCTGCCCGTCTCCCTGGAGAGATCCGTGAACCACCACCGTCTGAGGGGTGTCGCCGCGCTCGCCGTGGCGGCCGGTGCCCTCACCGCCACCCTGCCGCTGGGACAGGCCGCCGCCCAGGCGGCGGAGCCCGCCGGTGCCGACTCCGCTGCCACCGCCGGGCAGAGCGTCAAGACCGTTGTGTACCACGGGCTTTCGCTCCAGGTGCCGTCGGCCTGGTCGGTGGTCGACCTGGCCCAGGCACCCGACACCTGCGTCCGGCTCGACCGGAACACCGTCTACCTCGGCCACCCCGGCGCGGACCAGAACTGCCCGACCCACCTGATCGGGGAGAAGGCGGACGCGCTGGTCGTGGAGACCTTCGCCGGCGCTGCCGAGCGCTCCGACCTCACTACCGTCGCGGTGCCCGCCGGCCACGGTGTCCCGGCCCTGCCGGACAGCGACGGCCAGGAGGCGCGGGTGGCCTTCGAAGGCGCCGGCGTCTATGTGACCACCAGTCACGCCTCGGCCTCGGCCGCCGCGGTGCAGCGCATCCTCGCCTCCGCCTCGATCGGCGACGGCGCCACGGCGGCCCCGGCGCCGCAGCCGCCGAAGGCCGCCCCCGGCGCTCTCGCCGCGCCCGCCGCGGCGTCGGCGGCCGCCTCGGAGACGCCGAGCACCGGCTACACCGGCAAGGCGTTCGACGCCTGCGCGGCCCCGTCCTCCGGTGCGATGGCGGACTGGGCCTCCTCGCCGTACCGGGGTGTGGGCATCTACATCGGCGGTCCGACCCGGGTCTGCGCGCAGAACAACCTCACCGCGTCGTGGGTGGCGCAGCAGAGCGGCGCCGGCTGGCACCTGCTGCCCGTCTACGCGGGCACCCAGGCCGCGGGGATCTCCTCCTCGGGTGCCGAGGGCCAGGGCCGGGCCGCGGCGGAGGCCGCCGTGAAGCTGGCCAAGGGCCTGGGCTTCACCACCGGCACGGTGCTCTACACCGACATGGAGGACTACTCGCCCGGCTACCGCACCAACGTGCTGAACTACCTGTCGGGCTGGACGGGCCGGCTGCACGAGCTCAACTTCCGCTCCGGCGTCTACAGTTCCTCGTCCAGCGGGATCAAGGACATGGCCGCCGCCTACAACTCGACCGGCTTCGACCGCCCCGACGTGGCGTGGTCCGCGAACTGGAACAACGCCGCGGACACCGAAGACAGTTACATCCCGGCGGGGTACTGGTCCAACCACCAGCGCGTCCACCAGTACGCCGGCAACGTCACGGAGTCACACGGCGGGACGACCATCAACATCGACCGGAACTACGTCGACGTCGCCGCCAAGGCCCCGGTGAACGACCCCGGGATGACGAACCTGACGGCGGGTGACTTCAACGGGAACGGCAAGAAGGACCTGGTCGCGGTGGAGGTGTCGACGGGGAAGCTGTGGTCGTACCCGGGGACGGGGACGGGGACGTTGGGGAGCCGGGTGCTGATCGGCAACGGTGGCTGGAACGGGATGAGCAACCTGGCCGTGGGTGATCTGAACCGGGACGGCAAGGACGACATCGTGGCGACGGAGAAGTCGACGGGGAAGCTCTGGCTGTACCCGGGGACGGGCAGCGGTGTGGGGGACCGGGTGGAGATCGGTTCCGGTGGCTGGAACGGCATGAACAACACCGCGGTGGGTGACTTCAACGGTGACGGCAAGGACGATGTCGTGGCGAGTGAGAACGCGACGGGGAAGTTGTGGCTGTACCCGGGGACGGGCAGTGGTCTGGGGAGCCGGGTGGAGATCGGTTCCGGTGGCTGGAACGGGATGAACAAGATCGTCAGCCCGGGGGACATGAACAAGGATGGCAAGGACGACGTCGTCGCGACCGAGGTGTCGACGGGGAAGCTGTGGCTGTATCCGGGCACGGGCCACGGTCTGGGCGACCGGGTCGAGATCGGTACGGGCGGCTGGAACGGGATCTCCGACTACGCGGGTGCGGACTTCACCGGTGACGGCATCGGGGACCTCGCCGCCGTTGACTCGGACCCGGGGCAGACCGGGAAGCTCTACCTCTACAAGGGCACCGGCAGCGGTCTGAGCTCCCGCACCGAGATCGGCTCCGGCGGCTGGTGAGCCGCCGAGCGAACCGGCACCGTCCCGAACCCACGTACGCCAGCACCGACTTCAGGGGGAGCACACCCATGTCCGCACAGACCCGCATGCGCAAGAGCCTGGCCGTCCTCGCACTGGGCCTCGCGCCCCTCGCCCTCGCCGGCACGGCCGGCGCCGCGTCGGTCGCCACCTGGGACAAGGTGGCCGCCTGCGAGAGCAGCGGCAACTGGTCCATCAACACCGGGAACGGCTACTACGGCGGCCTGCAGATATCCGAGTACAACTGGCAGCACTACGGCGGCACCCAGTACGCGGCCTATCCGCACCAGGCGACCAAGAAGGAACAGATCCTGATCGCCGAGAAGATCCTCGCCGACCAGGGGGCCGGCGCGTGGACCTGCAGCCCCGGCACCGGGCTCTCGACCGACCACGCGGACCCGTACCCGGCCGGGCCGGCCGACCCGGGGATGACGAACCTGACGGCGGGTGACTTCAACGGCGACGGCAAGAAGGACCTGGTGGCCGTCGAGGTGTCGACCGGCAAGCTGTGGCTGTACCCGGGCAACGGGAGGGGCGCGCTGGGGAGCCGGGTGCTGATCGGCAACGGCGGCTGGAACGGCATGAGCAACCTGGCCGTGGGCGACCTCAACGGTGACGGCGGGGACGACATCGTGGCGACCGAGAAGTCGACCGGCAAGCTCTGGGTGTACCCGGGCAACGGCCACGGCGTCGAAGGCCGGATCGAGCTCGGCAGCGGCGGCTGGAACGGCATGAACAACACCGCGGTGGGCGACTTCAACGGCGACGGCGTGGCCGACGTCGTGGCGAGCGAGAACTCCACCGGCAAGCTCTTCCTCTACCCCGGCCTCGGCGGGGCCCTGGGCAAGCGGGTGGAGATCGGTTCCGGTGGCTGGAACGGCATGAACAAGATCGTCAGCCCCGGAGACATGACCAAGGACGGCAAGGACGACATCGTCGCGACCGAGAAGTCGACCGGCAAGCTGTGGCTGTACCCGGGCACCGGCCACGGCCTCGGTGACCGCGTCGAGATCGGCACCGGCGGCTGGAACGGCATCTCCGACTACGCGGGCGCGGACTTCACCGGCGACGGCATCGGCGACCTCGCCGCCGTCGACTCCGACCCGGGCCAGACCGGGAAGCTCTACCTCTACAAGGGCACCGGCAGCGGCCTGAGCACCCGCACCGAGATCGGCTCCGGCGGCTGGTGACCGGCGGCCGGACGGAACCGGCGCGGTGACGGAGTTCACGACGGCGGGTCCGCCGGCCGGGGGGAAGCCCCGGCCGGCGGACCCGCCGTCACCCGTCCGCCCGCACGGCGCGATGCCGGCCTTCCCCCGTTCGTGCGGGACGCGCCCGGGCGTCTACTTCGGGGGCAGCGGCAGGGCGTGGCGGAGGGCCTCGACGGCGTCGGGGGCGCCGTCCACGTCCAGGGCGGTGCGGTCGCCGCGGCCGTAGGTGAAGAGGACCAGCTCGCCGGGGTCCCCGGTGATCCGGACGGTGGGGGCGCCGGCCGGGCCGACGGTGAGGGACCGGCCGTCGGGGCGGGCGAGGACCAGGCGGACGGGGGAGCGGCGGCCGGCCTCGAAGCGGGCGATCATGGGGAGACGGCGCCACAGGGCCTCGGCGCGGCCGGGCGGGACGGCCTGGGGGGTCCAGTCCTCGACGGCCCGCAGGACGTCCTCGGCGTGCACGAAGTACTCGACCGTGTTGCCCGCCTCGTCCGCGCCGGGCAGGGCGAAGGGCGAGTAGACCGGCGGGCCGGCACGGAAGAGACGGATCAGTTCCTCGTACGGCCGCGCGGCGTAGTCGTCCTGCACCCGCTGGGTCCGGGCGGCCAGGGCGGTGATCCGGATCCCCGCCGCCGCGTCGGGGCGGCGTTCCCGGATCACCAGGTGGGCGGCGAGGTCCCGGGTGGTCCAGCCGGCGCAGAGCGTGGGGGCGTCCGGCCCTGCGGCGGTGAGGAGTTCGGCGAGGCGGTGGCGTTCGGCGAGGGCGTGGTTCGACATGGTGGAAGCCTATGGCCCTAGGGGCGGAGGTGGCCGGTGAGCTTGGGGCCGCCCTGCTTGTTGCTCGCGGTGAGGGTGCAGGTGTAGTCCCGCCAGCCCTGCTGGTAGTTGACCAGGGCCGGGCCGAACTGGCGCCCGTAGTAGGACTTCCCGTCGGCCTGCCTGGTCTTGGCGGCGGCCTCGGCCTCCTTGCAGCCGTCCCGCATGGCGAGGGCGATCGGGATCTCGCCGGTCAGGTTGTCGGCCAGCTTGAGGTCGGCGATCACCTCGCCGTCGTGCTCGCCGCCGCAGGGGCGCTCCTCGGCCCGGGTGATCACCGGGCTCAGCTGCGGGTGGTCGAAGCAGGTGCCGACCGGGAAGAAGGCGTACGGCGGCTGCGGCTTGGTCGGGGTGGGGGTGGGCGTCGGGGTGGGCGTCGGCGTCGGGGTGGCCGTGGGGGTCGGCGGCGGCGCGGCGGCGGGCTTCCTGTCGTCCGGCCAGAGCGCCGCGGTGGCCACCACCGCGAGCAGGACGACCAGCACGGCGACGACGGTGAGGACCAGGCCGCGGGAGGGGCGGGAGGCGGCGGCTGCGGGCGGCTGCTCGGGCGTCATGGCCACGAGGATGGCCCACGAAGGGGCCGCCCGGCAGGCGGTTGGCCGAACTCGCCCCGGACGGGCGGCACCACCGGGACCACCGGCCGGACGGACCCGCCGGGACGGACCACCGGGCTGACACAATGGGCCCCATGTCCACCACACCCGCCACTCCCGGCACCACCGCCCTGGCCCCCGAGATCGCCGCCCGCCTCAAGCGCACCGAGGACGGCCTCCTCCCGGCCATCGCGCAGCAGCACGACACCGGCGAGGTGCTGATGCTCGGCTGGATGGACGACGAGGCGCTGCACCGCACGCTCACCACCGGCCGCTGCACCTACTGGAGCCGCAGCCGCCGCGAGTACTGGGTGAAGGGCGACACCTCCGGCCACGTCCAGGCGGTCAAGTCGGTGGCACTGGACTGCGACGGCGACACCCTGCTGGTCAAGGTCGACCAGACCGGCGCGGCCTGCCACACCGGCGACCGCACCTGCTTCGACGCCGACGTGCTCCCGCTCTCCTGACCCCCCGTCCACTCACAGAACTCAAGAAGGTGCCGCCCCGCATGGACCTCGAAGCCTTCCGCAAGCTCGCCGTCGACACCCGGGTCATCCCGGTCACCCGCAGGCTCCTCGCGGACGGCCTCACCCCGATCGGTCTGTACCGCAGCCTCGCCGAGGAGCGGCCCGGCACCTTCCTGCTGGAGTCCGCCGAGCAGGGCCGCAGCTGGTCGCGCTACTCCTTCGTCGGCGTGCGCAGCGCCGCCACGCTCACCGTCGACCGGGACGGCGACGCCCGGTGGCTCGGCACCCCGCCGGTCGGCATCCCCACCGGCGGCGACCCGCTGCAGGTGCTGCGCGCCGCCCTGGAGGCGCTGCACACCCCGCGGCACGCCGACGACGGCCTGCCCCCGCTCACCGGCGGCCTGGTCGGCTACCTCGGCTACGACATCGTCCGCCGGCTGGAGAAGCTGCCCGACCTCAACCCGGACGACCTCGGGCTCCCCGAGCTGACCATGATGCTGGCCACCGACCTCGCCGTGCTCGACCACGCCGACGGCACCGTGCTGCTGATTGCCAACGCCGTCAACCACAACGACCTGGCCACCGGCGTGGACGAGGCCTACGCGGACGCGGTGGGCCGGCTGGACGCGATGGAGGCCGACCTGCTCAAGCCGGTCGACCCGGGCCTGGCCACCTTCACCCCGGCGGGCCCCGGCGAGGTGGACTCGCCGTTCGGCGGCGAGCCGTACCGGGCCGCCGTGAACGAGATCAAGGAGCGGATCCGGGCCGGCGAGGCCTTCCAGGTGGTGCCCTCGCAGCGCTTCGAGGCGCCCTGCCCGGCCTCCGCGCTGGACGTCTACCGGGTGCTGCGCACCACCAATCCCAGCCCGTACATGTACCTGTTCCGCTTCCCGGGGCCGGACGGCACCGCCGAGGGCGGCTTCGACGTGGTCGGCTCCAGCCCGGAGGCGCTGGTCAAGATCACCGACGGCGAGGCGATGCTGCACCCGATCGCCGGCACCCGGCACCGCGGCGCCACCCCGCACGAGGACGCGGCGCTCGCCGCCGAGCTGCTCGCCGACCCCAAGGAGCGGGCCGAGCACCTGATGCTGGTCGACCTCGGCCGCAACGACCTCGGACGGGTCTGCGAGCCGGGCAGCGTCGAGGTGGTCGACTTCATGCAGATCGAGCGCTACAGCCACGTGATGCACATCGTCTCCACCGTGACCGGCAGGGTCGCGCCGGGGCGGAGCGCCTTCGACGTGCTGACCGCCTGCTTCCCGGCCGGCACGCTCTCCGGCGCGCCCAAGCCGCGGGCGATGCGGATCATCGAGGAGCTGGAGCCCACCCGCCGCGGCCTGTACGGCGGTTGCGTCGGCTACCTGGACTTCGCCGGGGACTCCGACACCGCGATCGCGATCCGTACCGCGGTGCTGCGCGACGGCACGGCGTACGTGCAGGCCGGCGCGGGCGTGGTCGCCGACTCCGACCCGCACGGCGAGGACACCGAGTGCCGCAACAAGGCGGCCGCCGTGCTGCGGGCCGTCGCCACCGCCAATACGCTGCGGAGGCCGGAACTGTCCTGAGCTGAGGAGGCGGCCCGGATGCCCGAGGTGCCGTACGACGAGCTGCGCTGGGAGGTCGTGCTGAGCGCGGCCGGGCAGTTCGGCGAGCAGCCGGCGGGCCACGGCCGGGTGCTGTCCGGCGTGGCGGTGGACTTCCCGGCCGCGCCCGGCGGCCCGGACCGGGAGCCCGCCGTGTTCGCCCCCGACCTGGCGGTGCTCGCCCCGGACGCGGTGCGGGGCGAGCGGGGCCGGTTCGGCGCGGCCGGGGTCGAGGCGGTGCTGGAGGTGGCCCGGCCGGGCCTGGCGGAGGCCGGGCGGGCGTACGCGCGCAGCGGGGTGCCGCTCTACGTGGTGGTCGACCCGGCGGCGGCGGTCTGCACCGTGCACAGCGCGCCGTCCCCCGAGGGGGTGTACCGGGAGGCCGAGCGGGTGCCGTTCGGCAACGACCTGTTCCTGTCGCTGGGCTGGCGGACGGTGGTGCTGCGGACGGACCCCTTCCCCACGCCGTCCTCCGCCCCGCCCCCCACCCCGGGTGCGGACCGGGGTGTCGGTCGGGGGATAGTGGACGGGTGAGCGCTGACCAGACCCCCGCCCCCGCCGCCCCCAGCCGCCGCACGCTCGGCGTGATGCTGCTGCTCACCGTGCTGAGCGCCGTCCTGGTGCTGACCGCGGCCGGGCGGACCTGGGCCGAGGGGCGGGCGGGCACCCTGGACGTCGCCGTCACCGGCGGCCGGATCTCCGAACTGCCCGGCGGGCTGGCCCTGGTGGGCCTCGCCGCGGCCGTCGCGGTGTTCGCGGTGCGCGGCGCGGGACGGCTGGCGGTCGGTGCGCTGACCCTGTTCGCCGGGATCGGCGCGGCCGCCGCGTCGGTCGCCGGGGCGGGCGACACCGCCGCGCTGGACGCCGAGGCGGCCCGCAAGCTCGCGCTGACCGGCTCGGCGGCCACCGGGGTCTCGCACACGGCCTGGCCCTGGGTCGCGCTGGTCGGCGGCGTGCTGCTGGCCCTCGCCGGACTGCTCACCCTGCGCTACGGCCGCGGCTGGCCCGCCATGGGCAGCCGCTACGAGGCGCCGACTGGCAAGGCCCCGGCCAGGACCGCGGCCAAGGCCGAGACCCCGGGCGACCTGTGGAAGGCGCTGGACCGCGGCGAGGACCCCACGGCGGTCTGAGGCCCACCCGCCCCGGCGGACGGCCCCGGCGCCGGGTGCCACCGCCACTGCGGGCCCCTCGACCCGCCGCGCGCGCCCCGCGGCCGCCCGACGTGCACATGTGACGCGATAGACCCGCCACCCGCTTTGGGCGGCGGGTGTGTGGCCCGGCACAATGGACTCCGTCAACCCGCCGGCGGCCCCGCAGGCCCGGCCGGGCCCCGAGAGCCAAGGAGCACCACTCAGATGGCAGCAGCAGCACACGGCCACACCCCCGCCGCCTGGACCGGCGTCGTCATCTCCTTCGTCGGCTTCGGCATCGCCGGTGTCGCGATGATCCTGCCGTCGGTGCTCCTCGTCTGCGCCGGCCTGGCGGTCGTCGTGGCCGGTGGCGTGGTCGGCAAGGCCATGGCGATGGCCGGCATGGGCAAGCAGCCCAGCACCAACGTCTACAAGTCGACCGAGGAGCAGGTCGCGGCCCACGAGGCCCGCGTCGCCGCCGCCGTCGCCGCCTGACGACCACCCCTCCGTACGGGGGCCCGACCGTCCTCCGTACGACCCGCCTTTTCGCACAACCGAACGGCGGGCGCGCCGCGCCCGCCGTTTCGTCGTGTCCGGGCCCGGGCGCGGGCAGAATCGGGGCGTGAACGCCGCCCCCACCGCCTCCGCCCCGCCGCCCGTGCTGCGCCGGCTCGGCCCGCCGCTGACCGCGCTGGCGGCGGTGGCCGTCCCCACCGCGTACGTCGCCGTGGTGGACCCCAACAGCCCCGGGCACTACCCGGACTGCCCGTTCCTGACGGCCACCGGCTGGTGGTGCCCCGGCTGCGGCGGGCTGCGCTGCGTCCACGCGCTCACCCACGGCGACCTCACCGGGGCCCTGCACGACAACGCCGCCGCCGTGCTGCTGTTCGGCGTGCTGGGGGTGCTCTGGCTGCGCTGGGCCTGGGCCGCCCTGACCGGGGGGCCGCCGCCCCGGGTCACCGTCGGAGGCCGGCGTTGGGCACTGATCGCGCTGCTCGTGCTGGTGTTCACCGTGGTGCGGAACTCGCCGGTCGGAGCCGGTCTGGCGCCCCCGCTGGTCTGAGCGCCGGGTCCGCGGCCGGGCCCGCCGACGGGTGGAGAAGCGGTGAAGCCGCAGTTGAGGGCCGCCGGAGCGGCGGTCCGGTCCGCGAGACGCGCGCCGGGCGGATGCGCCCCGCGCTCCCGGGTGCCGATACCATCGAAGAGCCGGCGGGTCACCGCCCGCCCGGCTCTCGCTGGCCAACTGGCAGAAACGATGGGGGCTCCTGAGTGAGTGTGCTCGACTCGATCATCGAAGGGGTCCGCGAGGACCTCGCCGAGCGGCAGGCCCGGGTCTCCCTGGACGAGCTGAAGGAGCGCGCCGCCAAGGCCCCGGAGGCCAAGGACGGCGTCGCCGCCCTCAAGGGCGACGGTGTCCGGGTGATCTGCGAGGTCAAGCGTTCCAGCCCGTCCAAGGGCGCCCTGGCCTCGATCGCCGATCCGGCCGCCCTGGCGCGCGACTACGCGGCCGGCGGTGCCGCCGCGATCAGCGTGCTGACGGAGCAGCGCCGCTTCGGCGGGTCGCTCGCCGACCTGGACGCCGTCCGCGCCGCGGTGGACACCCCGCTGCTGCGCAAGGACTTCATCGTCACCGCCTACCAGCTGTGGGAGGCCCGCGCGCACGGCGCCGACCTCGCGCTGCTGATCGTCGCGGCCCTCGACCAGTCGGCCCTGGTGTCGCTGATCGAGCGCGCCGAGTCGATCGGCCTCACCCCGTTGGTCGAGGTGCACGACGAGGAGGAGATCAAGCGCGCGGTGGACGCCGGGGCGCGGATCATCGGCGTCAACGCCCGCAACCTGAAGACCCTGGAGGTGGACCGCAACACCTTCGGGAACGTGGTCCACGCCATCCCGGACAGCATCGTGAAGATCGCCGAGTCCGGGGTCCGCGGCCCGCTGGACGTGATCAACTACGCCAACCTCGGCGCCGACGCGGTGCTGGTCGGCGAGTCCCTGGTGACCGGCAAGGACCCGCGCGCCGCGGTCGCCGACCTGGTCGCCGCGGGGGCCCACCCGGCCGTCCGGCACAAGGACTGACACAGCCCGATGAAGATCGCCGCCCGACTCGCCCCCGGTTGCCGCCCGCGCGGCTGCCGCGCGCCCGCACGCCGGGTGCTGGGGCGTCGGGTGCGGTACGTGATCGGCTGTGAGCCCGGGCAGGTGCCGGGACGGCGATGGCGCGTGACGCGCGGCTGACCCCAGCCGATCAGACGTCACTGTCGTCCCACTCCCCAAGGGAAACCACATGTCCGAGAAGGACTACCTGCCCGGTGCCCAGGTGCCGGACGCGCGCGGATACTTCGGCGCGTACGGCGGCCGCTTCATCCCCGAGGCGCTGGTCGCCGCGGTCGAGCAGGTCGCCGAGGAGTACGAGAAGGCCAAGACCGACCCGGCCTTCGCCGCCGAGCTGGACGCGCTGCTCAAGGACTACACCGGGCGCCCCAGCCCGCTGACCGACGTGCACCGCTTCTCCGCCGAGGCGGGCGGCGCGCGCATCCTGCTCAAGCGCGAGGACCTCAACCACACCGGCTCGCACAAGATCAACAACGTGCTGGGCCAGGCCCTGCTCACCAAGCGGATGGGCAAGACCCGGATCATCGCCGAGACCGGCGCCGGCCAGCACGGCGTGGCCACCGCCACCGCCTGCGCGCTCTTCGGCTTCGACTGCACCATCTACATGGGCGAGGTCGACACCCAGCGCCAGGCGCTGAACGTCGCCCGGATGCGGATGCTCGGCGCCGAGGTCGTGGCCGTCAAGTCCGGTAGCCGCACCCTCAAGGACGCCATCAACGAGGCGTTCCGCGACTGGGTCGCCAACGTGGACTCCACCCACTACCTGTTCGGCACCGTCGCCGGGCCGCACCCGTTCCCGATGATGGTCCGCGACTTCCACCGGATCATCGGCGTCGAGGCGCGGCAGCAGGTGCTCGACCGCACCGGGCGGCTGCCCGACGCCGTCGTCGCCTGCGTCGGCGGCGGCTCCAACGCGATGGGCATCTTCCACGAGTTCATCCCGGACGCCGACGTGCGCCTGATCGGCTGCGAGGCGGCCGGCGAGGGCGCCGAGACCCCCCGGCACGCCGCCACCCTCACCAAGGGCGACCCGGGCGTGCTGCACGGCTCCCGCACCTACGTCCTCCAGGACGAGGACGGCCAGACCATCGAGTCGCACTCGATCTCGGCCGGCCTCGACTACCCGGGCGTCGGCCCGGAGCACGCCTGGCTGAAGGACACCGGCCGGGCCGAGTACCGCCCCGTCACCGACGACGCGGCGATGCAGGCGCTGCGGCTGCTGTCCCGCACCGAGGGCATCATCCCGGCCATCGAGAGCGCCCACGCCCTCGCCGGAGCCCTGGAACTCGGCCGCGAGCTCGGACCGGAGGCCACCATCCTGGTCTCCCTCTCCGGGCGCGGCGACAAGGACATGCACACCGCCGCCGAGTACTTCGGCCTGTACGACGAGCCGGGCGCCGGCAACGCCCAGGGGGGTAACTGACCATGGCTGCATCGAAGCTCAGCGGCGTCCTGGCGGCCGCCAAGGCCGAGGACCGCGCCGCACTGATCGGCTACCTGCCGGCCGGCTTCCCGACCGTCGACGGCGGAATCCGGGCGGTCAACGCCCTGATCGAGGGCGGCTGCGACGTGGTCGAGATCGGCCTGCCGCACTCCGACCCGGTGCTGGACGGCGCCGTCATCCAGACCGCCGACGACATCGCGCTGCGCGGCGGCGTGCGCATCAAGGACGTGCTGCGCACCGTCCAGGAGGTCGCCTCCGCGCACCCCGACGCCGCGGTGCTGGTCATGACGTACTGGAACCCGGTCGACCGCTACGGCGTGGCGCGGTTCGCCGCCGACCTGGCGGCCGCGGGCGGGGCCGGCTGCATCCTGCCGGACCTGCCGGTGGAGGAGTCGGAGGAGTGGCGCAAGGCGGCGGACGAGCACGGGCTGGACACCGTGTTCGTGGTCGCCCCCAGCAGCAAGGACGCCCGGCTGGCCGAGGTCACGGCGGCGGGCAGCGGGTTCGTGTACGCGGCCGCGGTCATGGGCGTGACCGGCACCCGCTCGGCGGTCGGTTCGCTGGCCGAGGACCTCGTCGCGCGCACCCGGGCCACCACGGACCTGCCGGTCTGCGTCGGGCTCGGCGTCTCCGACGCCGTGCAGGCGGCGGAGGTCGCGCGGTTCGCCGACGGCGTGATCGTCGGCTCGGCGTTCGTGAAGCGGATCCTGGAGGCGGGCGACGACGAGGCGGCCGGGCTGGACGCCGTGCGGGGGCTGGCCGGGGAGCTGGCGGCGGGCGTGCGGAGGCGCTGACGCGCGGGTGGAAACGGTTGGCCGACGGGCCCCCCCCCCCGGGGGGGGGGGGGGGGGCGGGGGGGGTGGGGGGGGGGGGGGGGGGGTTGGGGATAGGTGGAGCGGGGGGTTTGGCAAAGATTGTGAA